>BTQM01000014.1:0-16963 GCA_036985875.1 Patescibacteria group bacterium
CCATGGATCGAAGGTCACATTATCGGAAACACTATTCCCCAATCCACCCGGATTCAGCGTCGCGTTATACGGTCCCGTCGCATCGCCCCACCAGTTGTTGCGAGCGTCTACAGGAACCCCCTGCGCATACACACCCTTGCTTGAGTTGTCGTGGATAGAGTTGTTGGTAAGCAGGGCGGTAGTATCAATGATATAAACTCCGGTAGACTGTGTGTCAATCTCTGAATCAGTTAGCGTAAGTGATCCGCCCTGCTGAAATATACCCGCACCGGCGTTTTCAGTAAGACGGCTATTGTCAACTGAAATTATACCATCACGACCATACAAAGCACCTTGACAAGTAATACCGCTGCCGCAATTATTGACGAAAGCATATCCTCCGTAGCGAAAGACAGCGTGAGAGATATTTGCTGTGCCTGTAGAGAATACACGTACTTGCGGCCAGTCTCCTAGAGCAGGGGTTGAAGCGGTGCCATCGGCGTTAGTGTCTCCGCCGACGGAGTCATCTTTGAAGGAGGTGAAGTAGACTTTGTCGGTGGCGGTGCCGTTGACTTGGAGGGTGCCGTTGACGAAAATTTGTGCACTTTTTTCTGATTTCACAATAACACCAGAATCGAGAGTAAGTGTGGCGCCGGAGGCGATGGTGAAATAATTGTCTTTCAGGCGCAATAGCGCGCCATCTTGTATGGTAATACTACCAGTTGCCAAATTTGAAGACGCGGCAATAACGTACGGCATGGGACTTGCTGACCAAATGCCTGGTGCAACAGAACCAGAAAAGAAAAATCCTGAGCCCGCGCCGCTTGAAGAAATATTACCTCCTTGTGAAAATTGCGTACCAGTAGATATACGTACGTCTTCTGCGTTTGATGCAAACGTATTAGTATTTAAGGAAATACTCCCTACCCCCTGCGCATACACACCCTTGCTTGAGTTGTCGTGGATAGAGTTGTTGGTAAGCAGGGCGGTAGTATCAATGATATAAACTCCGGTAGACTGTGTGTCAATCTCTGAATCAGTTAGCGTAAGTGATCCGCCCTGCTGAAATATACCCGCACCGGCGTTTTCAGTAAGACGGCTATTGTCAACTGAAATTATACCATCACGACCATACAAAGCACCTTGACAAGTAATACCGCTGCCGCAATTATTGACGAAAGCATATCCTCCGTAGCGAAAGACAGCGTGAGAGATATTTGCTGTGCCTGTAGAGAATACACGTACTTGCGGCCAGTCTCCTAGAGCAGGGGTTGAAGCGGTGCCATCGGCGTTAGTGTCTCCGCCGACGGAGTCATCTTTGAAGGAGGTGAAGTAGACTTTGTCGGTGGCGGTGCCGTTGACTTGGAGGGTGCCGTTGACGAAAATTTGTGCACTTTTTTCTGATTTCACAATAACACCAGAATCGAGAGTAAGTGTGGCGCCGGAGGCGATGGTGAGGTCGGATGAGACTACATACGGGCTATTCGCCGCTGTCCATGTGGTATCAGTTGAAATGGTGCCGGAGACAGAGGTCGCGGCGAAAGAGGGCTGCGCGAGGGCGAAGAAGAGTATGAAAACGAAACCGATGAACGAGAGGGGTACGGGCAAATGCCGCCAAGAAATATGACGATACATAGATGATATGTTATTAGATGAATAAATTCTCTTGCTTCTATGATCTTTGCCCGTGATCGTTGGTCATGGTAGCAGAAGGAGAGACGACATGTCTATGGGGATAACTTTTTGGCAGTCTCAAACGCAAAACCACCCCGTTGGACGGGGTGGTTTTGGAGGTAAATAACCCAGGAATAAATGAAGGATTATTGACACACGGTAGCCACGGTAGCAGTGTCACCACCGACCGCTGCCGTAGAAGAACTAACTCCTGTATAGTCAACACACCACGTACCACTAGTCTTGAGTGGCACAGAGATTGCCCAACTCGTCGCTGAACCACCGGTACCAACAAGAGCGTCACCAGACACACATGTCGCAACACCTCCACTTGCACTAGCGGCAGCTGTTACAGCAGCAGCAATAGTAGTGTCGGCAAACAAACCAACACCACATACACTTGATTCAGTACCGTAGGTATTGTTACCCGCACCATCATAGTACAATTCCGCTTGCGCCCTCATGTTCGCGAGGTTTGCCTTGATCGCCGCGTCGGCGCCTTTGCTTCGTGCGGAGTTTAGGCTAGCCAATACCACGGAAGCGAGGATACCGATGATCGCGATCACCACGAGAAGCTCGATTAACGTAAAACCTTTTTTTCTATTTATCATTGTTTTTAACTTTAAATTAATAATTAATAATGTAATTTCCCCAGCCGAAGGGCTGGAAGACCCGCCTCGTGCCAAAACCAAGCGCCCACCTGATTCGGGCACGAGGCGGGAAATTCTTCGACCTTATTTTTTTAAAAGCGATTTAACACACTTCACTACCCTTTAGTATAATATATTAAGGATTATAGGGGTAACAGGGGGTTGTGGATAACTTTAAATGAATGGGCAAGGCCTGGCCTTGCCCATTCTCCCCCTTATGGCAGAAGTCGGACGTCTAGACTGCGATTTTGCTTTGGCACCCCATTGAGGCTCCCGCACTTTGAACCAGAAGCTCATCAGCCTCTGGCTGATGATACGGTCCGAACGAGCATTCTCCCCTCCTCCAACAAAGCGAGGGTTTCTCTTTTGTAAAACATTTCGCAGCCCGAGCGGGCACGGTTTCCCGCTGGAAGCGGGAAGAGCGAGGGCGAGAATAGCAAAACTGCCCGCTGGGGCAGTTTATGCGCGTTTTACAAAAGATGAAACCCGAGCGCCCTCTAAATTCCGCCGGCAAGATTGTAGATAGGCAGAAGCACCGCCGCCAAGACGACCCCGACGCCAAGCCCCAGAAGGACGATCATGGTCGGCTCTATCAAACTTATGAGTGTCTCCACTGCGGTATTGACTTCCCTTCTGTAGAACGCGGCGATCTTCTTCAATATATTGCCCAGCTCTCCCGTCTCTTCTCCAACGCGTATCATCTGGAGCATCATGTTAGGGATCTCCTCGTGGCCACCAAGCGCTTCCGACATCGGCTCACCCGCTTTTATGCCCTCGGCGGCCTCTTCCAGTATCTTTCGGTACGTCTCGCTGCCAACTACAGTCGCGGTGATCTCCACCGCGCGCACCATTGAGATGCCGCTCGTCAACATCGTGTACATATTGTCAGAGATCCGCGCTAGATATAACTTCTGAAAGAGGTTGCCAAAAATGGGGATCGCAAGCGCAAGGCGCGATAAAGATGCCGCTTGCGCACGACGGTACTTCCAGAATCCAAATCCCGCGATAATGGCCACCACGAGCGTAAACAGTCCGTAATTGACGAGGAAATCGCTTATGCCAATGATTACCTTTGTATATATGGGAAGTTCCTGCCCACTTCCCGTGAGAATATCGGCTATCTTGGGAATAATGAACGTAAACAGCCCGATCATCACGAGTACAAATATGGAAACAACAAACGCGGGATACACCAGTGCGTTTTTTATCTGCGAGGTAAGCGCATATGACCTATCGAGGTAGTCTGCCAAATATAGGAACGTCTCGGAGAGCTTGCCTGATTCCTCGCCGGAACGCACCATATTAACGTAAAAATCCGAAAAGATGTCTGGATGTTTGTAGAGCGCGTCCGATATGGGCATTCCGCTCTGTATGTCGTCGGCAACTTCGGAGAGCTTCCTCCTTAAAAGCGGGTTTTCCGACTCGGCCGCAAGAAGCTTGAACGCCCGCAGGGCGGGCACATTCGCCTCAAACAGTGTGGCGATCTGCCTTGAGAGTATGACGACCTCTTTGTTGGAAACTTTCGTTAGAAATCCGATGTCCATTTCAAAAATGGAGGTCTTTTCGCCGGTGGTAATGGAAACGATCACCAAGTCCCTCTTCTGCAGAGAGCTTATGGCTACATCTTCAGTGGGCGCGTCAACGGACCCCGTCCGCTCTTCGCCGCTCTTTGTGATTGCTTTGTAGTTAAACAACATATTAGCTTGGTTGGCTTAAGCTAGAAGCTATAAAAGTCTTTCCAGCGATTTTGGGTCAAGGGAGTTAGTGTACGCTTTATCGGGTGCGATCTCTCCTTTTCTTACCAGGTCCGCTAGCGACCTGTTCATGTCAACCATACCGTCCCTTGAACCTGTCTCTATCACCACGTCTATCTCATGCGTCCTCCCCTCTCTAATGAGGCTGGCAACAGCATTGTTGTTGATCAGGAGCTCATAAGCTGGAATAAGACCGCCCGAGATCCTCGGGACGAGCCTCTGCGAAAATATACCCAACAGTGAGCTAGCTAACTGCATCCTTATCTGCGACTGCTGTCCTGATGGAAAGGAGTCTATTATTCTGTCGACTGTCTGAGCGGCAGTGTTCGTGTGGAGTGTTGATAGCACCAGGTGCCCCGTCTCGGCGGCGGTAACGGCAGCCGACATGGTTTCGGGCCCCCTCATCTCACCCATCATGATCACGTCAACATCCTGCCTAAAAGAAGACTGGAGCGCGGAATGGAAGTCATTCGTGTTGAGGTGCACTTCCCTCTGGTCCACAATAGAGCGCTCTGGCTTAAATATATATTCTATCGGGTCTTCTATCGTTACAATGTGCTCCGCACGCTCCTCATTGATGAGCTGGATCATGGAAGCGAGGGTTGTTGATTTCCCCTGCCCCACAGGACCCACCACCAAGAAAAACCCTTGCTTCTTTCTAGCGAACGTCTCAATGATCGGCGGAAGGTTTAGTTCGGAAATGGTTTTTATCTCATGCGGTATTACACGGAGCGCAATGCCTATGCCGTCCTTTTGAAAAAAGGCATTCCCCCTAAAACGCACGCGCGCCTCAAACTCGTAAGAAAAGTCTGCTTCTTTTTTCTCAAAAAACGCCTCTTTGTCATGCTCGCCCAAAAGCTCCGTAACAAAACTATCTGTATCCTCCGGCGAGAGTACTGCTTCTTTCATGAGCGGGATCAGATTACCCGCCACCCTTATCGTGGGATAATGTCCGGCAGAAAGGTGCAGGTCGGATGCACCTTCTTTTAGCGCCACACCTATGAAATTTTCCAATTTTTTGTTATCCACGGTAGTAATATTAAATATGAAAGATTAAAATTCAAAAAGAAGAATTTTTTTATTTTTACATTGTCATTCCTGCCTACTGGTAGACAGGTTGATGTTTACTGTTTCATTTTTGCTATTGCCGATTATCTCCCGCACCTTCTCAACAACCTCAGAGGGAGTAGCGCTGGCCTTCACGATATACCCGTCAGCTCCCAATGCAGTTCCCTTCTCAATGTCGGAAGGCTGCCCCAAGTTGGACAATATGATAAGCTTCGCCTCGCCCGAGAGATTCTCTTTTTTTATCCCTTCCAAAAGTTCAAAGCCGTCCATGGTTGGCATCACGATATCCAACAGTATCGCATCATATGAAACTCCTTCTTTCAACTTGGAAAGTGCGTTCACGCTCCCAGATGCCGCATCAACGTCGAAACCATTTTCTTTGAACTTGATAACGTACATATCAAGAAGAAACTTGTCGTCATCCACTATAAGAATTTTACGTCTTTTATCCTCCGTCATGTACTATTATCGAGTTTTATCGTATCACAATACCTCAACATATCTTTAAAGTGTATTCACTTCCCCGAAAGAAATTATCCCATTAAACGCTTTTCCAATCGCGTCTTCTTTAAGGGTCAACATGCCGTTTTTCCTAGCCGCCTTCCATATCTCCGGCTCTACCGGATTTCTCAATATTACCCCTTCTATGCCACTATCAACCTGCAGTATCTCAAACACCGGTGTTCTTCCAGATGTACCGCCGGGGCAACTTGGCGATGGAACCGCTTCATAAAAATTCTCTCCTTTAATAATATCTTTTTTAAAGGCTTCGGGCAAATCGGCAAACTGTTTATCAAGCATTATTCGCATGCTCTCATTGAGGGGAATCGGCTTCTTGGAGTCGGGGCAAAGGGTTTTTACAAGGCGTTGCGCGATCACTAAAATAAGCGTGGGGGCGATAAGGTAGGGATCAACCCCCATGTCAATAAGCCGCGGGATGACTCCTATGGCGTTGTTGGTATGCAGCGTGGAGAACACGAGGTGTCCCGTAAGGGCGGCTTGGATCGCCAAACCTGCCGTTTCTTTGTCGCGTATCTCCCCCACCATGATAATATCGGGGTCTTGTCGCAAGATGCTGCGTAGTCCGTTGGCAAACGTATATCCTATCTCCGGCCTCACTTGGGATTGGCTTATCCCCGGAATATTGTATTCTACGGGATCCTCAAGGGTTACTATATTGCTCTGCTCCCTATCAAGCTCGTTGATCATGGAATAAAGCGTCGTTGTTTTTCCCGAACCCGTAGGGCCGGTAATGAGAATGAGGCCATAAGGGCGCTTGAGCGCCGCATTGATAGTATCTAGATTTCTCTGCGAGAGACCCATTGAATCGAGTTTCTTCACGCCTTTTTCGGAGTCGAGAATCCTCATAACGACCTTTTCGCCGTAATAGGACGGAAAGGTGGAAACCCTAAAGTCAATTTTCCTTCCGTCGATCCGCGCCGAGAAACGACCATCTTGCGGTTTCCTTTTTTCGTCAAGCTTGAGATTGGCAAGAATTTTTATCCGCGCAACGACCGCGCTGTGAACCTCCAGAGGCAATATCAGGCTGGTGTAGAGCACGCCGTCAACGCGGAACCTCACCCGCACCTTGTCCTCCATAGGTTCTATGTGGACATCCGAAGCGTTTCCTTCCGTCGCATGCCTGATGATAACGGCAGTGATCTTTGTAACTGGAGCTTCTTCCTTTATTTTCGCCTCTCCTTTTTTCTCTTCGTCCTTCTCCAAAAGCTCCACTCCTTCCGCCCCTTTAATTTCGGTTTCAATCTCTGAAAGCGCTTTCGTCACCTCACCCTTGAGTCCTTTGTAGCTTTTGATAACCGCATCAAAGTCACTCTGCGAGATAAGAAAAACCTTGGTTGGCATATTAATTTTCGCGGAGATGAATTGGAGTGCGTCGCGCGCTTTCATGTTGTCGGGATCAACAATGCCAACCTCAAGCACGCCTTCCTCCACGGAAAGCGGGACGAATTTGTAGTGTGCGGCGGATTCTTCGGGAACGTTCTTTAAAATATTGAAGGGAATCTTTTTCTTCGCCAGATGCCTCACTGGGATGTCCAGATACTCACTTTTTGCCTCCAATATTTCGTTCTCGCTTACCCCCATCCCAGACAGCACTTCTTCAGTGCTTTTGCCCGATTCTTGCGATTTCTGCGCTATCGTGAGAATATCTTCTTCTTTTATAACGCCTTTTTGTGAAAGATTCTCTAAAAAAGTCATTTTGTATTGGGTAAACCGACAGGAAAGTAAGAAGCAAGTGGAAGAATGTTAATCGTGTAAGGGAAAATGTCCACGCCATCTTGGACACTAGCTCGCGTCTTCACCAACAGGTAAAAATGGATTGTCCCTTCCCTTTGCTTCCGGCGATATTTTTATCCTGAAATCCTCCAAACTCTCTATTAGTGCGCTGTCTGGAAATATGTCAGTATCTATGGTGAGAAATTTCAGCTGATTTAAAATAGCCACCATCCCCCCCACTTGTGCGCCTGGCGCTTGCGCGGTAGTACCTGCCACCACGAGAAGTTCTGTTTCATTTTTGTCTTCGCCTCCAATCAAAAACACATAGGCAGCAATGACGATCGCGACAACGACCACCCCAATCAATATATTCTTTGTTTTTTCTGAAAGATTCTTCATGATCAATTCATCCAGTACGTACGCAGTTTGACGCCGTACTTATAAATATTTTCTTTTTCTTTTCCAACGGCAGAGAAAGAGACTGAATCTATGTCCATCAACATCAGACTTCTCTCCAAATCCGCAAGCAAGTCCGTGAACGTATCGTATGAAGCGGTAACGGAAAAACTGACCTTCAATATCTTAACCTCTGGTATCCTCGGCGCTACTCCGCTAGACGCATCCACCGCCTCGTCGCCAGCTCCAATGTCCACACGGGCGCTCTCAAGGGTAAGATCGTGGCGTGCAACAATGCCGTTTAGCGTATTAAGGAACCTTATGGTATCAATATCGCTCGGCAAAATAACACCCAGCTTGTCAAGATCCAGCCCGGAAATACTGTCCATTTCCGCAGATAAGGTTTCGGTGATGCGGGCAATTTTGTTTGCACGCCGCAGTGCGTCATCAATGCTTTTTTCGGCTACGCCGCTTGACTTGATCTCGTCGTACTTGGGTTCAATGTAGAAAAACCCGACAAGCCCGGAAACAACTACTAAAATTATGGGGATGATTGAATTAAACATGTATTTCTCTTATATATTTAAGGATTTATGCCGACCTCGTCGGACACCTCACCCAAAACTTCTTCACCGCCACCTTCTTCTGCCGTGCCCTCCGAAAGGTCTTCTGTGTCTTCTTCGCTTTCCATAGCATCCACTGGGATGCTTGCTCTGTCTAAGGTATTGGCATACAACAAAAATGACGGATTCAAAACCGCGTTAAAATCAAACACGATATCCCCGCTCGCGTCCGGCTTCAGATTTGAAATGGAGAAACTTTTAATGTATCTTTTTGCCTCGGCAAACACATCTGACTGGAAAGCGAGGGACGCGTAGCTAACCGCCCTGCCTTTCATGGAAATAGTAATTTCCAACTCGTCCGGTGCACTATTCACTGCTCCCGATGCCGGTGCATCGGTGGCTTCCTTTCTTGAAAAACTGAAGCTGTCAAATTTTACGCTTTTCAACGTATTGCGTTCAAGAAAATCAAATAGGGGCAAGAGTGAGATGTGGTCATCAAGCAACCGGCGCGCGGTATCGATTTTTGTTTGCAGCGCCATCGCGCTCTCTATAACGTTCGTTGGATCCAGCTCCTTCTTTATGGATTCTAGCTTGTCATTTTTTTCTGTCAGGACTTCCTCTAGCGTAACATTATAAAAATATAATCCCCCATATGAAGCTACGGTGAGAAAGAAGATGAGAGATGATAAAAACAGCCACAAGCTTCGGGGACGCTTGCGCCGTCCTGCTTGTTTTGCTAGAGATTTCTTTGGTATAAACGATACGCTCGTGTCTTTATCCATATTATTGTTATGTTCCCAAAATCCTAAGTGGCCCGCACCGTCGGCGCCTACCGACCCTGAAGCGCCTTAAGCGCAATCCCGATCGCCACCGAAAACTCGGGGCCAACCTCCTGAAATGTCTCTTCCAAAAACGCGGGCGACTCAACCTTGGTGAACGGATCGCCAACGACAACTTCTGTTTTAAGATTGTTTTTCGCCATCTCAAGCATGCCTTTCAAAAGAGCACCTCCTCCTGTCAAAATAACCTTATCTACCGTTTTATTATACCTTTTCTGGTAGTTCAATAGTACACTATTTACTTCAGAAAATATATGACCGAGCGACAAACCCCCTATGTCCTCAAGTTTCTTTCCACCCAACTCGCCAGTAAGGCCGAAACTGCGCTTCACCTCCTCGGCCTTCGCAATACTAATCCCCATTGACTTAGACAACATGGATGTAATATCTTGCGATCCCTTGCTTATTGTGTGAGTATTCCTCACAATACCGTATTCCACCATGGCGAGCTTTGTCGTTCCCGCTCCCATGTCCGCAATCATTATAAGTGGCGCTTCACTGTCTGCAACAGAGCGGATCGCGCTGAATATCTCTATTTCAAAGAACCCATCCATCAGTCCCATTTTTTCCTTGATCTCTTGATAGGTGCGCATTGTTTCATTGTGAATGGCAGCGACCAGCACATCAATGGTGCTCTTGCCAGGGGAAGACGCTTCCTTGGATTCACCTCTCTGTGGTATGACCCACCAATCAATTACCACTTCAGATATGGGCACCGGTATGTATTTCCTGGCTTCTATGGGAATCGAGGTTGCAAGCTGCTTTTCGGGAAGCGCCGGCATCTCTATCAATGAGATCATGGTGGCACCCATGGGAATTGATATGCCAGCATTCTTCGTGGTAATTCCCGCCTCGCGAAATAGATCCGTGAGCGCTTCAATTATCTTCTCCTTGGGGAGGTTTGTCGCCTGCCCAACCCCGAACCCTGCGTAGGGACCCAACGCCAACTCTCCGTAATTTTCAAGAACTGCCCTGCCCTTTTCTTTCTTTAATTGAACGATTTTTATTGCAGAAGATCCTATATCAACACCCAACACGCTTCCTTCCTTTTTGCGGGCGCCAAGTCCTATGATTTTATTCAGAAAATTTGCCATACCGTGTTATTAGATCTATAACATATCTGAAAACCTCATTTCTCAACTAAAAATTTCCAGATTTTGCACGAAAGCAGGTTTATGGACTATCCTACCGCACACAACGGGCTTCCTGTGTAAGAAACCCATAAATTATTATACCACAAGAGATGGAAACGTTTTCAATATTACGTATAATTATCCACAGCGGGGAGATGAAGAGAATCGCGCTTTAGAAACGAGGGTGGGGCATCACATATGTTAAAAAAACTTTTTCACAAAATTCTGGACATGCTATTTCCAAGATCATGTGCGGGGTGCAACACCCCGAACACCGTGCTTTGCGACAAATGCATTGCCGATCTTCCTCCAGCCGGAAACACGGAAGATATCGACATTGTGTCCGTTTTTGATTACAGGAACGAAACGATCAAAAAAACTATTTGGTTGTTGAAATACAAAGGAAGCAGGGATGTAGGAAGGAAAATTGCCGGAGCGGTGCACGACAGATTGCTTGAAGAATTACACGAACGAAGCATATTCTCAAATTTTCATGACCCCATCCTCATACCCATCCCGCTCTCAAAAAAACGCGCAAAAGCGAGGGGGTTTAACCAGTCCGAGATCATTGCGAGGGAGATGTCCTTTATAGACAACTGTTCTTCTTTTACCCTCGCAACAAATGTCCTTTATAAAACAAAGGACACCCCAAGCCAGGTTTCCATAAAAAACAGAGAAAAAAGGTTGCGAAACCTTAAGGGGTGCTTTTTTGTAAAAGCGCCTTTGCGCGTAAAAAACAGGAGTATCATTTTGATTGACGACATCACCACCACCGGTGCCACGATAAGCGAGGCAAGGGAAACACTTCTCGCCGCAGGCGCGCGAAATGTTATTGCTTTTACGGTCGCGCATTAGAGTATGTCTGGAAACCTCATTCCAGCTAAAAATCTCCATATTTTACGCGAATGCTTGTCAAAAATTCCTCAAAATATCTCGATATTCCTTAAAATTTTTGACGGCGCCTCGCACAACATCTGGAAATTTCGCCACGAAAGCAGATTTTCAGACATGCTCTAGATCCAAAAGCAGAAGATTGTTTTAAAATTTTGACAGACGGTCAAGCTCATCTTTCAGAACCATCTTTATCGCCTCCTCGTCTTTCCCCATTTGGCGAAGCTCTTCAGCTTTTACAAAAAGTGCCTTTCTTGCGGTTTCTTTGAATTCTTCCGATTTTTCCAAGTGAGCATCTCTCAATACCTCCTCAACGAGAGATCCCTTGAGGAGCTCTTTGTTCGCCTCAAATGACGACTTTACCCCTCTTTCAGGAGAAATACCGAAAGGGTCCTGTTGTGGTTGTTGTTCAAACATATGATTATGAGTTAAATCTATTAATACTTTCATCCTAGTTTATCTATCGCACCGAGTCAATCGCCGGACGCCTTTCGCGAAATCTTTCAAAAAATCGATAGATAAAATCCCAAAAATGTGATAGCGTAGATTTGGAAAACTTAAATAAATGGAGAGTTGGCTGAGTGGTCGAAAGCGCGTCCCTGCTAAGGACGTAAGCCTTTACGGGCTTCGAGGGTTCGAATCCCTCACTCTCCGTACTGGTATTTTCAAAACCCCGACAAATAGGAGGGGTTTTGAAAATGGCGGTTTGTTGTGTGAGTGAGGGATTCGAACGGGAGGGGGTCGGGGAACGGGAGTTCCCCGTGGCGGAATTATTCAAACCGAGGGGTTTGAAAGCGCAGGCGGAGCCGAGCAGTGAGTGTTCCCTCCTCCTCCTCCGCATCTAACAGCTAGCACGAGATACTTAGGTTCTTCGTATGCTCGAAGCACCTTGTCGGCAATTTGCTATACAAATTAGTTGGTTGCGTTAGGATAAAATTATGAAAAAGCAGATAATATTTATTCATGGTGGTGAGACCTTTGATACATATGATGGGTATATAGGGTACTTAAATACTACTGAATTTGATCCAGATGAATTTAAGCCAAAGCGCTGGAAGGACTCTCTGGGGGAAGACTTAGGAAGTGATTTTCAAGTTATAGCTCCAGTAATGCCCAGTAAGTACAATTCTAAATACAATGAATGGAAGATTTGGTTTGAAAAAACTTTTCCTTTTTTAGAAGATAATGTTGTTTTGATCGGGCACTCCTTGGGAGGAATTTTTGTGGCAAAGTACTTGTCAGAGAATAACTTTCCTAAAAAAATATCTGCAACATATTTAATCGCAGCACCGTTTGACAATAAGGATTCCGAATGCTCTCTAGCAGACTTTGTATTACCTCAAACTTTAGAAAAGTTTGAGGGGCAAGGAGGAAAAATTTTTATCTACCAAAGTAAGGATGATCCTGTAGTACCATTTGTTGATCTTGAAAAATACGCGAAATCTTTGCCCACTGCAGAAATGGTAGTATTTAAAGATAAGGGACACTTTATACAAGAAGAGTTTCCAGAACTAATTCAAAGTATCCTTCAGTTAAGAAAATAAGAGCGCACGAGGAGCCTTCGATTTATATCCTAAAAAATAGTAAAATGACCTTACGGGGCAACGTCGATCACGGCTCCAGCCCGAGGTAGCCCGCAATGGGATTTATCAAAATAAAACAAAATATTATATGAATTTTGAAAATTTTGAGGATGCAGAAAAAAATAAATTTGAAAACTTGCAAGAATATATAGAGAACGGTTCTCAGGTCTTAGTTCCCGTCGAACAAATAAAAGACATGTATCGTGATGCGTTAAAACCAAAAACAGCTACTCTGGGTTACGCTAATGCAGATAGCGTAAAATTTAATGTTAAAGGATATAATTTAATTTATGTGAATGGGAACACAGGATTGTCGCATGTTGAAATAATTCCCGAAGCTATTTCTTCTTTGAAAAAATCGGGAAGACTACACGAGCGAGAAGAGCTGGAAAAAGAGTTGGAGGAATTGGGATTCATTGTGAATAATTCCGAAGAATTTTTCAATGCGATCGATAAGCACGTAAAACAATAGCCAAAGCCCTCGGTGTTGGCGTGGATGATCTAACGCAAAGCCAATTTGGTGAGCTGATGCTGGATCCCTCCGTCACAATTTCACCCGTATTGACAAACTAAGGTGCGGGAGCTAAATTAGTTACTAGACCTAAGTACTTTAATAAACGGAGGTGTTGTGTGAGCCATTCTCTTTCTACACAGCTCATTCAAAACTTATATGCAAAGCGCGATCTTCTCAAAAAGCATGACGAGGAGCATAAAAAAATCAGGACTGCGCTCCTAATACTTGGTGGCGGGATGCGTGGTGCGAGTGGTGGAGGTATCCTCACTTCCCTCCACGATCTTGGTCTAGGCAACGTGTTTGACGTCGTAATCGGCATTTCCACTGGCGCGCCACTTGGAGCATATTTTCTTGGCGGCCACGCACAAACCATGTTGGGAACTTCAATCTTCTATGTGGATTTACCGCCGAGATTTATCAAGTACTCCCGCAAGCCGGTCGTGGACATTGATTTTATTGAGTCAATCTTCCGAAGTGGTCCAAAAAAATTAGACGTTGAAGCAATTTTAGCGCATCGTTCAGATTTTTTCATAGGCGTGACTGATAGCCAAACCAGCGAGGGTATCTTGCTGGATGCAAAAAATGCCTCTCCAGACATGATCACCGCCATCAAAGCATCAACGGCTATGCCAGGTCTTTATGGGCATACAATCAATGTTAATGGTCACTCCTGTATTGACGGCGGGATCGGGATTCCGTTTCCGACAAATAAGCTCATTGAGAATTTTCGCCCCACCGACCTCCTTATTATCGCCAACCAGTCAGAGCGAAGAATGAGGCGGGAGAAACAACCTTTCCTGGAAAAACTCCTTGCGCCATTGGTACTTCGAGATTCGCCGGCACGCGTAACCCAACTTATGTTGCGCAGTCGCACTCGTTATCGCGAATCTCTTGAATACCTCCAGTCGCAACAGGACATTAATTGGGGAATCTTGTGGGCACCGGATGACGGAACACACTTTCTCACAAGAGATCCGCATAAGCTGCGTGCTTTGGCTCAAATTTCAGCACAACAAACGTTGGAGATATTTTGGAAGTCAAAAACAGAGGCAAAATAACCCTAGTATCCTTTTGGATGCTAGGGCTTTTTTAGTTCCCATCAGAAAGCGAGTAGGCAACCCTTCCTTGTCCCTATTTGATTTTCTTGCGCCGATAACACACAGCACGTTGCATCTATTGTGTATATCGCTTAAAATTTCAATAAGAGAACAATATGGACTGGGAAACGTTATTAATTGTCACACATATTATTGGAACTACACTCGGCGTCGGCGGTGCGACGTTTGCGGAAGTGTTCTATCTCAAAGCAATACGCGACGGGGTGGTAAGTCCTGTGGAGGGCGATTTTCTCAAGACAACATACGCTATTATGCGGACGGGGCTTGTTCTTCTCGTGCTCTCCGGTTTTGGTTTTCTGCTTCTCTACCGACTGAACGGCGCGGAAGCGCTGCTTTTGAACGGGGCGCTGTGGGCAAAGTTGACCATTGTGCTAGTGCTTGTAGCAAATGCTGTGATGATCCAAATAAGAAAAATGCCGATGTGGCTTGCCACTTCCCTCTCGCTCACCTCATGGTATGCGGCACTTGTCTTGGGAGCATGGCGCGGTATCCCCTATTCATTCTTGGAGATCCTTATCGGTTACGTTGTCGCCGTTTTTGCGGTGGCATATATATTAGAAACGATTAAAAAAGCATACGTAAAAAAATAGCATGGATATTTTAAGCAGCGCACTTGTTTTGCATGTGATAATAGGTCTCGTCGGAATAATAGCCTCTTATGCGGTGCTGATGGGCCTTTTGAAGAGGGCGCCGTCTTTGGCATTTTTGAAATACACGTCTTTCACCGCATTTGCGTCGTATATGCTCTCATGGCTTATCGGGGGATACTACTATGTCATCTATTACGGCGCGGCGGTTAAGCCAACAATAAAAGAGGGAGCGTATCCGTGGGCGCATACGCTTCTTATGGAGTCAAAAGAGCACATATTTCTCTTCCTGCCGTTTTTATCGTTTATTATTTTTCTAGTGATAGCGCTTTTGGGCAGGGAAATTCTTGAGAAAAGAGACCTTAAAAATTCGCTCGCCGCTCTTGCCGGAGTGGTGGTTGCAATCGGAACGTTCATTGCGCTCGCGGGAATCGTGATTTCGGGAGCGGCAGGGCAATAGGGCTTCTCAAAATACCGCATGGAAGAGGCGGCAAAATAACGAGGGTAGGAGATGTAAAAAAACTATGGAAAAGCAAATTTTTCAAAATACGAAACAAGGTATTTCAAAAGCTCAAATTGTAAACTCATTTGCCGCGAGTGCAATAGCGGCCATTGGCGTCATTGTGCTGCTTGTGATCGCAGGAGAGCTTTACAAGCCACTGAAATCTTTCCTTGCCAACGCGTTTGTGCATCACTGGATCGGCAAAGGGGTGCTGGCGTTCTTCACATTCGCCGGTTTGGGAATCGCGCTAGTATTTTTCGATAGTAGCGGCGAAAACACGCAAACTAAAATATTGCTTTCTTTCCTTGTTTGGGTTGCAGTCTTGGGCACAGTCTCTATCATTGTATTTTTCGCGTACGAAGCGTTTTTCGCGCAACATTGATCACTTGCCGAGAAGTGGAGGGGGGGGGCAATCCAAACAAACATTTTCTCTTGAAAAAGAAAAGGACTTCCTGGTGGAAGCCCTTTTTGCAGCTTGATAAGCAATGATACTTTGTCATTTTCTTTTTGCGGTCAATTTTCGGATCTTTTTCTCCAAACGCTTGATGGTCTCCTCAAGCCCATATTGCCGTATCTGCCAATCGTATTTGCCGCGATAAAGCAAAACAAGACTAAAGCCGGAGACTTTGACATCATAAATCTTCCACTTGGATTGCTTATTCTTATAGAGGATGTACGTCACGTAGAAAGTATCTCCCTCATACAAAGATTCTTCATCCTCGTACTCTACAACCACTTGTGCCGAGGTGTTGCTCGGCTTGCCGCGAGTGAATATGCTACGAATTTTTATTTCGCTATTCTGCTGAAAGAAACCTTTGGCAAGAAGGGAAACAAGCTGTTTGGTAAATGCGGAGGTAAAACGCCTACGCTGTTCTGCACTCGCCCTTCTCCAATGTTGCCCAAGTACCCACCCTGAGACTCTCCGCATATCAACATGCGGCAGTATATGTTCTCGCACAAGCATGTGGAACCTGCGCCTGCTTTCTTGAACGGTTTCTTTTCGCTCTCTAACTGATGTATGCAACGCATACATCTCTTTATTCATTTTTCGTATAAGATCTTCCGCTGACTGTGCATTTGCTACACCAGAAGCAGGCGAGAAGAAAACGAAGATACATACAAAAACAAGGAGTCTTTTCATTGCGAGATCCTCTCTATTTCAACGTCCAATGTACCTCTTGCACCCTAACAAACAAAATGGTGTCGTGCAAGCAAGGGGGGAATCATTGCTATCATATAGTCGGTCCGGCACAGTAGCTTCACATATTTACCTGTGTGCCATGTATAAAGGATCATCGGGGCAAGCCCCGATGTATTAATTCGGTGCTCACTCCGTTCGCTCATTCCTGCGGCAAACCGCAGGGTATTTACCTATAATTTCAAGCGAGGAGCATGTGAAAATTTATTTTCACAATGTCCGAGCGATGGGATTATATGTACTCATATATTAACTCCTCGGCTTGAAAGTATGAATGTT
>BTQM01000015.1:0-16438 GCA_036985875.1 Patescibacteria group bacterium
TTGGGCGCGGAAGGGGATATCTCTTTTCGCGGGGCGGGCAGTTCCGCTTCTATTGTATCTAGCAGATGGTTCCGCGCCTTTTTTGCTCCCTCAAGAGCCTCATTCAATATATTAAGCGGTATTCCATCAACTTTTACATCCATCTGTATCGCGGTAATGCCATCTCTCGTACCGGCAACCTTGAAGTCCATATCACCGTGGTGGTCTTCCGGTCCCTGAATATCGGTTAGGATCTTGTATTTTTGATTTTTACTGTTTGCTACTTCGTTTTCCATCATAAGCCCCATCGCGATTCCCGCTACTGGATTTTTGATCGGAACCCCCGCATCCATTAGCGCAAGTGTTCCTGCGCAGACGGAGGCCATGGAGGTAGATCCGTTGGATGCCATTGATTCCGACACAATTCTTATTGTATATGGGAATTCTTCCTGTGAGGGGAGCACGGCCGAGAGCGCTTTTTCCGCGAGTGCGCCGTGTCCTATCATCCTTCTGTTGACGCCCCCCATTCTCCCCGTCTCTCCCGCTGAGAATGGCGGGAAGTTGTAGTGGTGCATGAAGCGCTTTTTTGTCTGTATCTCCATTCCCTCAATAAGCTGGGAGTCCTTGGGTCCTCCGAGCGTCAGCGCGGAGAGCACATGCGTTCCTCCTCTGTAGAAAATTCCCGAGCCGTGCAGAATGGGCGAGATCCCGCCCGCTTTCGCATAGAGTTCTCGCACTTTGTCCATCTCTCTCCCGTCGGCGCGCCGTCCTTTTTGTGCTTCTACATGAAGTACACCGTTCTCTCTTTCCTCAAAATAGTCTCTCGCAAGCGAGAATCCTTCTTCTGGAAACGCTTCCTCAACGTTCGCGACCCACTCTCCTCTCAAGTCCATGATCCGCTCATTGCCGGGCTCGGCGAATATCGCATCCGAGAGCTTACCTTCGATCGTGTCTTTGAAAAGCGCCCTCATTTTTTCGGGGAATTGCGGTTTTTCTAAGACGATCTTTTTTTTGCCAATCTCCTTTATGATCTTTTTCTGGAATTCTTGAAGCTTCTCTATTTCCTCCACAGCCCTCTCAAGCGCTCCTGTCATCTCGTTTTCGCCCACCTCATTTCCTCCCGCTTCGATCATATTGATATTTCCGTCTTTGCCGCACACGACCATCTCAAACTCTTTGTCGTCGCTATTTCGGTAAGCGTAATCGGGGTTGACCACAAGCTCGCTCTCCTCCTTGTGTTTTGCGATGCGCACCGCGCTTACCGGCCCTCCCCACGGAATATCGGACACGGCGAGAGCCAATGATGCCGCATTGATCGCCAAAATATCCGGATCATCCTCGTCTATCGACAGGACCATTAGCACAACTTGTATGTCGTTGCGGATATGATGCTCAAAAAGGGGTCTTATTGTCCTGTCCACGACCCTCGCGGTCAAAGTGGCTTCATCCGAAGGCCTCCCTTCCCTCCGCATAAATCTGCTTCCCAATATCTGCCCGGCGGCGTAGAACTTTTCTTCATAATCAACAGTGAGGGGGAAAAAGCTAAATCCCTCCCTTTTTTCCCTAGACATGGTAGCCGTTGCCAGCACTACTGTGTTTCCGTACCTTAGTATAACGGAGCCGTTCGCCTGATCGGTCAGATCAGAGAACTCAGCGATGAGAGTCTTCCCCCCGACCTCTATAGAGTATTCTTTTTTTTGCATAACGTCATATTTGAGCGCGATTTCCAGACATGTTCCGTAGTGAGATTCAATTTTTGCCGAGACCTCATAGAGCATTAGTTCAACTCTTGGTTATATTTTAATAGATATTAAAATATAACCAAAAATTGAATTTCTACCATGGGGTTTCAGTATTAAAACGCCACATTTCAATCCTGCGTATCCAAAGACTCGCGCCGATTACCTGTTAATACGTTGATTATAGCAGTTTTTTTGACTAAGAAAACCCCCAATGTCTTATTAGCGATGCAGGGCGAGTGATTCGCACATCCGAGCCGAGGATTTAATATCTGGGTACTTACAATTTTTGCGCTCAAACATTGCAAGAATAAAACTCTCGCATGTTTCTCGCTTGAAATTATGGGTCAAATACCGCATGGCTTGCCCGGCAAAGTCGGGAGCGAAGCCGAGGCGAAGCTGCCTGTACGTGTTCGCATGCGTGCACGCCGGTAATAAAAAATCCCCCATCTCTGCGATGGGGGATTTTTTTTATCTCCTTCTCCGTGTTTGCCTATATCCGATCAAATATTTTTTAGGGTTCTCGCACAGGTCAATGAAATCGTCCGTGGCTTCGCGCAATTTTGATGAGGCTGATTTTCCAAATGCTATCACTTCAACCTGCACGCCCGCGTGCAGCTTCAGGTATTCTACAAGAGGGACGAAATCCCCATCTCCCGAGACAATAACGATAGTGTCAAGTTTTGGCGAAAGCCGTATGGCGTCAACCGCAAGTCCTACGTCCCAGTCAGCCTTTTTTGCCCCGCCGAAAAAGATCTGTAAATCTTTGGTTTTGGTTTCTATGCCGAGCTTCTCAAGTGCCTCAAAGAAGCTTTTTTCTTCTCCTGATTCAGTGGTGATAACGTAAGCAATGGCGCGTACCAACTGCCGCTTTGCAACTGCGTCTTCCATGACAGCGCCAAAGTTCACTTTCATTTTGTAGAGATTCTTCGCGCTATGATAGAGGTTTTGAGCATCTATAAAAATTCCCACTCTCTGTTGTTTGTGTTTTATTACGGTCATGTGTGCAATGTGACGCAACCAGAAATTTCTGGTTATCTTATATAATTACCTGTAAATATGTGACTTATTATAACTATTTAACGCGCAACTCGTAAAGCATAGCTCCTTAAGCTCAGCCACAGGCGGGAGTTTGAGTGTTACAAGTTGGGCAAAGTCGGTCTTATTTGAGTCCCAGTTTTTTCTTTAAAGCGCCATACCTTCTTTCACTTTTTTTCCTGAGATATTTCAGATACGAATGGCGATTTGCCACTATCTGGAGCAATCCTCTTCTTGAGTGGTTGTCTTTGTGGTTCTTTTTTAGATGGGAGGATAATTCGTTTATTCGTTTCGTCAAAAGAGCGACTTGAACCTCGGCGGACCCAGTGTCGTTCTTGTTTATTTGATATTTCTTTATAATATTCTGTTTTTTCTTTGCAGTTAACATCGTCGTAATTATAGCATACATCATTAATATTTGCAAGTCTACTGAAAAAACGTCGTTCCGTGGACTACTCTCTTGTTTTAACTTCAAGTTTTAAGTAGGAAGCATTACACGATAAACCAAAATTTTGCCTATTACTAGAATCCATCTTCTATCTCTTCGCTTTTGAGCACCTCTATGTTGCCCTCATCAAGGAGCTCCTCTTTTACGACTCGGGTTTCCAGCGCACTATCGTTTGTGGCGGGGCGTACTGTGGGCATCTCTACCCCCAGAGCGCTAAAAAGCTTTTCTTTTCCCGCCACATCCTCTTCCAGAGCGTCTATATCCTTATCATCACCACTCTTCTCGCCCTCTTTTTCAATAATGATACCATCCATTTCTATGGGTGATGTCGATACATCTTTTTTTATTCCCGCACTTCTTTTCTTCATAGCTTTCTTGGTTTTTATAGACCTGCAGTATGTCAATATATTTATCAAAAATATCTTCACCCAAAAACGGTAAAGATATTTACCGTCTCCAGACCTGCAAGCCGCTGTTTAGATCGTATATTGTATCAATATTTTTCGTCGCTTATGACGAAACCAATATCTACACGGTTTCTGCGTTCCTCTCCGTCTGTTCCTCAGATCCCTCTTCTATGGTGACTTTCTGCTCTCCCACTCCTCCTTCTACGGTGATCTTTTCATCAAACTCTGACTCTTCCACCTCAATGCCGGGTGCGCCACTCTCCGCCTTAGGCTCTTCTTTGCTCTTGCTCTTAAAAAGATTAAACATAACTATTATTATTTAAGCTTATAATCCGTCAATTACATTATATCATCACGCCAATGTTTGGCAATAGTTCGTAGCAACTTATTTAGTAAGTCCCTCCGTAGAAGGCGGAATCCATATTTCAGGCATTTTTGAGAACAATATGATACTATTATATTGTGCGACACCATGGACATATCTACACTAAAAAAGGAGTTCCTTGCATATCTGGAAATTGAGCGGGGGCGTAGCCTGAAAACGGTTGAAAATTACGATAGGTACCTAACGCGCTTTTTCACTCATACGGAGGTCACGCGGCCACGTGACATTACGGACGAGGTGGTGAGGGCCTACCGGCTTTGGCTCAACAGACAGCCCGCTCAGGGCAGTGCGACGGGCATTGCCTCGGGCGGTGTTTCACCCGAAACAACACTTAAGAAACGGACTCAGAATTATCACCTCATTGCTCTCCGTTCGTTTTTGAAATACCTCGTATATAGGGGTATTCCCTCTCTGGGACCGGAACGCATAGAGCTTGCGAAAGTTCCCGAACGCACCCTTGATCTTATCTCGGCGGAAGAGTTGACGCGGCTCCTAGATGCACCGAAGGAGGGTGATCTCAAGAGCTTGCGAGACAAAGCCATGCTGGAGATGCTTTTTTCGACGGGTCTTCGTGTGTCGGAGCTTTGTTCACTCCCGCGTGATCTGGATCTTGCGAAAGATGAGTTTTCTGTGCGCGGAAAAGGCGAGAAAGTGCGGGTAGTGTTTCTCTCGCCCCGCGCAAAACAAGCGGTGAAAGCATATCTGGTTAAGAGGGTGGACATGGACGATGCGCTGTTCGTTCGCATTGGCAAAACTCTAGCAGATGACAAAGGGTCGTTACAGCTTACCCCACGAAGCATTGAGCGGATCATCAAGTACTATGCGATCAAAGCGGGCATATCAAAAAAGGTAACTCCCCATATTATCCGTCATTCTTTTGCCACCGACCTTCTCCAAAACGGTGCGGACATTCGCAGCGTCCAGGCGCTTTTGGGGCATGCGAACATTGCTACGACCCAGATATATACCCACGTAACCGACAAACAGCTCCGCGAAGTGCATCAAGCGTTTCACGGGAAAAGGCGTGATTAAAGGCCACTCGGATTTCCTCTTTTGTAAAACACACACCTGTACCCTTGGGGTGAAAACTGCCCCAGCGGGCAGTTTTGCTATTCTCGCCCCCACACCCTTCGTTGTATTGCGCTTTGCGCGTTCTGCCTTTGGCAGAATAATACAACGAAGGGTGTGGGGGCTCGCCCTCGCTCTTTTGCTCCGCTCCATGCCTGCTGCGCTTCGCTTGGCGCAGACAGGCGCTGCGCAAAAACCATGCCCGCTCGGGGCTCCGAAATGTTTTATAAAATAGGAAACCCTCGCTCTGTCGAAAGGAAACAAATGGATTTTCCTATGTGTTGTGGGGTAAAGAAAAAACGCGCGTATGCGCGTTTTGTGTGTTTGTGTTTTATGGTTTGCGAACCATAAATTTCATTTTTTGCGGCAAGCTCGCTACTCTGCTTTTGGCTTTTTGCTCAAGCTTGGCGCATCTGAACCCCGCTCTGTACGAGGCTTTAAAATTGGTCAGTGTGTTGCTCTTCAAGCCGTGCTCATACCCCGCGCGGTATAATTCCGGGTTCATGTTTGGTGGTATCGTAAGCCCCACTTCTTTCGCGCGTACGCGAGACGGCAAGGAACGTATTTTTGACATCGGAAGTACTCCCTTTTATTGTGTTGATGGAAACGACAATGCTCTCTCAAGTGTATCGCGTCCGCATGGAGAAAACAAATTTTTAAGAGTGTTTGCAATTTATCGTGTGTGCCACACCGCGACGCTTTCCCACCCTCGTTTCCTACATAAAAAATAAAGGACATCCGTGTAAGAATGTCCTTTAAAGAAAGTCCGTATGTCAGTGCTTTTTTGTAGAAAATTTCTTCCAGCTGAAATAGAGGAAGTACCAAACAACAAGGAGCGCCCCCAGAGCACTTACTAAATTGTCGGGGTGAACAATGGCTATAAATACGAAGAGCGCAGAACCCACTGCAGTAACCGCGATAACTGCAAGGAACCGCAACAGCTTATTTTCAATGAACCACATTACTTTTCTCCTTACTATCAAGTATGGTATTTCACTGGCACCATACTACTCTGGCGCCTCCCACATGTCAAACCCATAACTTGTAACGTGCAACCTGTAACTTGTAACGTTCAAACTCCGCCTGCGGCGGAGTTTGAGAAATTATGCGTTAAGAGCTTAAAAGAAAGTTATAAGTTTCGTGTTGCAGGTTACAGATTGCCTTACTTTACCCAATGGCGTTTGCGGATCTCTGCCACCTCTTTCGCCTCTTTTTCCTCTTTTACTTCTTTTCCTTTTTCGCCAAGTTTTTTTAATTCAGTGCCCGGCAGCCCCGCTAATTCTTTTGAGCGTTTCACGAGAAACTTTTCTGTATTTCTATCTGGATCATCAAGCACTTCTTCAAGGATGGCGTGCAGTATGAGCCCGATCTTGGGTCCCGGCGTTTCCCGTGTAACCTCCATTATTTTATCCCCGTCAATTTTAAGCATTTGCACGGAAACAGGCGCCCTCATGGCTTCTTCTATCATCGCTTCGTATTTTCGGAGGCGATACGGCGTTTCCTTGGGTCTCCCCATGCCGATCCTGTCGCACGCACGCACTTTCATCAAGTCCCAGACGTGTTCCGGTCCTACGTTGCGCACGATGCGCCGGACGGCCGAAAGGGTGATCTTCTCTACATCAGAGAAAAAGAGGTGGTATCGCACAAGTTTTGACACCACATCAACGATTTTTTTTGGAAACTTCAACCGCTCCAGTGTTTTTCGTGAAACCCTTCCCCCAACCACGTCATGCCCGTAAAATGTCCAGTCTTTCTTTTCTTTTGACCATCTCCGTGTGTGTGGTTTTGCAACGTCGTGAAGTAGCGCTGCAAGTCTCACATGAAACGACCAGTTCCTATCTGCGGCGTGTTGAAGCGCTCGCAGGTTGTGTTCCCATACGGTATATATATGGTCGCCATTTTGTTTTATGCCTACCCCCTCCTCTATTTCAGGGATTATGTACGGCAGAATATGAAGCGTTCGCGTGAGAGCAATACCATCCAAGGGATGATCGGACATGATGATCTTTATAAATTCATCTCTAATACGCTCTTTTGAAATATTTACGAGCGTTGGAGCCAGTTTTTTAATCGATTCTTTTGTTTCCGTGTTAATCGTGAAACCAAGTTCCGTGGCAAGCCGAACCGCACGGAGTATTCGGAGACCATCTTCCGAGAATCTTTCTTTCGGCTTCCCAACCGTTCGAATAACTTTGTCCTTTATATCGTCCTGCCCGCCATAAAAGTCAATAGTTTGTCCTTTAGAGACATGGTACGCGATGGCATTTATTGTGAAGTCTCTTCGTTTGAGATCATCTTCCAGACTATCGCTGAAGTGCACCTCGTCCGGCCTCCTTCCATCGGTGTACTTTCCCTCAATGCGGAAAGGCGTGATCTCAACAACTTTCAATGTCTCATCTGAAACATTTTCATTCACTACGCCCACCGTTCCGTACTCGTTTTCATAAAAACTTTTTTCAAAAAGTTTCATTATATCTGCCGGTTTTGCGCTTGTGGTGACATCCCAATCTTTTGGTTTTTGCCCGCGGATCATATCTCGTACACATCCACCAATAAGATAGGCCTCAAAACCAGCCTTTTCCAGCGTTTCTGTTATATGTGAAACTTCTTTTGGTATGGCAAAAGGTGCTTTCATTGCAGACTCATTGTAGCGTATTTTCTTATTGTGCGGTAGTATGTGGTGAAGTATGCCCCTGTGGTGAAATGGATATCACAACGGTCTTCGGAACCGTCGTTCCGGGTTCAAGTCCTGGCGGGGGCACAAAGAAATTGTAAAAATCAGCGTATTGAGTATAATATTTTTTGTACTCCTCACTTGCGGGTATAGTTTAGTGGTATGACACGTCCTTGCCAAGGATGAGACGGGAGTTCGATTCTCCCTACCCGCACAAGAAAGCCGCCTCCAAATTATTTGAAGGCGGCTTAGAAGACGCAAAAGAGCGCTCTGTTTAACGCCCATACAGCGTTGGGTCATTGATCAGAGGACAAGGCTTTAAAGAGGGGAACAGGCCTGCCCCGGCACCCCCGCCTACGGCGGGATGGTGTCGGGGCTAGATGTTTTCAGGGTGTATATTGATAAAAAAAGTAAAATAGTGTTTACTGCTTATAGATTGGTGCGAGTTTTAAGGAGACAGAATGATGAAAATAGTATACGCGCACGAAAAACCAAACAGTGTTCCTTCACAAAGTATTTTTTTAGCAGGACCAAGTCCGCGCGATGAAGATCATTACGACTGGAGACCTACTGCTCTTGAAATTTTGGAGAACATGGGTTTCAGGGGGAATGTTTTTGTTCCGTTGCCCCGAGACGGACAGTGGGCTCCCAACTATGATTCCCAAGTGGAATGGGAACTAACATATTTGGAGGTGGCTTCTGTTATTGTCTTCTGGATACCACGAGACCTTGATACACTTCCTGCATTTACTACAAATGTTGAGTTTGGAATGTACGTAAAATCCGGCAAGATCATCCTTGGTTTCCCAAAAGATGCGCCAAAAATGCGTTATCTGGCTTATGTCGGAAAGAAAAATAGCATACCCATATTCCATTCACTTGAAAAAACCCTAAGAGGGGCGGTTGAGCACGCGTAGCACCAACCAGTAAACCAGTACTGTGGCAAAAGGCCACAGTACTTTTTTGTAAAATTAGAATCTCAGAGATTATTGACACGCCAGAGCACGAAAAGTTTCCTAAGTATGCAGGCAGGGAGAAAGAGACAAAAACAGTCCTTTATCGTATAATCCAACATAATTTCTAAAAATAAAGTCTTTTTACCTAAAAATAAGGGCAAAATAGCGGAAAACTGTGGATAACTTTGTGGATATGTGTATAAAAGACGGACATTGTTTGTCTTAAAGAGGTCAAATGAAAGTGTCCTTATCGTCTAGAATATGGCTTAGAATAACGCTATTTTTGTATATTTTACTCTAAATACCAAATGTCTTAATGAGAACAGAAGAAATGTTTCCTAGGAAACATAAAAAACGTTACATATGAAACTTTTTTAAAAGAAATGCCACAGACGAACAAGCAAAAAGTAGGAAAGATCGGTGAAGATATTGCGTGTAAATTCCTTGTAAAACGAGGATTTGAGGTGGTGGGGAGGAATTATTGGAAAAAGTGGGGTGAGATAGACATTATTGCTAGGAAGAGGGGCACAACTCACTTTGTGGAAGTAAAGACGGTTTCTTGTGAAAATTTACAGAATGTTTCTCATGATTCCTATAGACCAGAGGAAAATATTCACCCCCGGAAACTTAAAAGACTCTCACGGACAATTCAAACATACTTGCTCGAAAAGAATATTGCCGAGGATGCGGATTGGCAGTTTAATGCTGTGGTGGTGTTCCTTGACCGGCGTGCAAAAATAGCAAGGATGCGGTTTTTGGAGAACATAATTTTGTAGACAGGTTCTAAGAGTTGGACTTTTATCCAAATGTGTTAGGATAGCGGAGTGTTTGTCGGATATTTGTAACGGGGCGTAGCATAGTGGTAGTGTACTCGGTTTGGGACCGAGCGGTCCGAGTTCGATTCTCGGCGCCCCGAAAGAACAAAGTGAATAAGAGGTGTGTCGGGAATCGAACCGGAAGGGGGTTCCGCCAAAGGCGGACAGGCGGGGAAACACTTGTTTCCCCGTGGAGGAAGGCAACGATCCGCCAGCCGGCGGAGAGTGTCGGACAGCAGTGCAGGGAGGCGATAGCCGAGTCGTGAAACCGTGGGTTTCCGAGGAGTGAGATATCTCGGCGCCCCGATTGAATGAAGTGAAGCGAAAATAAGGGCCAAGCTGGAAAACTGTTCTTATCCCCAAAAGCGATTTTTTGCTGTTGCACACCCCGATTATTATGGGTATGATAAGGGCATACTATCGTGTGCGCGATGTCGCAATATTATTACACAAGAAAACAACATGGCAGAAGGTGGAAACAAACGGAAAATACTTATTGTAGAGGATGATAAATTTTTGAGGGAACTTCTCGTACGCAAATTATTTGCGGCGGGCTTTGAGGTTGAGAGCGCAATTGATGCCACCGCGGCGTTTGAGATCCTAAAAGAAAAAAAGCCGCAGATCGTGCTTTTGGATCTTCTTCTGCCCGGGGAAGACGGCTTTTCTATACTGGGGAAGATCAGAGAATCCGCGGAAACGACATCGTTGCCTGTCATTGTTCTCTCCAACTTGGGACAAAAAGAGGACATAGACAAAGCGCTCTCTTTGGGCGCGACTGACTTTATGGTGAAGGCGAATTTCACACTGGATGAAATCATTGAAAAAGTAAACAACCTGCTGGGTAAAGGGAAAACGGCGGCATCTTAGGTCACCACTTTTCCCTACTTTTTCTTTTAAGACATGCTTTAAGGCAACCAGCCAACTTTTCTGTTCAAAGTTCTATATCATGCTTGAAGATATTATGACACTTGAGGTGTGGGACTACTCCCTTGCCGGCAATACAGTAGGTGATCTTGCTATCGCACTGGCGGCCTTTTTTGTCTTCCTCGGCGTCTTCAAAGTGTTTCAGGTCATGGTTTTGAGGCGTCTGGAAAAGCTTGCCGAGAAGACAGAAACCGATATTGACGATACGCTCGTTTCTATCGTGCGAAGTCTTCGCCCCCCGTTCTATTCTTTCTTGGCGTTTTACGCCGCCCTCTACTTTTTGGTATTGGGGAATACTCTCAAAAAAGCTATTGATGTTGTTCTGGTCGTATGGATAGTGGTTCAAATTGTAATTGCCACGCAGATACTCATTGACTATATTGTGCGCAAGAGGTTTTCCGGCGAAGGTGCGGAAGACGGGACAAAAGGCGCCGTGTCGTTTATCAGCGGACTTTTGAAAGCAACACTATGGGTGATCGGCGGCATGCTCGTACTTTCCAATCTTGGCATAAATATCAATTCTCTCATTGCCGGTCTTGGTATTGGCGGCATTGCGATCGCGTTTGCCTTGCAAAACATTCTGGGCGACTTGTTTTCCTCGTTCGCAATTCATTTTGACAAGCCGTTTCGTGTGGGTGACTTCATTGCAGTCGGAAATTATAAAGGAACGGTGGAGAAGATAGGAATTAAAACAACACGCATCCGCTCTACGATGAGCGAGGAGATCGTTATTTCAAATACCGAACTAACATCCACGAGTGTGCAGAATTACGGCAAGATGAAAGAGCGAAGAAACGTGTTTACATTGGGGATTACTTATGAAACGCCGATAGAAAAGATAAAAAAAGTGCCGCAGGTTGTGAGAGAAGCAATCGAATCAACGAAATTAACTCGTTTTGACCGTGTACACTTCAGTACTTTCGGCGATTCATCGCTCAACTTTGACGTTTCTTATTATGTGCAATCAAGCGATTACTCTACGTTTATGGATGTGAAACAGGAAATAAATATCAAAATAATGGAGGCGTTTGAGAGCATGGGCGTTGCGATGGCGTATCCTACAAGGACGGTGTATGTGAATAAGGAGTAGGCGTATCCTCAAAAAGCCGCGATGATATCGTGCTTTTTTGTGCTCGTACTCCCCTGTGTTAAAAGTTGTGGAAATCGGGAATTCAGTGTATCTTTTAATGGAACATTGTCAGTATGCGGGTGTAGTTTAGTGGTAGAATGACTGCCTTCCAAGCAGTAGACGGGAGTTCGATTCTCCCCACCCGCACAAACAGACATTTCTCGCGCGCAAAGTGTATAATTTCTGCACAACAAACTGCCGAAAGGCAGTTTGTTTGATCGTTTTCTATATGGAATGGTGGGGCGTGCAAAGCAAAAAGTTCTTTACGCCATACTAGATAAGGGATATCATTACGAATGTGATGGATACACTCCTTGAATTTCTCGGTTTTACCACCATAGCGAGCATTGTCTGGAATGCCATTTCTTATATTGCGTTCATTGCGATTATTGTCGGGGTATTCTCCGAACGGTACCGCAACACGCTTATCACGCTTGGTGCCGTAGCTCTTGCGCCGTATGCGTGGATTTTCCTAGACAGCTCGCTGTTTGCAACTCTCCAAGTTCTTATTGTTGTTTCAGGTATTTTGCAATTGACAAAAGTAAGCAAGCGCCCAGCAGTGATCGTGATGTTAACGCTGACTACTGCAGCGTACGTATTTCTTTTTGCGGGTGGTGCAATAGTGGATGCGTGGGCGCTCATGGGCTCCTTTGGTCTTCTCGGCATTGTATTTGGACTAACGGTACTTCCCAAGCGTTATGGATTTGTTCTTATGATCGCAGGAGGAGTGTTATTAATTTTTTATGCTTTCCACACGGCAGCTTGGGTGTTTTTCTTTCTCAACATCTTTTTTTCCATAGCCAATCTTTATATATGGCAAAAAGCTAGAATAGATAAATTTCTTCAATAAGGCAGGGAAGTTAAGAAAGCACCCCGCCTAATTGGAATGCCTTCTCCTTTGTGAATGAAGCTAATATATGTACAATACCTTGATGCTCTGCATAGGGGATCCTTTATATGCGTGGAGAATTGCGCAGTCTTGGCAAGTAGTGCGCGGGAGATATCAGTATAGCGTTTGAAAATAAGTACTGGCATGGTAGTATGCAGATGGTGGCGACCATCTGCTATCCGCCATAAACTACTTACTATATTATGGGAACTTCAAGAAAAAACAAAAGAAAAAGTGTGAAGCGCAGACGCAGGAAGAAACTGCGCAGGCAGGATCGGTTTAAGAACAAGTAGCTTCTTATCTTAAAGCTTCACTAGCTTGTTGGTCTGGCGGAAGCAAACTAATGCCTACGGCACAGCTTTCTAATCAAAAAATCCCGTCCGCCGACTGGCGGAGAGGGATTTTTTGATTTTCCTGATCAGGAAACGGGAAAAGCTATATCTGCCTCACTGCGTCCTTGAGTGCTTTTGCCGCTCTGAATTTAGCTACGCGCATTGCGGGCACTTGGATGGGCTCTCCCGTTCTTGGGTTTCGCGCCGTTCGCGCCGCTCTCTCCTTCGCAGAGAATATGCCGAAGCCAGCAACCGATACCTCTTCTCCTTTTTTCAGGGACTCCGTGATTGAATCAAATACTTTATCAACCACTCTTTCGGCTGACGCTTTTGTGTCTCCAAGAGTTTCGTGTACTGCTTCAATAAGAGCTTGCTTGTTCATAATATTTTTTTGCTTGGTTGTTATTCGACCTTTTTGTATTAACTCCCCTTGTGGCGAGGTGTAATATCCTTATAGAATTATATAAAAAGGCATTTTTTGTGCAATAGCACTACTGGGGGAAAGTGGGGAAGTCGAAAATCGCCCCATTTCACCACTCGCTCGCACTTTTTTGGTTAGAGCGGTTTTTGTCTTTCAACCTGCTTTTGCGCTCCCGAGCCGGAACTCCTGTTTCGTAGCCAAATCTGCAAGATTTTTGCGGTATCAGGTGGAGGTTTTTTGACACACTCCCTCTATTTGGCGTACTCTATAACCCTTGTTTCCCTGATGACATTTACCTTTATCTCTCCAGGGTATTTTAGTTCATTCTCAACACGGAGTGCGATGTTGCGCGCAAGACGCTTCGCTTCTATATCGGAAATTTTTTCAGGGGTTACAAAAACCCTTACTTCTCTTCCCGCTTGAAGCGCGTAACTTTTCTCCACTCCGCTAAATGACTGCGCGATAGCTTCAAGGTCGGCAAGCCGCTTTAGATAGTTTTCCACTGTATCCCGTCGCGCCCCGGGTCTTCCTCCGGATATTGCGTCGGCGGTCTGAACAATGACGGACTCAATGGTTTCGTAAGGGTATTCTTCGTGGTGCGCCTGCATTGCCTTTATGATATCCTCACTCGCGCCGAATTTCTGGAGAATTCTTCTTCCTATCTCAACGTGCGTGCCCTGTACTTCGTGGTCTACCGCTTTGCCTATGTCGTGAAGCAGCGCACCCGCTTTTGCAACAGCTACGTCTGCGCCCAATTCCTCTGCAAGCATTCCCGCAATGTGTGACATCTCAATTGAGTGCTGGAGCACGTTTTGCCCATAGCTTGTCCTGAAGTAAAGGCGCCCAAGTATGGACACGATTCGTGGATCAAGATTGAATACGCCGCACTCATATACCGCCTGCTCCCCCTTTTCTTTAATGATCTTGTTGATCTCTTCGTGTGCTTTTCCCACCGTTTCTTCAATTTTGACGGGCTGTATTCTGCCGTCAAGGATAAGGTTTTCCAAAGCTACTCTGGCCACTTGCCTTCTTATGGGATCAAAGGAAGATATAACGATTGAACCTGGTGTATCGTCCACAATGATCTCAACACCGGATGCCCGCTCAAGCGCACGTATATTTCTTCCCTCTTTTCCTATAATTTTGCCCTTAATGTCGTCTGAAGGAATAGAGATGGTGGTGGTCATCATGTCGGATGCTGTGGAGGAGGCGAGTCTCTGGATGGAAGTGGCAAGTATGTCCTTTGCTTTCCTGTCCAGTTTTTCGGCGCCCTCTACCTCCAATTTTTTCATTTTTACAAGGAGTGTCTCTTCGTACTGTTTTTCAACAGAGCTCATAAGCTCTTCCTGCGCCGCTTCTTCCGTCATGGTTGAAACCCTCTCAAGTTCAGCGCGCACGCTCTCCTCTTCTTGTTTCACCGTCTCTCTAGTTTTCTTGATCTCTTCCGTCTCCTTTTTGATGTTTTCCACCTGCTCGTCTATGTCTGTCTGTCTTTTGTCAAGGAACTCCTCTTTTTTTACCAGTCGCTCCTCCTTCCTTTTATACTGCTCTTCTTTCTCTTTTTCTTCTTTCTTGAGCTCCCCCAGCCTATCCGCCGTCTTCTTGTCCGCCTCTTCAGTGATCTTTTGCGCTTCTTCTTTTGCCCCAAGAATAGTCTTCTTGATCTCTAGCTCCATGGACCCCTTTTTCCCGAGGAATATGATCCATCTTAAAAAGTAACCAAAAGCGACGCCGGCGAGCCCCGCTACTGCGATTATCAGTAATAGTGCTAAACTCATGGTAAATGGTTAACTTCTGCTTTGCATCTTTCAGACAGGGAACCATTTATATGCTGGTTTCTTATGGTTGTTCCACACACCTTATTGTGTCGGATGGTGGGGCAACACTTTTTCTTATAGGGCGCATGCTTGAGAGCTAAGAACCCGAAGAAGCTGGTTGCGCATACGGTATTTTATGTTGTTGAGAGCGATATTTCTACGTTCTATAAATTATATAGATGACGGCGCTGTTGCAGTAAAAATGTTCTTTACACGCCCCATCTTTTTCATATTAAATCATTTCGACGCAAAGCAGAGTTAATATAATTAATTATTAATTTAAATCTGTAACATGTTGCAGTGTACCAGATGTTGCACAAGATGTCCAATTTTCGTTCCCTTGAAACAAAATGAAAAACCGCTTCGCCGGAGGCGAAGCGGTTTTTCATGCGGTGTTTTTTTATCTCTTTGCCTGTGCAGGTAAGCGGCCATTCTTTTTCGGCTTGAATATCTCGTCCACGAGCCCGTATTTTTTCGCTTCGTCCGCGCACATGTGGTAGTCTCTGTCGGAGTCCTTTGCTACTTGCTCAACGGACTTTCCCGTATTTTTTGCAAGTATCTTGTTGAGATTATCCTTTATCTTAAGAATGTGCTTTGCGGTGATGGCGATATCGGATGCCTGACCCTCGGCGCCGCCCATTACTTGGTGGATCATCACTTCCGCATTGGGCAGGGCGAACCGCTTTCCCTTTGTGCCCGAGGAGAGGATCACGGCGCCTGCGGAGGCGGCAAGACCGATACAGATGGTGGACACATCTGGCTTGATATGGTTCATGGTGTCGTATATTGCCATTGCCGCTGTGACGGAGCCACCGGGGGAGTTAATGTAGAGCTTAATGTCTTTCTTGGAATCCTCCGATTCAAGGAACAGGAGTTGTGCAATAATAGTGTTGGCAACATAGTCATCTATGGGTCCGCCGAGAAAGATGATCTGCTCTTTCAGTAGGCGCGAATAAATGTCGTACGCTCTTTCACCAAATTGCGATTTCTCAATGACGGTTGGTATTAACATAGAATAAGATTTACGATTTACAAATAATACAGCAGAATTGCGGAAAAAGCAAGTCTCTTTTCGGGGGCTTAGAAGAGGTGGGTCCTAAAAATAGTACAGTTAACTGTACTATTTTATCAATTGTAAAATTATGCCTGCTCCTCTAGGAACTTAAATACATGCTCATTGACAAGCATGGTTTCTACATAGATACGTGCTCTCTCTGGATCCGCGTCCTTGTAGTGCTTCAGAAGCAGAGACACCTCTTTTTCTAGCGCCTCTTTCGGCGCACTGATGCTCTCTTTTACCGCGATGGCGTTCAATACGAGCTGTGTTTTGGCTTTTTTCTCCGCGTCAGTTCGCCACTGCCCTCTCAGGTCCTGCTCGGTTTTCTTTGCGTGTTTCAGGTACTCCTCAAACACTCCT
>BTQM01000016.1:0-15435 GCA_036985875.1 Patescibacteria group bacterium
GTAATTCAAGGTTAATAAAGAAAAAAAGCCGGCAGGGTGCCGGCTTTTGAAACTTAGAGCATATTCTAGTTGAGATCTTCAAAATCATCAACTGTTATAACATCAAGACGCGCTTTATGCGCTTGAGTTACACTGTGCGCTTCCGCTGAATTGCGGAGAACACCTTTTGCGATCGCGGTCTCAAAATCCATCTCGTGTTTTATCCGTCCCTTTCTCGCGGCATCACGTAGACTTTTCTCAATTGATGCGACGGCACACACTTTTTCCAGTGCATCTTCGAGCCGTCCCAACGGCTCCCCTACGTCTCTAGGGATATAAATTCCCCTTGTGAGGCGGTCTCTCGTCTCAGAAGGCGCAAGAAGAATGCGCGCAACCTCATGCCCCAGTTTGTCAGAGGGCTGTTTGCAGCGTTTTCCTAGCGGAAAAACCAAGAGCCGCAAAAGCCATGCAATGGGCCTTGCTGGAAGGTTGCGCAATACGCCGTCAATACTTTCCTGAATGGCGTAGAGCAGATCTTCGCATGCCCACTTAGCGAGCACTCTGTCTCCCTCGGGCTCTGCATCATTCCAAAAATGCTTGAGTACCGAGGATGCGAGGTAAAGATTGCCGAGCGCATCCGCAAGGCGACCGGAGATCTTCTCCTTTCGCTTAAGCGAGCCTCCGAGCGTAAGCAGTGCGACATCCGACACAAGAGCAAAGGTGGCGCTCATGCAGGTGAGTTTTCGATAGTACGGTTTAAGCTTCAGGCGAACACCTCGCTCCACGGGGGTACTAAATCGCGCACCGGTAATACCGTACCAGAATGCCCGTACGGCATTTGCGAGCAGATATCTGATGTGTCCGAATAGAGCACGATCAAAATCTTTCACCGCATGTTTCTTATCGGGATTATGCGCTGCTGCTATCTCGTCTAGAATAAACGGGTGGCATCTGATTGCCCCTTGACCGAAAATGATCAGGCTTCGCGTAAGGATATTTGCTCCCTCAACTGTGATGCTTATTGGAAGTGCATGATATGCATGCGCAAGAGGGTTTCGTGGACCCATGGAGATGGCAGATCCACCTTGTATGTCCATAGCGTCATTGACGATTTTACGCATACGTTCCGTAAGATTATACTTCACGATCGCTGACACGACTGAAGGTCTCTCCCCCTCGTCAATTGCGGAGGTGGTGAGGCATCGCGCTGCGTCCATCATGTAGGTATAGCCGGCAATCCTTGCGAGCGCTTCTTCAACGCCTTCAAAATAGCCGATAGGCATCCCAAATTGCTTGCGTATTCTTGCGTATGCGCCGGTTGAGCGCGATACAAACTTTGCCGCCCCCGTACTCATTGCGGGGAGGGAGATGCCGCGCCCTTGGGAGAGACTCTCCATGAGCATCCGCCATCCGTTTCCCGCTTGCTCCTTGCCGCCGATGATCCAGTCGATTGGAATAAACACATCTCTACCCGTGGTTGGACCGTTCTGGAACGCAAGGCCCAACGGGTTGTGCCTTCTGCCGATCTCAATACCGGGTGTGTCGGTAGGAATAAGAGCGCAAGTAATGCCGAGTCCTTCTTTTTCTCCCAATAGGTGCTCTGGATCGTAGAGCTTGAAGGCAAGACCCAATATTGTTGCAACCGGTCCCAGCGTAATATAGCGCTTTTCCCAGTTGAGACGAATACCTAACACGTCCTCTTTTCCCTCAAATACTCCATTGCACACGATACCACGGTCGGGTATCGAGGCCGCATCGCTTCCTGCCTCGGGAGCAGTCAGAGCAAAACACGGCGTTTCTCTTCCGTTTGCAAGTCGCGGGAGATAATACTTTTTCTGGCTCTCTGTTCCGTAGTGGAGCAGAAGCTCGGCTGGACCGAGTGAATTTGGTACCATGACGGTAATCGCGGCACTGACGCTTTTTGCGGCGATCTTCGTAACCACTTCTGAGTGGGCGCGTGCCGAGAAGTCTAAACCGCCATATTCTTTCGGAATTACCATCCCGAAGAAGCCGTTTTGTCGTATAAAATCCCATATTGCCTGCGGGAGATCCTTCCGTTTTTCAATTTCCCAACTATTAAGCATCCCGCAAAGTTTTTCTACGGGACCGTCCAGAAAATCCTTTTCTTCTTCAGTGAGTTCTTTATTAGGAATATCGTGGAGTTTCTTCCAATCCGGACGACCTCGGAAAAGGTCTGTCTCCCACCACACTGTTCCCGCGTCAAGCGCTTCTTGTTCTGTCTGTGAAATGGGGGGTAGGAGCTTTCGGAAGATACGAAGGAGCGGTGCACTGATCAATTTCTGTCTTACTTTAGCTAAAGGCTTCATTTTTGCCTCCTTTTTCAAACAACTTTTACTGCCCACAGTATATTCCTGAAACATTAAAAAGCAAGGAGTGTGTCCATGCAATGAAAAAGCCGCTACCTCATGAATAGATGGTAGCGGCTCGTGCGCTTTGCGCGTATTGAGTTAGCCGGAGCATGTAAAGACCTTTTCTATTTTTTCTAGACCTTGCTCCAATTCCTCTTCACTAATGGTAAGTGCTGGGGAAAAACGAAGTACATACTTCCGTGTTTCTTTTGTGAGAAGCCCCTCTTCAAGGAGTTTACCACAAAGCTCATGGGCCGTTGGGCCATTATGTCTGACCTCAACGCCGATAAGCAGACCTCTCCCGCGCACTTCTTTAATACCGCCAGTTTTCTCTGCAATGTCACACAGTCTTTTTCTGAAATATATACCGAGACGCATAGAACGTTCTTCAACGTGTTCATCTCGCATTACTCTCAGTGCGGCGCGTGCCACGCGGCATGCAAACGGGTTGCCCCCAAATGTACTGCCGTGATCACCAGGCTCCATGACATTCATGATATGGCTTGGTCCTGCCACAGCAGAGATAGGAAATCCGCCACCGAGCGCTTTCCCCAAGATGTAGAGATCTGGGCGCACATTCTCATGATCACAGGCGAACATTGTTCCAGTTCTTCCGAAGCCGGTTTGTACTTCATCTGCGATGAACAGCACCTTGAGTTTAGTGCAAATTCCTCGTACATCCGCAAGGTAGCCCTCTGGCGGAACAATGATACCTCCTTCAGCTTGTATCGGCTCTACGATAAAGGCTACTGTGTTTTCATTTATTGCTTCCTGTAGTGCCGATGCGTCACCGAAGGGAATGATCTTGATTCCCGGAAGTGGCGGACCAAACAGGTCGTAATATTGCGGTATCGTTGATGCGCTGATAACCGCCAGTGTTCTTCCGTGGAAATTATTTGCGCAAAAGATGATCTCGGCCTTGTTTTTCTCGATGCCTTTTTTTGTATATCCCCATTTCCGGGCAATCTTCATTGCAGTTTCAACACCCTCCGCTCCGGAATTCATGGGAAGCACCATTCTCATGCCGCAGAATTCAGCAAGTTCCTTCACAAAAAGAATAAGTTCCTCCTCCAGAAATGAGCGTGAAAGCGCGGTAAGTCCTGTCTGGAGCTGCTCACGTGCGGCTTCCATGATAACATGATGCCCGCACCCTAAATTAAGCGCCGAATAGCAGGACATGAAGTCAAGATACTCTTTTCCTTCCGTGTTATAAATTTTGCAACCACGTCCACTGCGGAAGACCACATTGTCAGGATGCGCATAATTGTGCGCAAGATGTTTTCTGGCGAGCATTGTAAGCTCTTCTGCGTTATAACTTTTTTCTTTCACGATCTGTACCTCCTTTCTTTCATTGATCTGTGACTTCATTTCTTTTCGGGAAGGAAAAGGGTAAGGCAGCGCACCGAGCCGCCGTTTTTCAAAAACTCACTTGTATTCACCTCTGCGACCCTGATGCCATGTTTCTGCAGTCGGGTCTTGAGTTCAACGCTTGTTCGATTCGCAATAAGCAGCGTTTCGCCGCACTCCTCTACTGCAACTCCGTTGCATACCAGATTTTCCGCGTCCTTTTCGCTTACGCTGATCATGTGGAGGCCCAATGCGTCGAGAATCCCCAGCCCCTTCTCATCAAAGGCGCCCGGATAATACAAAAGCATATTGGGCGGTATGAAAAGACACGCCGTATCAAGGTGGTAGAATTTTTTGTTTACCAGCCGGATCGGTATTAGCCGGTCTTCTGGAAGGTCGTGGATCTCGCGAAGTATTTTCGCGGCCGCATAATTGGTTCTTCCTTGTCCGTAGCCCATAAGCACGACATCGTGTTTCCTGTCTCCACCGGCACCAACGACAACAATGTCGCCCTGCCCTTCAAAAGATACATCGGAGCGCGGAAAGGAGATAACTTTTATGCCTCCCAGTCGGCTACGATATTTACGGAACCACTCCCCATAGCATGGGATTTCCGGCCCCCTTGCGCGTGCAACTTTTCCCTTGAAGCTAGACAGAATGATCTTGCCTTGGTAGTACCAGCCGGCGTTGGCGGTAAAACACATATCCTGACATCCTTTCTCCGGTTGAATGAACCAGATTTGAATATCCGCATTCGCGTATGTTTTTACCACGTGATGCCACTGTTTTTGCGCTACTTCAAGATCGGGCTGATATTTTTTATCCATCCATGCATTGATCGTACGGTCAATGCAAATAAAGCGTGGCAGGCACATCAATACGTTCATAACGCACTCTTCCTCGTTTATGTTGGAAGAATCTTTGTTTGTCAAAGTCCCTCTTTGTCTCTTGTGCTAAATTAACACAGAGGAGATAAGTTGGCAATCTGTCGCCATTCCCATGCATCTATTAAGCACCTTGTTTCAAACACGAAACCGCCCTCAGATGGGCGGTTTCGTGTTTCAATTTTGTGCCGCGGGAGAGAATCGAACTCTCACTCCCGAAGGAACACGATTTTGAGTCGTGCGCGTCTACCAATTCCGCCACCGCGGCTACTTATCTCAGAACATTATTGTTTCTTGCAAATCACATTGTAATTGAAAGCGTCCTAAAAATCAATTTTAGACATGCTCTATGGTTTGAGATATAATGAACGCATGTCAAAAACACGAGTTGGTGTATTGCGTGGAGGAGTTGGGAGCGAGTACGAAGTTTCCCTTAAAACCGGCGGGAATGTTCTCAAGCATATCCCTCGCGATACATATAAGGTGCTTGATCTGCTTATCACAAAAAATGGAGAGTGGCACATTGACGGCTTTCCCGTGACACCTGAAAAGCTTTCAAGGAATGTTGATGTGGTGTTCAATGCGCTCCACGGCGAGTTTGGCGAGGACGGAAAAGTACAGAATATGCTTGAACGATCCTCCATTTCCTATACCGGCGCCGCCCCTTTCGCGTCGGCGATGGCGATGAATAAATTTTTTGCGAAAAAACTTTTTCTTGCGAAAGGACTTAAAACTCCTTATAGCATGGTAGTGCGGTCGGATGACTCTATTGCTGACGTAGCGCTCAAGATTTTTAAAACAGTACCCGCACCCTATATCGTCAAGCCGCTTGCGGGCGGATCGTCTATCGGTGTTTCCCTCGTACGGGATTTCAGCGGCTTGATCGCCGCGATCGAGCACGCGAGTGCGTATTATCCATCTGTGCTTGTGGAAGAATACATTGAAGGAAGAGAAGTAACATGCGGGGTAATTGAGAGTTCTGACGGCAAAGGGCCGTATGCGATCCATCCATTGGAAATTATCATTTCAGAGCGGGCGGACTTCTTTGATTACCGCAATAAATACAACGGAGAGACGCAAGAGATATGTCCCGCAAATCTTCTACGAGAGACTACGGAAACAATACGCGCGCTTGCGGTATCCGCGCACAAAGCTCTTGGTTTGCGCCACTATTCAAGAGCCGACTTTATTCTTTCAAAGAGGGGGGTGTTTCTTCTGGAGGTCAACAGCCTGCCGGGACTTACGGAAGAGTCGCTGTTTCCCAAGGCGTTTTCTGCCGGAGGGCTCCCATTTTCCGACTTTCTTGACCGCATGCTTGCTCTTGCACTTGTAGGAGAATAGGGTAGAATATTCTCCTAGGACTTACACCGTCGGCGCATTTCTTCGTTACACTTTACTAAATGTCGCTCACTGTAATGCTTTACAGCTTACTACATTTAGTTCGTGCGCCGGCAACTGCATCCAACCGTGTAAGTCCTAATTATATCGAATGGGCCCGTAGCTCAGTTGGCTAGAGCACCTGTTTTGCACTCAGGAGGTCGCAGGTTCGATTCCTGTCGGGTCCACAACGTCAAAATCCGATACCTATTGGTATCGGATTTTGTGCGTTATTGGTATCCCGACAGGAATCGAACAGGAAAGGGGTCGGGGAAACGCCTGTTTCCCCGTGGAGGAAGGCAGGGCGAAGCCCGTCGGAAAACCGTGGGTTTTCGAGGAGTGAGATAGCGAAGCGTCCTGTCGGGTCCACAAATTACGACAAAACAGAAGCGTCCAAACTATTAAAGCCGAGTGTTTAATGTGTTTAATCCTTGGGGGGTGTATATGATTGAAAGGAACAAAACCGGCAACCTTTTTTGGTTGCCGGTTTTGTTTTTGTGAGAAGTATTAGGGCACCGATTATGAAATTCCCCGTATCTCCTCCCATGGGAGGTTGGGTTTGCCGAAGTGGCCGTAGCGGGCGGTGTCTTCGTAGATGGGGCGACGGAGGGCGAGGCCCAAAATGATGCGTGCGGGACGGAAGTCAAAGTTTCTTTTCACGAGCCCAGCCACGCTCTCTCCCGTCTCGGTGATCGCCTCCACCATCAAGGGTTCCGGGTGTCCGATAGCGTAGGCGACCGACACAAGGCATCGGTGTGCGTATCCCCCTGCCACAACATTTTTTGCAGCGAAGCGTGCCATGTACGCCGCGGAGCGGTCAACTTTCGTGGGGTCTTTGCCGGAGAACGCACCTCCGCCGTGAGGGATCAGTCCTCCATATGTGTCCACCATGAGTTTCCGCCCAGTGAGTCCCGCGTCCGCCGCGAAGCCGCCCTGCACGAACTTGCCGGTGGGGTTGACGAGTATCTCAACATTCCGAAGGTTGCCGATCGTCGGTTCAATGAGCTTCTCGGTTAATGCACGCCATATGTCCTCGTGAGAAATATCTTCCGCGTGCTGTGTGCTCACCAGTACCGTCTTCACGCACCCGTCTTCTATAGTCACCTGTGCTTTGCCGTCGGGGCGAAGCCACGGAAGTGTGTTTTCTTTTCTGAGTTTTTCAAGTCCTCGCGTGAGGGCGTGCGCAAGGACTAAGCCGGCCGGGAGATACTCCGGCGTTTCATCGGTTGCATATCCATACATGATGCCTTGATCTCCGGCGCCGCCGGTATCAACGCCCTGTGCGATATCGGGGGACTGCTGTGCAACATGGGTCATGATGGAGAGTTCCTCAAGATATCCAATGTTGCGGTACACTCTCCGCGCGATCTCCTCATACGGCACTCGCGCGGCGGTCGCTACCTCTCCGCCGATGAACAGTTTTCCGTGGCTTCCGCACACTTCAACGGCAACGCGCGCGGCGGGGTCCTCTGCTAGGCATGCGTCCAAGATCGCGTCCGAGATCTGATCACACACCTTGTCTGGGTGTCCCGCTGTGACGCTCTCCATCGTATAGAGTTTTGGTATGTGGAGCATGAATAAAATGGTTAGGACTTATGCAGTCGGCGCATTTCTTCGTTGCACGTCACCAAATGTCGCTCGCTGTAGCTTCTGTACAGCTTACTCCATTTAGTTCGTGCGCCTCGAACTGCATCCAACTGCGTGAGTCCTAATAGTTTAGCTGATAAATGTTTTCACGGAGGAAACAAAAAACCTCCGCATGACAGGAGGGTTGGTATGATTATCTTTTCCCGCCTGGGAACTGGATGGAGCACTTTACTCTCAAATAATGAGAAGCAAGTTGCTGTGGGGTCGTTGAGCCAGAACTCTACCCGCACTCGTGATAAGATATTTAATTGTTTTTATTTCTTTCGTCAGTATAGCACATCTGTCGGTTTTACAAACGGGAATCTTTTGAATATGCGGCACATAATACGGGTATTTTCGCCAAAATCCGCGGAGACCCGTATTTTAGGTGGTTCTTGTCTTTTGGCGGAGATGTGTTAGAACAGGAAGTAGAGAGGTGTTCTTTGTAAACATCTAAATATATTCAGAAAATCTGATAACTCAACTCGTGAGGTGACGAACATGAATCGTTTAAGTGCTGAAGACTGCCTTGCCTTGTATGAATTGCTTTCCACAACTCGCGCTCTAAACGGCGCGCTTGCGATGCATAGGAAAGACATCCATGGTGCATGCCTGCTTGGGTTGCGCCAGGAAGCGGTTAGTATTGTTCCCGCGTACGCCCTTATGAAGAAAGGAATATTCCTTGAATCTATCAAGGGTGCCGACCATCGGACGATATGGGGGATGGCGGTAGCGGCCGATCACTTGTCAGTGCACGGGCACGACCACGATCACATACGCGACATTCTCTGTAATAACTTTTCCAAAGCAACGGGTGGCAATCATGGCCGCGACGGCAACTCCCACTGGAATTGCGCGGAGTGTCGCATCTTGGGGTCGGTATCGTCAGACATGGGAAGAATGCCCAACTTTATACTCGGTGCTTCCGAGGAAATACGCCGACGGGAGTGGTACAAGCTTACGGAAGAAAAACGACCAATAGGCATTACATTTTTCGGGGAAGGCGCCGCACAACAAGGCGGTATCCACGAAACTATGAACTGGTCGGCTGCAAGCAATTGCGTACGGACGGAAGAGGAGCTTGCACAGTACGAAGAGCGTTTTCTTGATGAGATTACTCGGGAATACGGAGTCCTTCGTGGTGCGCCGATGATATTTGTGGTCGTTAACAATAAAGCATCACTTTTTACTGGCGCCGCCGATGAGCACGGAAATTCAAATTTAGCAGCTCGCGCGAACGGGTATGGCAATATGGTAGGCACTCAAGTTGACGCCGATGATCCAGTGGCATTCTATGATGTATGCGCCGAGGCGATAGAGCGCGCGCAGAAGTTGCGCTCAACTCTTATTATTGCCAACACATATCGTGGTACTGGCCATAATCAAGACCATATCCAGTACGAAGATGATGCGTTTGAGAAGCGTGATTTTTCCAAAGCGAAAATGGTGCGCAATGTTGACATTGCCGAGTTCAAAAGGCAATGGGCACGTGAGCCACTTGTCCAGCTTGAGCGCTATATTCTTGAACATGGGTATGGCGATAAAGACACCTTGCGAGCTATCACCAGAGAGCAGCAATGCGCTGTGGATGAGCTCGTGGAAGAGGTACTCGGAGAGCCGGATATTACGCCCGCGGTTGATGCAAAAGACAGGAGCATTTTCCCTCCGTTTGATACGGCTGGGCTGTCGCTTGAGTCGCATCCCGCAGGGAGCGAAAGGAATAAAAAGATGGGGCATAATCGCGCATTCAGTTGGATCGTGAGAGAGCTCATACGCGAGGATGAACGCGTTGTCTATTACGGTGAGGATGTTGAACCTGGTGGAGTGCTTGGTCTTACGATGGACATAAGCAAGGAGTTTGGTCCTTCGCGCATTTTCAATACCCCGATATCCGAGGAAGCGATCCTTGGGACGGCCGCCGGACGTGCGTTTGTCGGTGGAAAGCCTATTATTGAAATGCAATTCGGACACTTCGTCTGGGACGGTATGCCGGTACTTGCGTCCGTTGCTCCGCAGTGGTATCAGAAGAAGCTTAAATTCGGGTTTACCATGATACTTCCAAGCGGCATTGTGCGTGAGGGAGGAAGCGGGCATTACCATGAAGTGTGGATGGAATCGTATTTGCAGAAAATGGCAGGCATCGTGGTTGTCGCACCGAAGGACGCATATGATCTTGTTGGACTTATGCGCGCGGCGCATCTTTACGAAGGTCCCGTAGCGGTGATGCTCCAGATATCTGCGGCGAATTACACGGAATTTGAATCGCTAGTGCCGCTTGATCCGTATGTGGTTCCACTTGGGAAAGCGGAGACCGTAACGGAAGGTGATAATTTCACCGTTGTCACTTATGGCGCTGCATGCGTTGCAGCGGCGGCAAATGAAGCGCGCGAGCTTGCGAAAGAGGGCATAGGCGTTGAGGTCATCGACTTGCGTACAGTATGGCCGTTTGACATTGATGCTATCCGTCGTTCCGTGCAGAAAACCGGTCGGCTCGCAATTTTCCACGAGGACTACCGCACAGGCGGCATCGGAGAGTGCATCAGTGCTTCGCTTACGGCTGAGTCCGGGTGCATGGAGCACCTCCTTATGAGAAATATTCCAATCGTTGCTTCGGCCGCGGGAGGTGATGTTTTCATCTCAAGCGCGCAAGAGCTTGTATGGGATCGATTGCCGTACGAGCGAACTAAAATTACGGTTCCCGGACCGCGAGGCGATACTGTAACACAGATTCTTCACAGATCTCAAGCGCTTGTTCGCGTTATACGCGATGGCTTGCGATACACTTAAATCCATGGAGGCATTAGTCTATGAGTGAAAAAATAGAATTTGGATTCCTTATTGGTGCACTTGACGCATTTGGCACGACCAAGCCTGAAGAAGATTTTCAGGTGGCCGAAATTGAGGATATTTGCGTAAAACCCGGCGAGAGGGTGAAGAAAGGAGACGTGCTGTTTACTGTTCGCACAGACAAGGTTGTTGACGATATTACAGCTCCTGCTGACGGCGTCATTGGAGAAGTGTTTTTCAAGGAAGGGGAGGAGTGGCATGTGAGCAAAGTGCAAGACTCTCTTTATGGCAAGATGCTTATGCCGGCACTCTACTCCATGGAGATCGTGAGCGTTTGCTCGGAAGAAGACGGTACGAATACTACACCTCCTGCTCCTGCGAGTGAGAATACGGGAAAAGGACCCACCACTGTGCCGCCCTTGTCCGACCCGCCGAAGAAAGGATCGTGCTCCGTAAAACCGCGTATATCAAGAGTTGCTATGGACATTATCGTAGAGCACAAGGTCAATCTTTGCCAACTTGTTGCGTTCACAGAAGGGAAGATGAGTATTGACGAGGAGGACGTGAAAAGCTTTCTTAAATCCAACTTTTCTTCCTCACGGCAAGAAATTGCCGTTCCGCGTGCGCGTACATTCGCGCGCAAGAAAGAGATCGCGCTAAAGGATGTGCGCGGAAGCGGGCCTGGTGGGGTTATCCTCGCCAGTGACGTGGCAGGGACGAGTGTCTCTGATCGGAAACAAAAGGAAAGCTCGGAGGGGCGCAAAAAAGAAAGCGTCCGCGACGATCGCGCCGATGTTGGTGCATCACAGATGCGAAAGGCAATCGCGCGGCTTCTAGCGAAAAGCCACCGCGAAATTGTCCAAGCCGGCGGCTCCATAAGCATTGACGTTTCTGTACTCAAGACATTTCGCGACAAATATAAGGATATGTGGCTTGCGACACATGGTGTCAAGTTGCGTTACGACCATTTGTTTGCGTACATCCTTTTGCGTTGTCTCATGGATCCCGAACACTCCGAACATAAGGTATTGAACGGCTATTGGGATCAGGAGAGAGAAGAGGGTGTTGTGTTTCATGACGTGAACCTTGGTATGGCGGCGGCAAGCCCATTGGGGCTTGTGGTGCCGGTTGTACGTGGTGCGAACAAGCTTTCTTTTACGGAGTTTGTCGCACAGGCGGAAGAAAAATTCAATCGTGCGCAAAAAAATCGATTGACCGCACGCGATCTAGCGGATCTTACGTTCACGTTCAACAATGCGGGCATTTTGGGGATAGAAGTCCCTGGGCCGATCATTCCATATGTAAGAGAGTCTGATGGGTCTGAACGGCCAAGCGCGATGATACTTTCGGTAGGAAAAATGATGCAGGATAAGCAGACGGAAAAGTACAAAGTAAATGTTGCGTATCGTTTTGACCATCGTTTGATTGACGGAGGATCGCCGGTTGGGCTGGTAGTCGCAATAAAGCGCTATATTGAGTCTAAAACGATAGCCGATGACTTCATTGAGATCATGCGGCCGGATTTTCTGAAGCAATAATAAAAAGGCGTCCCGTGTAAATTCACGAGGACGCCTATTTTTTTTGAACTTTCTGCGCTTGATCAAGGTGCAAGAGCGCAGTTTGCGCGAATATCTTCGCCACTTCCGAAATTGCGTGAGAGATGCCAGAGTGCTCTTTCATGGAAGTGATGGCAAGGTCAAGCCCGCACGGATAGATATGGTCAAAATAAGAAAGATCAGTAGAAACGTTGAGTGCGCATCCGAAGCGTGTAACGCCGTTTGAAATACGCAAGCCCAGCGAGGCAACTTTTTTGGGTGTACCGTCTGGTGTCAGTACCCATGCGCCTTTTGCCGCTGCGATGACCTTTTCCTGCCCGCACGACGATTCGATCGCTCCTTGTTTTTGTAGCTTCATTGTAATCTGCTTGTTATTGCGTGCCGCAAGTGATTCAAGTGTGAAGCTTTCAATACCAAACTTCTCTAGTGTGGCGATGATGATGTCAATGATAGTTGCCGTCGCATGTAGTGACCCGGCGATGCCTGATCTTTTCATGTCCAAAATGAAATAAGCAACTAATTGCCCAGGACCATGAAATGTAATAGAGCCGCCTCGTATACCTGCGGAGATGAGAGGCGCGGGAAGACACTCTGGGTTTCCGCGGAAAAGTCTCCGCTCCATCCGTTTGCGTGGTGTATATGAATACACTGGCATATGCTCGGCGAGCATCAGATAATTGATCGCTCCGCCGGACGCAACTGTATTTTTGTAAAGCATCTCTTGCATTTTAAGCGCGGATGTAAGCGGATAGAGATCGTCCTCCGAGTGGGGCACAAAAAACGGGATGATCCGTGTCATGACAAAATACTCCTTTATGCCTCGTGTTACCAGCGTTACTGAATCTTCTTTCAGACTACATCTCTTTTTCTGCTTGTAAAGACCAGAGGTACGTGGGGTTTACAGAAAGCTTTTGCGTGGTAGTGTGGGGAGTAGAAGTTTTTTTACCAAAAGAGAGAGGACTGTCATGCTGGATTTCTACGATATTGAGAGGCAATTTACCGATGATGAGAAACTTGCTCGGGATACGGCCAGAGAGTTTGTTGACAATGAAGTGTTGCCGATAATAAATGACCACTTTAGGGATGGAACGTTCCCAAGACACCTAATAAAAGAAATGGGAAGGAGAGGGCTTATCGGTGGTAAGATCGCTGGTATGAAAGGTGAGCTAAGCAACGTGGGGTATGGCCTTATCATGCAAGAGCTTGAGCGGGGTGATTCAGCAATGCGCTCGTTCGCGAGCGTGCAATGCGGACTGGTGGCAAACGCTATCTCGCTTTTTGGAAACGAGGAGCAGAAGCAGATGTGGCTCCCCGCGCTTGCGTCCGGAGAGAAGGTGGGTTGTTTTGGTCTTACTGACCCGCGTGGCGGTTCGGACCCGGCTGCGATGTCCGCGGTTGCTAAGGAAGTCCCCGGCGGATATGAGCTGAAAGGCATCAAACAGTGGATTACCAATGCTGGTTTTGCGGATGTCGCTGTCGTGTGGGCTCGTCTTGATGGCATAGTGCGTGGATTTGTGGTGGAGGCCGACACGGATGGTTTTGACCAGAAATCGGTTCTTGGAGAAAAATATTCTCTACGCGCATCCCAAACTGGCATTTTATACCTTGACCGCTGCATTGTTCCCAAAGAAAATTTTCTGCCGGGCACGAAAGGTATGGGAAGCGCGCTCAAGTGTCTGAACAAGGCGCGTTACGGCATTTCGTGTGGCGTGATCGGTGCAGCACAGGCGTGTTACGAAGCGGCGCTTAAGCACGCATCGTTCCGTGAATTATTTGGTAAAAAACTCGCCGCTTTCCAGCTTACACAGGACAAGTTTGCGCGCATGGTCGCCGATATTACCAGCATGCAGCTTATGGCCCTGCGTTTGGGGCAGTTGAGAGATGCAAAAAAGGCAAAGCCCGTACAGATATCGCTGGCAAAAAAAGAAAACGTTGAAAAAGCATGCAATGTCGCACTTACAGCCCTTGGGATACTGGGCGCCCACGGTATCTATGACGGATATCCAGTGATTCGCCACCTTATGAATCTGCAGGGTGCTGTGTCAACATACGAGGGTACGCCTGAGATCCACAAGCTTATCATTGGACAGGAAGTTACGGGGTACTCGACATTCCGGTAAGCTGCATGGCGGAAGTGTTCTTGCCTCAAATCGGTGAAATAACACAGAAAATTTCGCGCTCCTTAACGGGGCGCTTTTTATTAGAGACTTCCATAAAAATAAAAAACCGCCCCTCGGGTTGGGGAGCGGTCTTTGGAGAATGCATGCCTTATTCTTCCCTCGGCGTTATGAAGAGAGCCGATGTGGGATATGTACCATGACAGGCATCGAAGATCTGCTTGAGGGAGTAGACGGTTGTACCGCGCAAGTTCGGATCAGCGACCCTTATGGTTTTTCTGTATGTGGCAATGGGAATAATGCAATGACGATCATATTTTGTTTCTGCATGCACATTTTTATCAAGTGCATCAGTTTTGACAAAGAGGATTGGGGGGCAGTCTTTTGCTAGTGCCCCAGCGATATCCTCTACAGAAACATGCTTCGCCTTTATAATTCCCCCATGTTCGTTAAATTCCCGCAGAATTTTTCGTAGCATGCGTTTCTTTGACCATTCAAAGAAATACTGTTTTCGGTACCACCGCAGGATTTCTGCATTTGTATGCGCTTCATCAAGTTGTGCAAATCGATCCGGAAAACTGCAATCCCACAACATAATCGTTACGTCAAAATTCTTTTTTAAGAAGAATATTGCCAGATTTAACATTAAAGTTCCCCGTGCCGTTGTTTTTGTACCAGAGACAATATGTTTCAGGGCGCAACGGCGACCATGAAATGCAAGAACCATTTTTGCGCACGCCGGAGCGCACCACGGCTTGTCGTTCGGTTGAAGGGTCAAAGGCACCTTCAATACTTTTTTCATCAGGTGCCCTCCTTCGGATGTTGCAATGAGCTACTGCATACATGATGGCATATATTGCGTGAAATGCAATGCGTTCGATTGACGTAATATTTTTTTTTGTTACTATTGTGTCAGGTTTGTTCCACATATTCACATAAGGAGGATCACCATGAAAAGAAGTGTGGAGAGTGTGCTTGAGGACATTAAAAATCATCCAGAACGTCATAGGCATGATTTTGACGGACTGTATAAGTGTTGCGCGGTTAACGGAATAGTCCGCCCTTGCCTTTTGAAGGCGCATGCCCAGTATGTCGATCTCGGCACCAATGGTGGTATCCGTTGCGATGTGGTAAAAGGCGCTTGCTCTTGCGGTGCGTGGCATTAGAACTTGTCAAAAAGCCTCATTTCGACTAAAAACTTCCATATTTTACACGAATAATTGTCAAAGTCTGAAAATTTTGCTACGAAAGCAGGTTTTCGGACAAGCTCTGGTCAGCGAATGACACCCCCTGCTTAATAAACAGCCAGGGGGTTATTTTTTTATTAGCGACGTAGAGCGGGGGAAGTATGAAAATTTCGCTACGCTTCATTTTCATACTTCCGAGCCGAGGA
>BTQM01000017.1:0-15432 GCA_036985875.1 Patescibacteria group bacterium
TGCGGAAGTATCACGGGGCTTTGTAGCTCAAAAATGGCGTAATAGCAATATTATTTGGTTGGGTTGGGCTGGGGTATATAAATATTGCCAGCAAAACAATATCAAATCATTACTTAGCTTTTCCAACTTAATGATGTATAAAGGTCTCAAAAAAAGGAATATCTCTTTGCACTATGTCGGAAAACCAATAACCTTCCAAGGGTACGAAACATATCCTTTTATCATAGAGGTCAAGCAAGGCAAAATGCCTAATTTCTACTAACAAGATTAAAGACGGTTCACGTGCTTATGCGAACCGTCTTTTTTATGTACAATATTTGTATAGATATTGATTTGTGCTTTCATTATGTTTTTCCTTGGAATTCTCATTGCTATTTTAAATTTCATTCTTGGCGTATTCGTTATACTCAAGAACAAAAGTTTAACGAACCTTGTTTTTGGACTATTTGCGATTAGTGCAGGTGTTTGGATACTAAGTATCTTTTTTACCCTTCACACAGACGCAACGTTACTGTGGGGAAGAATGGCTTTCTTCAGCTCTGTATTGGGTATTGGATTTATCTTTCTTTTTACACTCATCTTCCCGGGAAAAAGGAGGCTTTCAAAATTAACCGTCTTTTCGATTCTTCTAATCCCAATAATTATCGGGTTTAGTTCTTTTACCGACCTTATGATAAAAAGCGTAGCGGTTGAAAATAACTCCATAAATGGAGTTTTTGGTCCTCTTATCTTTATTCATCGTATATTTATCCCCGTCTATATTATCGGAGCGATTTTTCTCTTATTCAAAAAATATCACAGCGCCACGAGTGTATTTCAAAAATTACAGCTCAAATATACTATCGTTGGTATAACTCTCTTTCTGGTGCCCGTTATGCTAATGAATGCTATACTCCCCCTCTGGTTCAGTGTGTACCAATTCAATAGCTTAGGCCCCCTCTTCTCCATATTCATGGTTTCCTTCATCGCCTACGCCATCGTCAGATACCGGCTCATGGACATACGGGTGGTCATCCAGCGTGGTATTATCTACGCAGTCTTGCTCACGCTTATCGTCGGCTTCTACCTCGCGACGGTGTTTGTGCTGGGATTTGCAATACAGCAAGCGACGGACATCGCCATACTGTTCTCCGCGGCAATCACCGCTGTGGTCGGCATCTTTTCCGTGCCTCCGATAGAACGGTACTTCCGCAAGTCCACCGATAAGATATTCTTCAAGGACAAGTACGACTATTCCACGGTCATAGACGAATTGAGCGAGATTTTGAACAAAAATCTTGATATCGATCAGATCATCGGCGATATTTCCGAAACTCTGGAGCGGGTGTTCAAGGTCGGCAGGGTCGGCTTTCTGCTCGTCCCGCAAAACACACTTTTTTACGACCACGGCACGCTGAAAAAGGCGGAGGATTATTATTCTGAGGAGATCATTGCCGGGCTGGAGAACAGCAAGGAATTGATCGTCCATTCTGAAATTCCATATATGCTCAAAGATGAGGATATCGGGAAGGGTTATCGGCGCACTCTGGTCAAGGTAGGAAGACACGGGCGGCGGCATAAAACGGAAGTCACCATTCCCATCGTATTTGAGGGAAATATGGTGGGCGTCTTGGTCATGGGCAAGAAGCTGTCGGGCGACATGTACACGGGCGAAGACCTGCAGCTCCTGAAAACTCTCTCCTACCAGGCGGCTATCGCGCTCGAGAAAGCGAAACTTTATGAGGAGGTGAAGAAGAGCGCCCACGAACTGGAGAAGCGGGTCAAACAAAGAACCGAAAAGATACAGCAGCTGCAGGAAGATCGGCAGCGAATGATGATAGACATCTCCCACGAACTTCAAACTCCCCTGACGGTAGTGAAGGGAGAGCTCGGATTGCTGAAGCAGCAAATGCCCGACAATAAAAAGCTGGGCTTGTTTGAAAAATCAATTGACGAGATATCAAAATTCATCTACGACCTACTTTATCTCGCGCTTCTGGAAACAAAACAGGAAAGATTCAAAAAGGAGCCTGTCAATCTCAGTAATATGGTGAAAGATCTTGCGGAATACTTCAAAGTGCTGGCGCAAGAGAAAAACATCACGTTTATAGCCGATACTAAACCGAATATCGTAGTTTCGGGAGACAAAGACAAGCTGGAAGAGCTCATTACAAATCTAGTGAACAATTCCGTTAAATATATGCGAAAGCAGGGGAAGAGAGAAATATCCATAGTCCTGCGCAAGAAAAAAGGTGTTGTACAATTGATCGTGCGCGACACCGGCATCGGAATCAGCAAGAAAGATCTACCGCGCATTTTTGACAGATTCTATAGAGCAAAAAACAGTAAACGCTTAACAAAAGGGACGGGGCTAGGTCTTACGATCTGCAAGGAGATAGTGGCACGGCACGGCGGCACCATCACCGCTAAAAGCACGCTTGGAAAAGGTACGGCGTTTACCGTTGTACTGAAAACACGGAAGACGCGAAAAAAGACCCCTAGTAAAAAACATCGCGGCGGTTCAAAGCATCCTTAATATAGATTGCGCAAGTCCTAACAGGATTAATCTCCAAGAATCGTTTTTATTCTCGGAATAAAGTCATCTGGGTCCACGGGCTTGGTGAAATATTCCGCGACACCCAGATCTTCCAGTGTCGCCTTTCGCTCCTCGGGAACTTCAAGAATGGTGAGGAAGGCGATCTTTTGGTGGGGCTTCTCTTTTATAATCCGTGTAAAAACGTCCCAGCCGGAGAGGTTGGGCATCATGATGTCCAGAAGGATCAGATCAAAACTATCGGCTTTTATCTCCGCCAGAGCATCTTCTCCCTTGCGAACACCAACCACTTCATAACCCGCTTCCTCAAGTATGTTTTTCACTAGAGACAGCGCGCTAGGTTCGTTGTCCATGTATAAAATCTTTTTTTTCTTTTCCATATTTACTGTACTCTGTTTAATGTATATCGACCTTTTTGAGATTTGAGAACAAGTTTCAGATGAGAGATTGACTCACTTAACAGTATACAACCAGAGGATTTGAGCGCAATATACAGTCTCTCGCCCCTCTCTCGGTTGGAGGAGAAACAAACGGATGTTTCTAGGGCACAGAATGAGATGTGCTTTTCTCATATATATGTTAGTTTAAGAGTAATAATGTCAAAGAAGTACCACCACTTAGACGATCCGCACTACAGCCTCGTACCCCCAGAAAAGGAGGTCGGATACGCCCTGTACAAGAGCATCGCGTTCGGATTTAAGAACGCGGCGCACGGACGAGGTATATTCGCAGGTGAGACGGATGGATACGCATATCACGGTCTCGGATTCGGGAACCCAACCGTGCATGAGTTTGAACGGAAAATGGCTGAGGGAGAAGGCAGTGGCGACACAGCGTTTGACGCGCTCGCCACAGCATCAGGCATGTCAGCGATCGACTTGTTAACCCGGTTTCTCTGTTTGGCGGGAGACAGAAAAGAAATGGTTTCCTCACCCAAAATCTACGGCGGGACATACTATTACTTGAATGAACTGGCACCTAAGATGGGAGTAGGCGCGCGATTTGTTTCCGACCCCTATGATCTTGAACAGTGGCGATCTTTGATTACTTCCCGCACCGCGTGCCTGCTTCTTGAAACACCCGCCAATCCTCATGCTGACGTGTTTGACATCGCCGCGTACGCGAAACTCGCGCGCGAATACGATATCCCGCTTGTTGTTGACAACACCATCGCAACGCACGCTCTCCAACGTCCGCTCTCACTCGGCGCCGATATTGTTATTGTCTCCGCGAGCAAGGGCATCAACGGGCATTCCACAGGACTGGGTGGCATCATAGTGGCAAAAAAAGAGCTGATTGCGGAATTACGCAATACATGGGGTGTGGGAGTTCGCGCTGTTATGGATCCAGACTGCGCACATCGCATGCTCCACGGACTCAACGACCTGGAAGTGCGTATGCATCGGCACTCTGAAAATGCACTGGCGCTTGCTGAATACCTACAGAAATCCCCAAAGGTACGCGAGGTACACTATCCATTTCTTGACACATGCAAACATCACGATATCGCGCAACAGCAAATGTCTGGCGGAGGCCCGCTGCTAGGAGTTACGCTCCGGGGCACTTTGGAGGATGCGGAGCGTTTCATTGACGCGCTAACCAAAGACGGTACGGTCATCCAGGCGCCGCATATCTGCCACGAAAAAACACTTGCGGTGCACCCGGCTTCAACGACGCACGCGCGAGTGCCAGAGGAAGAGCGAATATCCCTCGGCATCAGCGACACATTTATCCGTGTATCCACGGGCACGGAAGATGCTCCAGAGTTTCGAGAAGTGGTGAATGTCTTTGCGCATGCATTAGCAAAAATGTCTGCCAATGGCAGACATAAAAAATGAAAAGATGCAGCGTAATATGTTGTGCAGTCTAACGTAGCGCTCATGCACCCCTAACGCAGACGATGCGCACCAAGAACATTATCACGTAAAAAGCCCCGCTTTTAAGCGGGGCTTTTTGGGTTGTGTTAGAAATCGCTTCTCTCTCTCATTGGTCGTGCCTCGTTTACCACAAGCGCGCGTCCATCAAGCTCCTTTCCGTTCAGATCGTCGATCGCTTTGTCAGCTTCTTCGTCCGAGCTCATCTCAACAAAACCAAATCCCTTACTGCGTCCGGAGAACTTGTCCACAATAACATTTGCAGACGAGACAGTTCCGGCGGAGCCGAAGAAGTCTTTCAAGCTGTCATCAGTAGCAGAGTAAGGAAGATTTCCTACGTAAATCCTTTTCGCCATATTTGTTTTTTTATTTTCGGGTGCGTACACAAAAATGTTCGTCCCTCAAAATTCTCTATAAATCCTGTCCGACCACACCCTACATCGCGAGCAAAACTGCCCTTGCGATACATAAAAGAGGCATCACAGGTCCCAAAAAGTGTAACATGTCAGTAAAAAATTGCAAGTGGTTGCACAATGCGGGTTCGGCGCCCCCAACCCACCTCTCTCTCGCGCGACCTCATTGACAAGACAGATGTTTCTGTTAGTGTTACTGTCAGCAACAACGGGTACTTTGACACAACAAATAAAGGAGTCAGTTATGAGGCACGTACGTGTATATATGCGCATTGTTTTATTTTTCATTTTTGCCACTATGTTTCTAGTCGGTGGCACAGTGGTTCAGGTGCAAGCCGCCAGCGTGAAGCAAATGACTAGCGCGCTCTTAAAAGAAGGTGCTCAATTGGGTAAAGAAGGGACCAGTCTGAAAAAAGAATTTTCAGTTCTCTCCGACATTCGCAATCAACTCATACAAAAGGGTGACACACTCAAGCGAGAGGTGAAGGAATTCGCCCGAAAAACCGAACAGTTGAACAGGGAGCATCGGCAAATTAAAACTAGCATCGAGAATTATAATTCCTATTGCCGGGGCAGGTTTTTGGGAGAGGAGTACCGAAAACGCAAAGCGTGGTGCGATCCAAATTTCCATACGTTAAATAATCGCAAAAAGCAGTGGAAGCAGGACACTCAAGGCCACAATAATAAGTGGAGCCCCCTCATGCAAAAAAGGGATCAGTTAAGCAAGAAAACATTGGACTGGGCTGCAAAACAGAAAAGCTACAATGCGAGGGCAGATGAGCATAATGCACGTCGCATGGCGTGGACTAACAGAGTTCGGGTTCTCATGTCATGGCCATCACTTGAAGATCTAAAGAAAAGGGAGAGGATAAGCGTACAATGCGCCAATATATCCAATGCGATTGTAGCTTGGACCTGCCTACAAAAAGTCTGGGACGGAGCGAAATAGTAACAAATTCGCAACCCGCACACAATCAATGTGTGCGGGTTTTTTAATTTCTTGAGCTGGCGAGCTGTCTACAAAGTATTATGCATCCAAACAACCAAAACCACGGCAACACCCCATGGATCCTTTACAAAAATTATATTGTATATATACTACGAACGTATTTGTTCTTTCAACACACGAAACGGAGGAAAAAGTGATGAAATTGATCCTTATACGTGCGACTAAACTCTTTGCGGCTTTCTTTTTGCTTTCCGCCATAACTTTCAGCGCATTTGCACGCATACAGCCTGTGTACGTTCCACCACAAACCAATCTTAACCTTCTCAAGGATTTCAAGATTAATATGAAGCCGAGCCTGCCGGGTCCTTTTGTAACGCCTGAGGTCAAAGTTCCTCCAGTGGTGAAGCCGGTAAAACCCGTACAACCAGTACCCGCAAAGCCGTCAAACTGACGCAATTGCGATCCCCAAAGAACCGCACATGATCACGCCCCGATTCCACTTAACGGAATCGGGGTTTTAATTATGTCCGAGCTGAGAGCAAGTTACAAAAACAAACGCGCCAGACGCAGTTGTTCGTATGAATATTTTCCGCGGAGCTTTCTGTGCACGGGTGTAAGCTTCGTATCGCCCGTTTTTTTGAACGCGTCTTTCATCGCCTTAAGGTCGCGCATCTTTGGCTTGAATTTGCTCAAATCAAGCTTTGTGTCATCCTCTTTCAGTTTTTCAAAATGAGAGAGTATCGTACCAAGCGTCTGCCCGCGCGCTTGCGCGATCTCAAGCAAGGTCTGCTTTTCCTCTATGAGGCGCCTTGTCTTCTCGTATGTGGAGACACGCTCCGCCGGTTTCTCCGCCGAGCTCTTTCGGTTCTTTGCTATCTCTTTCTCGTCGGCGGTGCCGCCACATTTCCGCACGAACTCCGCGTGCATCTGCTCCATCTGTTTTTCGTCAAACCGCGCGATCACTTGCTCCCACTTTTTTGACTCTGACAAGAGATGCTTGTCCATATTTGCCACCTCGGGATGGCAGGCAAGCGCCATATCATTCATTCCCCGCAGCACGAGCCCCGCAAGGGTACGCAGGCGGGAGAGCGCCACATACCCTTGCCCGGGAACGAACGATTTGGAGAGATCTATTTCGGCAGCATCCATGCTCATCCCTTGGCTCTTGTGCACCGTGATCGCCCATGCAAGGCGAAGCGGCAATTGCTCCACCCTCGCCTTCACTTTCCCGTCCTCCTCCACCGTCCACTCCACCGTGCGCACGTGAATCCTCTTGCCGGAGAGCGTCTTCACAACGGGCGTACTCCCATCAAACTCTTCAACAACGCCGAGCGTCCCGTTCACATACCCATCTTCAAAATTGTTTTTCACGAACATCACCACCGCGTCTTTCTTGAGTGTCAATACTTCCGGCGCGAGAATGCTTTTTTTGAGCGTCTCAACAATATTGCGCTTCCCTTTCGTTTGCATGGGGAACGCATACTCTTTGCCCGGCAACCTCGCGAGCTCCCTGTCATTTTCCGCGTCCACGTCCGCGTTGTGCGTATAGAGCCGCGTGGGGACTATCCCTTGTTCAAAACTTTTTTTGGTCTGCCTGCGCAACAGATCGCGCGTCCGGCGCGAGATCGTCCCGCCACGCATTTCATTCAAGATATTCTCTAGCGTACTGTCTCGGTGGCGAAACTGCTCGTCCAAATAGCACACACGAATGTCCATGCTCTTCCACGCATCCGACGCATTCGCGAACTCCGCTGACGAACCGTCGCGCACAATGGGAGGAAGCTGGAAAAAGTCGCCGGAGAGTACCACCTGCATCCCGCCAAATGGCTCTTCGCACCCCTTCATCGCACGGCACACGCACTCCACCGTATCAAACAAACGCGAGGAAAGCATGGACACCTCGTCGATGACCAGAACGCGCGCCTTATCAAACCGCTTCCAGAGATATTCTTTCTGCACCAGCTCATCGATCTGCGCCTCGCTCAAAGTGTCGCGAACCCCCACACCCGACCACGAATGGATCGTCACGCCATCAATGTGCGTCGCCGCGATCCCCGTTGATGCGGTAACCCCGACGCAGATGCCGCGGTGCTTCAAATAGGTGATATATTCGCCCAATACATGCGTTTTGCCACTGCCGGCGGCACCTGTGAGATATACATTTCTCCCCGCCTTGAGTATCTTGAGCGCATCTTTCTGCTTCATGGGGGGTATTGTAGCATAAAAAACCCCTGCCGTTTCGGGCAAAGGGTTGTGTATGAGATCACGGAGAACATGTCATTTTGTTGCGACCAAAAAATACTCCTCCACGGGGAGTTCAGAAAAGTCAAAACCGTAGATCCTTTTCATGTCCGCCAGTACCTCCTTTCCGTCAAAAACTTCAACCGCTAGCTCCCATTTTGCATATCCCGTCGCAGACATTAAGTTTCTGATCGTCTCTTCCGTGTAGAAACACTGCCAGCCGGTAGTATCCCGTACGCGAAATTGGTGCGGGTCTTGCTCTACGGGCAAGCCACTCTCCGCTAATTTCGTCACATAATCGTAAGAAGGCAGAAAAGCGACCAGCCGCCCTCCGGGCTTCAGTACCCGATGCACTTCTGCAAATATCTTCAATACATCGGGGCGCTCCTCGGGTAAAATTGAATTTATCGACACCACCGAATCAAAAAAATTGCTTTCCAATGCGGTGCCCCGAGCATCATCACAAACTACGCGGCCCTTGAAGTGTTTCTTGGTCTCGCGAACCATTGTCGGCGAAATATCCAAACCCATAGGGTCGCACCCATGCGCCGCAAGCGCGCCCAGCATGTGCCCCAGAGGCCCGCACCCGAGATCAAGGACTTTCCCGCGGCGTATATGCGCCATAACTTTTTCTATTGCACGCGGATATTTTGTCAGATGAAATACATCGCTTTCATACGTCCCGGCAGCCTGATCCCACAGAGACCGAATTTTTGTTCCTGCCATATAGCACGTAGTATATAAATATAGGCCGTGGTGTCAATTGTACGCGCAGGGTTTGGGGGGAAGTGCCTAGCGCTTTCCCCCAAACACGCTTGACAAAATTCCTCTTTCCCTGTATGATTCTGAATAGAGAAAAAACTTTCTTTGATATTTTTAGGACTTACGCAGTTGGATGCAGTTTGAGGCGCACGAACCAAATGGAGTAAGCTGTATAAACATACAGTGAGCGACATTTAGTGACGTGCAACGAAGACCTGCCCGCCACTGCCCAATCGTCCAAAAGGACAGTCGGGCGATGGCAGGCGGGAATGCGCCGACTGCGTAAGTCATAACGGAGGTATTGAACATGTGTAGAACCTTAATGAGTGCCCTGTTATTGCTTGGCATGCTTGCCGGACCGCTTTGGGCATCGGGTGGCGAGTTTACGATACTGAACCGAACGACATCAGTATTTGAAAATAAAAACTGCAAAGCAAATGCTACGTGCGACTTAAAGAAGATACGGTATGTGACGGAAGATTACCGCATCGGCATGTCCAATGGCTACCATTACGGCACGAGGCTCTTTGCCCGATATGAAACCAATTCACCCTCGACGCTTGAGGATTACGTATTTGTGCAGTTTCTTAAAGGATGCACATATGAAACACGAGTCAGAAACGGTGTCGTAGTTTCATCGTATAATGGTGTTTGGCGGCATTTTGGCGACATAAGAGGAGCTAAGGAGACGCGCTGGATCATTGACTCCATTGACACCGATCCCGCCTACTTCTCTATGCCCGACAAAGCTAGGCATTACGCTTACCGATGGAATGCCGTACCGGGTTCTTTCGCAGAAAGAACAAGGAGATTCTACGGCCTGGAGAAACCCAAACTCCCGCAACTCTACGTAGTTGATCGTCCGAGTACGGTGTTTTACACGGACGGAGTCGCACGAAATATTTCCCTGAAATTCAAAATGTGTCTTTATAAAACGCACGACGTACCGCTTCGCGTGGCGTCCCATGAGCTTGACTTCGCAAAGCCGGTCAGCTGCTTTTCCTGGGACAGTTCATTCGTGTACAACCACGATGCAGGAAAGTATGAACAGCATGACGAGATCGTTCCCGCATGCCGATAACTCAAAAGCCGCATAATCTTGCGGCTTTTTTCTGTGCTTGTTTTATGAATTTATTATGATTATTGACTTATATACAAATGTGTGATATTCTATCGGCAAGCTTTTGATACTCGTGTAGGGCTCTTTAGCTGCAGACGCTTGTTTCCCATCTATATAGTGACGTTTGGATTATTACCTGCACAGCCCCGAAACGACAATTCGTTTCGTTAATACCTTGAATTGCAAAATTAGATTCGTCGCGAAAGATGTTGGTTTTGAGCGAGGCGAAAGATAAAATATTAAACTCAATGCCAGAGGTATTTGCTTAATATTTTTGACAAGCCGTAACCGAAATCCAAAATCTTGCAGCAGAATATAACTTCGTAATTCAAAGTTAATACAAAAAATGCATACAGCAACAAACCGACGTGGTCGGAGTGGCAAAGCGCGTAGTCGACGAGACACATTTTCCAGCTCAGCGCCACGACGCAGAAAATTTAATAGTAATCGTCCGCACCGACGCAGCAGTAACGTACGTCATGGTGGCAAACCTGCCTACCAGACAGGCGGGCAGAACCGCAGAGGGCGAAAAATGTCCACATTTGATCCGTCTCGGTTCATCAATACAAATCCCGCTCATGCGATCAAGGAGGTTTATACTCCGAAGCATAGCTTCGGCACATTTGGTCTAGACGCGCGACTCGTGCGCACTATCGCTTCAATGGGACTGAAGTCTCCAACGCCCATTCAGGACAAAATAATTCCGGAGATACTTGCAGGGCGCGACGTCGTCGGTCTTGCGGAAACCGGAACAGGTAAGACCGCGGCGTTTCTTATTCCCATCATTGAAAATACTCTCAAGAGACCGGGGAAGCAAACGCTCATACTCGCACCAACGCGCGAGCTTGCGATACAAATTGAAGGCGAACTCAAGGAGCTTTCGCGCAATCTCCGAATCTTCTCCGTCGTCTGTGTCGGCGGAATAAACATTCGTCCGCAGATCAGAGCGCTTCGCAGGAAAAACCACTTCATCATCGGCACTCCGGGTCGCGTGCTCGACCTGCTCAACCGTAAGCACTTTATACCCCAAAGCATAACAACGGTTGTGCTTGATGAGGCGGACCGCATGCTTGATATGGGATTCATCCATGATATGAGGAAGATCCTTTCCTCAACTCCGACAAATAGAGAAACGCTTCTTTTTTCCGCTACGATGTCCGGCGATGCGAAACCGTTCGTCAACGATTTTCTTCGTGATCCTGTCATGGTGTCAGTAAAGAAGAAAGATGTCATAGACAATATAGAGCAGAATGTGGTCCCCTACGAGCACCACAATAAGTTCGAAACGCTTCTGGCGCTGCTTTCAAGGCCTGAGTATAAGCGCGTCCTTGTCTTTGGTTCAATGAAACACAGTGTTGAGAAACTGGCCCGCCAACTGTCGGCAAACGGCATACTGGCAGAATCCATTCACGGCAACAAGAATCATGGACAGCGACAGAGAGCGCTTGCGAAATTCAAGAAAGGAGAAGTGCGCGTTCTGGTCGCAACCGACGTTGCAGCGCGTGGCATCCATGTTGAAAACGTGACGCACGTCATCAATTACGATCTCCCGAACACGTTTGAAGATTACGTGCACCGCATCGGCCGGACCGGTCGCGCCACAAAGCGCGGCAAGGCGCTCACGTTCGTTCCCGCAAACCGCACGTCTTAGTTTCAACACGTTAACCACAGAAAAGGGTAGTCCTTTTCGCCTTTCTATTTTACTATCTGGCGCTTATGTTTGTTGCGCTGGGTTTCTGTTAGATACTGCTTCCTTAGGCGAATATCCGTAGGAGTAACCTCAAGATACTCGTCCCCGCGCATGAGGCCAAGCGCCTTCTCAAGCGTTAGGTCAAACGGTGGCGGAAGTTTTATGTTCTCATCCGTACCGGCCGCGCGCATATTGGTAAGCTGCTTGCCTTTTGTCGGATTAACGGTCATGTCCTCTCCCTTTGTCGTGTTTCCAATGACCATTCCTTCATATACTTCTACACCCGGTCCTATATAAAGTACTCCCCGTTCTGCCAAATTGGCGAGCGCAAATCCGAGGGCTTTGCCCGTTGCCATTGATGTCATTGAACCAAATTCTGTCCTCTGCACTCTTCCTGCGTACGGACCGAAGTGGCTAAAGATCGCGGTTAATATCCCCTTTCCTTTTGTATCAATAATAAACTCATTTCTGTACCCCAAAAGACCTCGCGTTGGTACCTCAAACGTAAGGCGTACTTCTCCATGTTCTGTTCCCATATTCGTCATAACGCCACGCCTTTTTCCAAGTTTTTCAATAACGGTTCCCGAAAATTCATCGGGGACAAGAATGGTCACGTCTTCATACGGTTCAAGCTTTTGGCCACTCTCTTCTTTGAAAATAACTTCGGGTTGCGAAACCGCAAGTTCAAATCCTTCTCGCCGCATATTTTCGATAAGAACAGCCAAGTGAAGCTCGCCGCGGCCATATACCTTCATACGCGCACTGTCGGTGAAATCTACCCTGAGTCCCACATTTACCTCAAGTTCTTTCTCCAGACGTTCGCGTATTTGTCTGCCGGTCAAAAATTTTCCCACACGTCCCGCAAACGGTGAATCATTCATAAACATAAAGAGCGATATGGTTGGTTCATCTACGGCAATGGCAGGTAAAGCCTCACCCCCTTCATTATCAAGAAGCGTCTGCCCAATGAAAATTTCAGGCACTCCGGCAATCATCACAATATCACCCGCATGTGCTTCACTTACTTCCTTGCGATCAAACCCTTCAAAAGTGAAGAGTTTGGTTATCTTGCCTTTAAAAATATTTTCATCTGCGTCTTTCACAAAAAGCATTTGTTTATCTTTAACCTTACCTTCATGGATACGACAAACGCCCATGCGTCCCAGAAAGTTATCGTATGCAAGATTGAAAACCTGCGCGCGAAGTGGTTTCTCTTCAAGGTTTTTACCGGATGCAGGCGGTACTTTCTCTAAGATGGTATCGAGGATCGGAGAAAGGTCGGTCGCGCTGTCGTCCATATTGCGCTTTGCAACTCCATCACGTCCGATTGCATACAACGTGGTAAAATCAAGCTGCTCATCCGTTGCACCCAGGTCGAGAAAAAGTTCGTACACTGCTTCTTTGACCATGTCCACGTCAGCAGCCGGTTTGTCAATTTTATTAATTACCAAAATGGGCTTAAGCCCGAGCTCAAGGGATTTTTTAAGCACGAACTTGGTCTGGGGCATTGGTCCTTCCACCGCGTCAACAACAAGCAGAACCGAATCAATGCTGCGGAGCACTCGTTCAACCTCGGAACCAAAATCGGCGTGCCCCGGAGTATCAAGAATGTTGATCTTTGTATTTTTATAGAATACCGATGTATTTTTGGCGTAAATAGTAATACCACGTTCTTTTTCTAGAACATCGCTATCCATTGAAACTCCTTCTTTGCCCGCTCCCGTTTGAGAAAGTATCGCGTCCGTGAGGGTTGTTTTCCCGTGGTCCACGTGGGCGATTATTGCTATATTTCTAATTTCCATTTTTAAAATCTTGAATTACCAAACCATACAAAAAGGCGGCAAAAACGCCACCGTTTGTTAAATCAAAGGATAGCATAGACCACCCTTTTCGTCTATGACTGGTCATCTCAATCTATCCTAGCCCCGTAGGGCTATTTAAGAGCTTCGGGGTGCTGAAGGCTCCATGAGAAAAGGGTAACTGCGGCAGAGGCCGCCACATTGAGAGACTCGCACTTTGGACTGATGGGTATGGATATTAAAGTATCGCAAAGATCACGCGTCTTATCGCGTATCCCCTTTGACTCGTTGCCGAGTATAAAAACAGATGGTTTGTCATACGACTCGCTCATGACGCTCTCTTCTCTCCCGCCCTCAAGCCCGTAGACCCAAAAGCCCCTCTTTTTAAGATCACGCATCACATTGTTAATATTGCCTATCTCAACAAGGGGAACACGAAATGCCATGCCCGCGGAAACTTTAACAACGGCACCCGTTATGGGAGCCTGATTGTGTTTTGGAATAAGAACAGCAGAGACACCGAAAGCCGCCGCCGAGCGTATTATTGCCCCGACATTATGAGGGTCTTGGATCTCTCCTAAAATAATTAAAGACGTATCCGGAGTAATCTCAATATCATTAATGAACTCATCATAAGACCGCATCAGTCTGTCCAAAGAGACGCGCCCGATAATACCCTGATGCGCCACCGAATCACCGACGCCCCACGACCCCTTAGCGGAACCCAAAGATGAAACTTTGATGCCCGCTTTCCTTATGGCTTCTTGCAGTGCCTTGTCTTCATTGCCTTTTGCAATGGAGACTTTATCAACAACTCCCGGCGCATGAACAAGCGCCTCCATCACTGCGTGTTTGCCATATATGTAAATTTTATTCTGTTTCATTTGTGTTGGTGGTTATGGCAAGAACTGGGGAGGAGCTTTTGACGGTTTTCTATGATTTTATTTGGTAAGATGATGTGCCTAGGTCGTTTAATTAAGATACTCCTCCCAAACCATTGGATATTTCTCACGCATCGTCGACTCAACGAAAGTTATACCTTTATTCGTGAGACGGCCGACCTTCCTGAAGGGTTTCCATTCTAAACGTTTTAATAATTTAGCTTCAACCAAATAGCTATTCTTGAAATATAGATCATGCCTTTTACCAACTCGATTATATTTCTCAAAATGCTCTTTCAACATCGGAATATTATCTTTGTATTTCGAAGAGCTGGTTATCATAGCTCCAATAAAATAGGTGTCGTCACGGCCTTCTAAAAACACTATGGGGTGCCTGGCATCAGTCCCTTCTCTTCCGCGCAGAATGTCTCCTTTATCCCAATTTATAATTTCCATCACGTTAGTTTCTTTGAGCACTATAAAATTGTGGCTGACCCCATTCCCCCTTTTTTCGTTGCTTATTTTAACAATAAATTTTGCCGGAAAGTTTACATTCCTCATAATAATACTTGAAGTATCTTATTTAATATTAAATAACTTTTTATATCCCGTAGGAGTTTCTTTAAAGCAAGCGTATTCCACTATATCTCCCCCGAATGTTTGTCCTGTACTTACTACTTCATATACAGGTTTATATTCTCTAATTTCTCCACCCTGAAAGGAACAAGAAATTTTACTCCCAAAAACTGCCCAGATCATAAAAACCAATATGGCAATACCGACCACTGCTTCAATACTTATTGAAAGTTTTTTCTGACCAAAACTAACTTGAAAAGTTTTTTTATTATCCATAATTTTATTCTATCGCAACTCACTATACTTATATAGTGAGTTGCCTACAACGCGTCTCGAGCGCAATAACTACGCTCAAAGTGGCTGCCGGACTTGGAATACTCACTGCTCGCTCGTGCCTCGCTGCGCTTTCAAACCCCTCGGTTTGAATAATTCCGCTCTTCACCCCGCCTAGGGCGGGGCAGGCGGGAAACACCCAGTTTCCCCGACCCCCTTCGTGTTCGAGTCCAAGTCCGTCAGTTCTCCGCTGACGCTCCGAACTGCCGGACTTGGACTCGAACCAAGATACCATGCTCCAGAGGCATGTGTCCTACCATT
>BTQM01000018.1:0-15163 GCA_036985875.1 Patescibacteria group bacterium
CTTGCAAGTTTACATCGCGGCAGGTTCATCAAATGTTCAAAGACTGACTTCTCTCGGATACATATCAACGTCAGAGAAGACAGGAAACACCGTAACGGTGGTAACCGGCAGCATGACGCTTGCCAAATACTCTGCATACGCAAATCAGGTCGCAGTGGTACCGCAGAACGCTTACAAAATCGGTGAGTATCGATTGACCGCAGACAGCACGGAAGCTGTAAATCTTACCACTATTACACTTACGATCGGTGGCTCGGGTCTTGCAACTTCAACCGACTTGACCGACCTCTACATTGTATATGGAGGCGTTACTTCCGCTGTAAAATCAGCAGGAGCGACAACGCTTACATGGTCAATCAACAGCACCATTCCAGCAAACACGACATGGGATGTGGTGGTTTACTCTGACCTTGCTTCAGCGATAACCCCCGGTGACACCATCATTCCATCACTTCAGTTCCAGGGAACAACGGTATCTTCAGGCCAGACTCTTACCACGCCGGCATTAGCATTGGCAGGTCAGACGATAACTACTGGAGCAGGCACATTCGCAGTCGCAGCTGACGCTTCAAGGCCTGTGATCGCGCTAAATGTTGCGGGCAACACCGTGAAAGTTGGAGCATTCAAGTTCACTTCAACGAACGAGGCCTACACCATTGATCAGCTTGGAGCGTACGTTGGTGAAGCAGACGCGCAAGATGTGATCCAGAATGTGATCTTCAAAGATGGTTCAACCGTACTTGCAACACAGCCGTTCAACGGTCAGTACGCGACAACTTCAACCGGTATCGGATTTGCGATTCCTGCAAATGGAGACAAAGTTGTTGACGTGTACCTTCAGTTGGCAAATGTTGGCGTAGGAGCTGCAGCAACCGGTAAGGACGTAAATATCACCTTGAACAGCTACAAGGTTGTAAACTCAACCGGTTCAACCACAACGGCATATCCTGCACTATCAGGAAAAGAACAGTATGTTGTGAAGACCAAGCCTACCGTTGATATGGTCGCTCTTGGGTCCACAGTTCTTTCCGCAGGAAGCGGTAAGGTTCTTGGAAAAGTGAAGATCTCGGCTGATTCAGCGGGCACCATTGGATGGAAGAAGCTTAACTTCACCATTTCAAAGACTGCTGCTATAACGATCGGAGCAACAACTACATTGGCGTTGTACGACAGCAACAACAACGTAATTTTGGGCTCATTCGCTACCACGACCTCTGCAACGACAGCTGATGTTGACGCACTTGAGAATCTTACAAGCGGTAACATTGACTTCGTTGCGGATACTGAACAGCAGATCTCTGGATCAGAGACATACAGCTTGAAGGGTACTATTGGAGGAATCACTTCTTCCGGTTACTACTACTTGAGCGTAAGCATTGCTACACCTGCAACGGGTCTTGCAGCACCAGCCGCTTACTCAACCGTTGATCAAGACGGATTGGGCGACTCAAGTCCTTCATTCGTATGGACAGACCGTTCAGTTCAAAGTCATGGTGAAGGAACTGCTGACTGGCTAGACGACTACAAGGTTAAAGAACTTCCAACAGATTCTACGACCTTGAGCGTAACTATCTAGTCTCTGGAGCAATCCTAACTAAATCTAGCCACCTTGTGCTTACCTAACCTCGGTTAAGTAAGGGCTAAACAAAAACAGTCCCATTTTGGGGCTGTTTTTGTTATGTCTGGCTCTTCTGACGGACGTGCGACGTCCGTCAATTCTCGCCAAGGGCTCCCCTTTGCAAAAGGACTACCGCTTTGCAACGCTTGAACGGGTAAAACCCGAACAGGTAAGCGAGAACCCCGACCCTCTCTACGAGATCGGGGTTTTTGTGCGCCCTTGCGTACTCCCCCTGTTCCCCGAGGGCTACCCTCGGGGAACAGGGGGAGTACGCAAGAATAAATAAGAGGAAAAAAATACCCCCGCGCAATTATTGCATGGGGGTGTTTACTGTGGTGCTTAGAGCAGATTTTCCAACATGCTCTAGTGGAGCTTTCCTCCCGAAAGAACTTTGCTTATCTTTATGAAAGGAGGAAAGAGAAGCACTTCATCGTTTTGTATATGCGCGATGATCTTCACCGCATCGCGGATATCTTGGTGCACCTCGCCATCTTCATCAATAAGCGGAGTGCCGCGTACGGTGTATGATGCAAGCATCTTTCTTGCACTCATCGGGACGTCTTCCATCTTCCCATTTATGAATTCAACGTATTGCACAAGTATTTCCTCATCTTTTTCCCTCACTTGTGTCAATACTAAACGCATTTCATTGAGGAATAGGGCGATTTGAGCGGAATAGGGGTGCTTGAGAAACTCCTCCATGTCCAACTTCCCTAGATCATTCAACGGAATTGACGAAAATGTTTTGCGTGCCATGGCGCACCTCGCTTTGTAAGGTGATTAATGTTCTAATATACAGTTTTACGTATTTATCGCTAAAAGTCAAGACCGCGCGGTTGCATACATCCAAGGGTTACCCTTGGATAGTTGTGTTCATCCGAGGATTGGGATTTCCTTTCCCTGCTATGGTATTATATTTATATAAGCCTCTTTTTATGAAGAATTTATTGAACAAGACATTTTTTAAATTTGCTACTGGGTTTCTGGGTATTATAGCCTTGGCTGTGGTGGGTGTTCTCCTGGTCGGTTCTTACGAGTATGGTGAGCAGAACAAGGCTTCCATTGAAGACGAACGTTGAGAATCCCGTTAGAGGTCGCGGAAGGATCAGAGTATTCTTCTTCTAACGGGATTGACAGATGAGCGCACTCGTATATACTTGTTTGCATAAGCCAAAGACGGCAGGCATTTATAAGCCCTGCCCAGGTCGATAGTTTGTATTTCTCACAGAGAGGATATATGGCGGCTTATGGGCCGTTTTTTTGTTAAGAACAATGGGGTCTCCACCTGCCTTCGCAGGCAGGTGGAGACTATAAAAATCATTCATGGCGATAACAAAAGATAAGAAAAGAGAGGTGATCGAGGGTGTGCAAAACGCCGCTTCGTCTTCTGATTCTCTCGTGTTTGTCAATTTTCACGGGCTTAATGTGGTAGATACCACGACGCTCCGCAAGGAGTTGCGCGATAAAGGGATCTCCTACATGGTGGCAAAGAAAACTCTGATCAAACGCGCGTTGCATGATTCCAAGCTGGAAGGGGATATGCCCGAACTGGATGGCGAGCTTGCGTTGGCGTACGGGGATGACCTACTTGCTCCGGCAAGAGAGGTGTTCAATTTTCAGAAGCTTCACAAGGACAGCGTTGCTATTTTGGGCGGCATTTTTGAGGGGAGGTATATGGACAAGGCGGAGATGACCTCTATCGCGACCATTCCCCCAGCACCGGTTCTGTACGGGCAGTTTGTCAACCTTATCAATTCACCCATCCAGCGTTTTGCGGTGGTGTTGAATGAGATTGCAAAGATGCGCGAAGCGTAACAATTTAATAATTTAACAATTTAATTATATGGCAGACGAAAAAGAGGTAAAAAAGGCAAATCCGCCAGCTGGCGAAGCTGAAGTTCCGTCTAAAAACGGTGAGGAGAAAAAAGAAGCGGAAGCTCCTAAAGAAGAAAAGAAAGTTGAGGAACCGAAAGGCGACGAAATCTCGACCAAAGACGGAAAAGCTCCTGTTGAGGAAAAAAAGGAAGAGAAAAAGGAAGAAGCTCCGAAAGAGGAAGCTAAAGTCGAGGAGGACATAGAAGTTCCGAAAAAATTCAAAGATCTTGTAGAGAAAATTGAATCAATGAGCGTTCTTGATCTTCACGAACTTGTGAAGCTTCTGGAGAAAAAGTTTGGTGTTTCCGCCGCTGCAGTAGTGGTGGCAGGTGCAGGTGCCACAGAAGGCGAAGAGGAAGAGAAAAGTTCATTTAATGTTGAACTTACTGCGTCAGGAGATCAGAAAATCCAAGTTATTAAAGCGGTAAAGGCCGCTCTCGGTCTTGGACTGAAAGAGGCGAAAGATCTCGTGGATGGCGCTCCGGTGATGCTAAAGGAGGGAATGAAGAAAGAGGAAGCGGAAGAGCTTAAAAAAGCGATCGAGGAAGCAGGAGGGCAAGTTACTCTTAAATAATAGGTAACTTGTTTCGCGGCTCCTTGTCCGACTGAACATTATTCGGGCAGGTGTCGCAGGGATCTGTATTCTTCAGCTTTTTTTCATTCAAACAAAATCGCCCAAAACGCCTCTCGTTTTGGGCGATTATCGATAAAGAGAAAACCCACAAAGGGTAACTCCCTTTGTGGGTTTTCTCTTGTTTTTACCATCGCGGGCAATAAGTTCCACAAGGTTGCTTTTTGTTTCGCTACATGGTCTATTAATGGTTAGAAAATCGTTTAGTTATTTGAAATTTGAAAAGGAGATGAGAAATGAAACACTGGAAAATAAAAGAATCCGACGGCTTGATACTGCTTGCGATCGATGTTGCCGAACGTTCGGCGAACATTCTTTCAAAAGAGGTGATAGGGGAGCTCAACGACATTGTTTCGGAAATACATAGTCGTGAAACAAAGCCTCGCGGCCTTGTTATCTACTCCGGTAAGTCAAGCGGATTTATCCCAGGCGCTGATATTTTAGAGTTTAGGGATGTGAGATCAGCAAAAGAAGCGGAGGGTTTTGCTCGTTACGGACAGTCAACCTTCAACAAGATCAGTTCTCTTCCTTTTCCGACGGTTGCCGCCATCGGCGGCTACTGCATGGGCGGAGGGCTTGAGCTTGCGCTTGCGTGCGACTATCGCATTGCGTGCGATGACGAAAAGACCCGTCTTGGATTGCCCGAGGTGCTTTTGGGGATTAATCCGGGATTTGCGGGTACGATCCGACTCCCCAAGCTCATTGGCGCATTGTCGGCGCTTGATATGATGCTTACGGGGAAAGCATTGCGTGCTAAAGCCGCGCGCAAAATAGGGTTGGTTGACGAAGTGGTGCCAAAGAAGAATCTCTTGAGCATGTCTCTTGAATATATCAAGCGCCACCCCAAAAGAAAATCTCTCGCCCTTGTCAAGCGTCTGCCTTCCTTGCCTCTCTTGCGGAATATTACCGCAAGAGTATTACGAAGCAAGATAAGGAAAAAGGTAAATCAGAAGCACTACCCCGCTCCTTATCGGATCATTGATCTATGGGTCCGCAGAGCTGACCAACCTACGGAAGCAGAATCGCTTGGCGAGTTGATGGCAGGCGAGACGAGCAGAAACCTCGTGTACCTTTTCTTGCTTCGCGAAAAGCTTAAGCGTGAAGGACGCAGGGCTCTACACCGCATAAAGCGTGTGCATGTCATAGGCGCCGGAGTCATGGGGGCTGATATTGCCATGTGGGCGGCATACAAGGGATTTTTCGTAACGTTCGAGGACAAAAGCTCGGAAGCGCTTACGCGTGCAATGAAAAGAGCGCAAGTGTTTTTCAGGAAAAAACTCAAAGATCGGTATAAAATCCAGGAAGCAATGGATCGTCTCATGCCGGACATTTGCGGAAATGGCATTAAAAAAAGCGATCTGGTGATCGAGGCGATCGTTGAGAAGGTAGAAGCGAAGAAGTTGCTGTTTTCAGAAATAGAAAGGAAAGCTCTTCCAAATGCTCTTTTTGCCACAAATACCTCAAGCATACCGCTTGAGGTGATCGCGGAGACGCTTAGCGACCCTTCCCGCCTTGTGGGGCTGCACTTCTTTAACCCTGTGGCGAAAATGGAGTTGCTGGAGATCGTGAGAGGAAAAGAGACTAGCAAAGAAGTTCTTCTTCGTGCAAAGTCATTTGCTGTTGCAATTAGCAAGCTTCCGCTTGAGGTGAAAAGCGGTCCGGGATTTTTCGTCAATCGCACGCTCATGCCCTACATTATTGAGGCGGCAAAGATGGCGGAGGAAGGGTTCCCTTTGGGCGACATTGACGCATCCGCAGTGGATTTCGGAATGCCCATGGGACCCATCATGCTTTCCGATGCCGTTGGGCTTGATGTTTGCTTTTTAGTTGCGGAGGAGATCTCGGACTTTCTCGGCTTTTCCATACCGAAAATTTTGCGGAAGATGATTGAGGAAGGAAATCTCGGAAGGAAGTCGGGAAAAGGCTTCTATGAATATCAAAAGAATGGTAAGCGGCGACATTTGCCTGAAGGAAAATCTGATATATTGCTTCAGAAACGTCTTATCTCAAAGATCGTTGACGAGGCTAGGATTTGTCTGAAGGACGGAGTTGTTGCCGACCGCGATGCCGCGAATGTCGGCGCCGTCTTCGGCACAGGGTTTGCTCCATTCCGTGGAGGGATCTTCGGCAGGAAATAGTGCCTTACTTGGCAAAATTTTGTGCCTTATCTAACGTAAATATATAGCGAACGAGCATTGTCTCGTTCGCTATTTTTTTGTGCCTGAGCGGAAAATCTACATTCTGGTCATTTTAGCACCGAGGTGCTAAAATGAATTTGACTGAATAAAATTTTAACAAGATGGAAATACTTGGACGATTGTTTGGCAGTTCCGCGCGCGTAAAAATAATGCGCCTTTTCCTGCTTAATCCAGAAGATGCTTTTGAGAACAAAGACATTTCAAAAAAAAGCAATGTATCTGCGGCTACTGTAAGAAAAGAACTTGCCATGTTGAGTAAGATAGGGTTTGTTGGCAAAAAAAGCTTTTTCAAGGAAGTTCCTCAAAGGAGCAAGAAAAGTAAGCCAAGAAAAAAGAGAGTTTCAGGATGGCAGCTGGACAGGAGTTTCCCGATGTTGCTTTCATTGCAGACCCTTTTGGTGAGCACGGAGCCGTTGAGAAAAAAGGAGATTATAAACAAACTCAAGAGAGGCGGCAATATAAAACTCATCGTTGTATCGGGAATCTTCCTTCAAAATCCCGATAGTAGGGTAGATATGTTGATCGTGGGGGACAAGTTGAAGAAAAGCGCCGTCCAGCATGCACTCCGCATTATAGAATCAGAGGTGGGAAAGGAGATCTCTTATGCATTGTTGGAAACTAAAGAATTTATGTATAGGTTAAACATTTACGATAAATTCATAAGGGATATTTTGGATTATCCACACGACAAAATCCTCGATAAAATGGGTATTTAGCTTGAATCATGTGGCGCACAGCCCAAAAACTCCGCCTATGGCGGAGTTTTTGGGCTGTAACTTGTGCGATAAACGTTATAAGTTACAAAATGCGAGTTATCCACACTCTGTCTAAAAATACCTCTCAATAATGTTATTATTTATAGTATGAATCCTAGGTAAAGCTTTTTAAGGGAGGTGCGGGCCTACGGCTCTCACATGCCTTTTGTCTGCTATTGCAGGGTTTAGTTCATTATTAATAGTTTAATCATAACAACATTATGGAAGAAAATTTAACACAGGCACTACTCTCCGGCGTAGGACAATCTTTTCAAGAAATTGGCGTAGGAGTTGCGGAGTTCCTTCCTAAAATAATTGCTGTGCTTGCCCTCATCCTGTTCGGCTGGGTGGCGGGTGCGATATTGGGGAGGGTGATTGCCCAAATGATAAAGTCATTGAAGTTTGACAAAGTACTTCAAAGCGCTGGAGCCGAAGACATACTTTCACGTGCGGGTTTCCATCTAGATTCAGGAGCATTCCTTGGGGGACTGGTGAAGTGGTTTATCATCATCGTGTTTCTCGTTGCAGCTTTTGATGTTCTCGGACTTCAGCAAGTGAATGTATTCTTACAGGAGGTCATTCTCGGATATCTGCCTCAGGTAATTGTCGCAGTGTTAATCCTTTTGATCGCGGCGGTACTTGCTGACTCTATGCAGAAAGTTGTGATTGGCAGCGCCAAGGCGGCCGAGATCAAAACAGCCAATTTTCTCGGTGCCGTGACACGGTGGTCCATATGGACGTTTGCGATATTAATCGCGCTTTCCCAGCTGGGCATTGCTCCACAGTTCATGTATACGTTGTTCACCGGCTTCGTGGCGATGCTTGCGCTGGCAGGTGGTCTCGCGTTTGGAATTGGCGGCAAGAATGCTGCGGAAAAATACTTAGAGAAGCTAAGGCAAGACATATCTCCAAATAAAAGTTAGTAGATATGATTTCATGAAAGTATGACCAAAACCCCGTCTCTGGCGGGGTTTTGGTCTAAGTGAAAGAATCTTCCCACATGATCCTGCTATGAGTTGCGTAGGTTTGCGATATCTCCGTCCCCATAATGGGGTTGACACTATTTTTCGTTAGTATATACTTCCTAACTGTACCGTATGAATATTTTAACTAAGCAACTTTTTGAGCGGGAAAAATGAGGCATTTGCTGTGCCTCTCTAGTCCGCTTTAAAAGCGGATTTTTTTGTTTAAAAAGATGCTGCACAGGGTGATCGTTGTTTGAAAATCGAATTCTGTCGCTGCCAATGTCTTGCATTGGTGACTAATAACTAATAATCCATGATTTATGATGAGGAAAAAGCGAAACCTCGCTTCCCACGTGATAGGTCATGAGTTACAGGTTATATGTTGCCGTCGCGGAGCGTCGGCTGTAGGCAGGCAGGTAATAAAAAAATTGTTAAAGCAATGAATTGTGGCTTTTAAATTTTCCAATAGGAGATTTAAGGGCATATGGTGGATGCCTTGACTGAAAGAGGCGATGAAGGACGTGGTATGGCTGCGATAAGCTTCGGGGAGGTGCCTAGCAACCTTTGATCCGGAGATTTCCGAATGGGGAAACCCCGCTGGCTTTAAGCCAGTGACCGTTGCACCTCACTGCGCTCGATGTTTCTTATAGCTTTTGACTTATGTTACACGCTATAAGTTTTGAGAACACCGAGAATGGCGAGGTGCAACGGAGCGCACCCGGGGAAGTGAAACATCTCAGTACCCGGAGGAAAAGAGACCAATAGGAATTTTCTTAGTAGCGGCGAGCGAAAAGGAAAAAGCCCAAACCTGCGCATCACATTGCATGTGACGCTTTAGTGAGTAGTAATTGGTTGGTAGTTTGTGGTAAAAAATTTGCGAAGCAAATTTTTCTACACACTATTTACTGGCTACTACCAGCTGGGGCATCATGCGTAGTGTGATGCGCGGGGGTTGTAGGGGAGCAGCGTCATTTTTTAGGAAATGAGGAAAGTTACAAAATGTTTTGTTAATTGAATCTGCTGGGAAGCAGAGCCCCAGAAGGTAATAGCCCTGTAAATGAAAACAAAACATCTTTTCTGCTGTTTTACCTGAGTACTTCAGGACACGAATAGCCTGGGGGAATCTGCCGGAACTAACCGGTAAGGCTAAATACTCTTTCAGATCGATAGTGAACAAGTACCGTGAGGGAAAGGTGAAAAGAACCCCGGAGAGGGGAGTGAAATAGACCTGAAACCATATGCTTACAAGGAGTCAGAGCGGGCGCTTGCGTCCGTCATGGCGTGCCTATTGAAGAATGAGCCAACGAGTTTATCTAGCCCCTTTGTTTAAGGAGTGTTCCTCCGGAGGCATAGCGAAAGCGAGTATTAATAGTGCGATTGTTCCGTTTAGGCGGGACAGAGAGGAGCTGGATAAGACCCGAAGCCAAGTGAGCTTACCATGAGCAGGGTGAATCTCGTCGAAAGACGGGAGGAGGCCCGAACCGGTTGGCCGTTCAACACCATCGGATGACTTGTGGTAAGGAGTGAAAAGCTAATCGAACTTGGTAATAGCTGGTTCTCTCCGAAACAGCTTTAGGGCTGGCGTCAAGCGATCCTTCCGGGGGTAGAGCACTGGATGGTATGAATAGGGGGAAACCTCGTCACACCAATCAAACTCCGAATACCGGAAGTTACAACTTGGCAGTTAGACTGTGGGGGCAAAGCTCCATTGGTCGAAAGGGAAACAGCCCAGATCTCAAGTTAAGGTCCCTAAATCTACACTAAGTGCACTTAAGGAGGTGAAATTTCTCAGACAATGAGGAGGTTGGCTTAGAAGCAGCCACCCTTTAAAGAAAGCGTAACAGCTCACTCATTAAGAGATCTTGCGCCGCAGATAATCGGGGCTAAGTGTGGTACCGAAACTGAGGGCTTGTGTATTTCATTGAGGATAGTTCTTTATTTTGTTTATTTAACAGACGAGGAGAAAAATAACGAATGGAATAAACGCGCACTTGCACTTGTTGCACGTGAACGTGAAGAAAGACAAAGAAAAAATAAACAATGATAAAAACTGAGACAATACATCCCCGTATTGTCTCTTCAATGAAATACATGAGCGGTAGGAGAGTATTCCACCCTGCGATGAAGCGGAAGGGGTAACCCACCGTGGAGCGCGTGGAAGTAAGAATGTTGGCACAAGTAACCGCAATGCGGGTGAGATCCCCGCACGCCGAAAGACTAAGGTTTCCTTCGCAATGATTTTCAACGAAGGGTTAGTCGGGCCTAAGCGAATGGCGAAAGCCGGACGCGATGGACACACGGTTAATATTCCGTGACTCCTGTATATTGTGATGGGGTGACGAAGTTTAGTATGTCTTGCGCATTATTGGATTTGCGTTCGTGCTTTGAGGGGGATTTTTAGGAAAATCCGGAAATCTGTTTTTAATAACGTCCCTAAGGAGAGCGAAGATTTGGCGCTACGGCAAAGAAGATAAGACAAAGCAAGCTTCCAAGAAAAACCTCTAAACTTAAATATATAGGAACCGTACCGCAAACCAACACAGGTAGTCAGGTCGAGTAGACCAAGGCGAACGAGTGATTATTCCCCAAGGAACTCGGCAAAAAAGCAGCCGTAACTTCGGGATAAGGCTTGCCGTCGCACCTCACTGCGTTTGATGCAATAGTTTTTAGCTTACAGCTCCATTAGCCCATAAGCTTTTGAAGCCCATCAAGCTAACCAAGCTATTCGCACCAAGCATAGTGAGGTGCGACGGCCGCAGCGAAAGTTTCCCTAGCAACTGTTTACCAAAAACACAGCTCCCTGCGAACTCGTAAGAGGATGTATAGGGGGTGACGCCTGACCAATGCCGGAAGGTTAAGTATCGGTGGTGTATTGTCTTCGGATGGTATGCTGGCTGATATAAGCCCCGGTGAATGTCGGCCGTAACTATAACGGTCCTAAGGTAGCGAAATTCCTTGTCTGGTAAATTCAGACGTGCACGAATGGCGTAATGACTGGGGAACTGTCTCGGGGAATAGCTCGGTGAAAATGCAATACCGGTGAAGATGCCGGTTACCTGTAGTTAGACGAAAAGACCCCGGGAGCTTTACTATAGCTTGGTATTGGGTGTGTTTTTTGGATGCGTAGCATAGGTGGGAGACTTTGAAGGCGAGCTTTAGGGCACGCTGGAGTCGTCAGTGAAATACCACCCTTTCAAGAGGCACATTCTAACCTGTGCGGCAAAAACGCACGGAGACAGTACCTGGCGGGTAGTTTAAGTGGGGCGCTTTCCTCCTAAAAAGTAACGGAGGAGCCTATTAAGGTCAGCTAGGCGCGAATGGAAACCGTGCCGATAGTGTAATGGCACAAGCTGGCTTGACTGCGAGGCGTACATGCCGAGCAGGTGCGAAAGCAGAGCATAGTGATCCGATGGTTCGCCTTAGATGCGGCCAAAGCTCAACGGATAAAAGCTACCCCGGGGATAACAGGCTGGTTCCGCCCAAGAGTTCATATCGACGGCGGAGTTCGGCACCTCGATGTCGGCTCAACTCATCCTGGGGGTGAAGAAGCTCCCAAGGGTTTGGCTGTTCGCCAATTAAAGAGTTACGCGAGCTGGGTTCAGACCGTCGTGAGACAGGTTGGTCTCCTATCTACTACAGGCGTCGAAATTTGAGAAGATCTGCTCCTAGTACGAGAGGACCGGAGTGGACTGACCTCTGGTGTATCGGCTGTCGCGCCAGCGGCACCGCCGAGTAGCTATGTCGGGAATGGATAACCGCTGAAAGCATCTAAGCGGGAAGCCAACTTCAAGATTAGATTTCATTTGAGATCCCTAGAAGATGACTAGGTTGATAGGCTCTAGGTGGAAGTGTAGCAATACATTAAGCCGAGGAGTACTAATACATCAATTCTCCTATTGGAAAATTTTAAGGTCATAATGTATTTTGTCCGTACGGGCAAAAGATTGCTTAAACAATTTTTTCTGTCAGTTGAGCGGGAGGGAAGTACTCATTCTCCTCTCCCGCAAAAAGTGTTCTTGAAAAATTGAGTTTTGTAATTTGGCAACTTGGCACGAGGGCAATCTTTCTTGGACAAACAGGAGACATTTTGAATTCCGCTAGTAAATTTGAAGTTTTAGTAATAATAAATATTTTGTGTTGGTGATTTGACGTCATGGTCACACCCGTTCTCATTCCGAACACGGAAGTTAAGCATGATAGTACCGATGATACTCTTTTTGGGGAAAGTAGGTAATCGCCAGCACAAAGTATTTATTCTTCAAATTTTACTACTGGGTAGTTCGTTGCCAGAACTAGATATTCAACGCAAAAACCAGCTGCGCTTTTAGTATGGCTGGTTTTTTGCTATTATGATATTACTGTAATTCATGGTGAATTAGGTCATTTTCCATTATGCTTTCTTGGTCATCACAACGACAATTAATCTACCTTCTTTCAATTGTGGGCACACTGCTTCTGCTGGGCGCGTACCCTTTGTTCAAAGTGTTTTATGTTGCTCCAAGCTGTACCGATGGCAAGCAAAATCAAGAAGAGGTCGGAATTGACTGCGGAGGACCGTGCAACGCGCTGTGCGGATCCCAAGTCAAGGACATTGCAGTGGGGTGGAGTGAGGCGTTTAAGGTGGGTGAGGGAATCTATGACCTTGCAACGATCATTGAAAACCCCAATCTGGGCGCCGGAGTAGGCTCCATTTCTTATACATTCAAGGTGTATGACAAGCGCAATGCCCTTATCGCGAATAGGTCTGGGAAAACGTTTATTAATCCGCTAGACAAGTTTGTTATATTTGAATCCGACGTAAGAGTGGGGGAGAGAGTTCCTGTCAAAGTAACATTTGCGCTTGAGGAAAATCCACGATGGATGAAAGCGGAGAGAATAGAAAACCCAATTGTCGTAAAAAATAAAAAATTATTGAATACGGACACCTCGCCGAGATTAACCGCTACGCTTGCCAACAGCTCAATTGATAGCATATCTGACATAGGTGTTACTGCGGTGATCTACGACAATGACGGCAACAGTGTCGCCGCCTCCGCCACATTCGAGAGCTTCTTGGAGAAAAATTCATCCAAGAATATATTTTTTACATGGGTTCGCCCTTTCACCACGCGGCCGAAAGGGGGTGTCTGCACGGCGCCCGCCGACGCGATTCTCGTATTTGACCGTTCGGGGAGCATGGACGACGATGGCTTAAGTCCGCCACAGCCCCTGACCGATGCCAAGAACGCGGCGCTCGTTTTTGCTCAGAATGTGCAGTCGGTTGATCAGGTGGGACTTGTTTCCTTCGCAACAACCGCTTCAGATCCGATTGATCAGGTATTGACGCTTGATCGTGGAACGATCCAAGAATCAATAAAAAACATAAAGATTTTCGGAGGAAGCATTCAGCACACCAATCTGGGAGATGCGATAGCGCGCGCGAAAGCGGAGCTTACGGGAAGGCGTCATAACGCGGAGGCGAGAAAGGCAATGGTGATACTCACAGACGGCATCGCCTCAAGGCCGCTCGATCCGGAGGGAAAGGATCAAGGCTACCCCGAAACGTATGCGCGTGAGCGCGCGGCGGAGGCGCAAGATAGCAACATCTCTATATATGTCATAGGTCTCGGAGGTTCTGTGAATGAAGGGTTTCTCAAAAACGATATTTCATCAACACCCGAACATTATTACAAAGCGACAACTTCTGTCGGCTTGCGGGGAATCTATGACGAGATCGCACAGGTTGTTTGCGAGGAAGAGACATTTATTACGGACATTTTTGTTCATGTCAAAGAGTAAGATCGAGTATCTTGCCAATTGTTTGTATGCGAACTCTTCTAGTGAACAGATTAAAGAACTCTGATATAGACTGGGTGCTATTTGCCGCCGTCCTGCCTATTTTGGGTGCGGGGCTTGTGACCATGGACTCGTTTGTGGGGGAGAACTATTTTTTTGAGAAACAAATAGTTTGGATATTCTTTGCACTTGCCATATTTTTTGCTCTGAGCTTTATTGATTTTCGTTTTCTGCGGCGAACCGGTGTCCTCGTTACTCTTTTTATGGCCGCGATAATTGTACTTGTGGCATTGCTCGGTCTGGATCAGGCAGTGAAAGGGGCGAGGAGCTGGCTTGATTTTGGGGCTTTTTCCTTTCAGCCGTCCGACCCGATAAAACTTCTTGTGATTTTAATATTGGCGAAATATTTTTCGCGTCGGCATATTGAGATCGCGCATATACGGCACATCATTGTTTCAGGGGCCTACGCTGGCATTCCTTTCCTGCTCGTATTCCTCCAGCCCGATCTCGGGTCTGCGATTATCATATTTTTCATCTGGCTTGGGATGGTTTTAGTGTCGGGAATATCAAAAAAACACCTCCTCCTTGTATTTTTTCTGGGGCTTGTGTTGTTCGGCGTGCTCTGGTCTTTTGTCTTTGAAGAATATCAACAGCAGAGAGTTCTTACGTTCCTAAACCCCCTCACCGACATACAGGGTACCGGATATAATGCATACCAATCCATGGTTGCAGTAGGATCCGGCGAGATCATGGGAAAGGGCGTGGGGTATGGTACGCAATCACGTCTTCAATTTCTTCCGGAATATGAGACAGACTTCATCTTTGCTGCTTTTGCCGAAGAGTGGGGGTTTGTGGGGGTGCTCATACTCTTTGCACTTTTCGCGATCGTAATATGGAGGATTCTCTCCAATTCTCTGCTTGGAGCAACGAATTTTGAAATGCTCTTTGGCATGGGGCTTGCAATCATGCTCATAAGCCACTTTACCGTGCATGTAGGCATGAACATCGGCCTCCTGCCGGTTACCGGCACCACCATTCCCTTTATGAGCTACGGCGGATCGCATCTTGTCACCGAATTTACGGGTCTTGGCATTCTCATGGGCATGCGCCGCTACCGCCGCACCGCCCACCGCGACGACATCAAAAACGAGTTTTTGGGGATGTAGAGAGCGACTTATTAGCTACTTAGCTTCACTAGCTTGGTTAGCTTTTTAAAAATCTGCCAAGGTACCCTTGGCAGATTTAGAATTAAGAAGCTGGAGCAGAAACTTTCAATTGTTCCCTCTGGTAAAGCTAGGGTTTCTCTTTTATAAAAAATTTCGCAGCCCGAAGGGGCTAGTTTTTGC
>BTQM01000019.1:0-13839 GCA_036985875.1 Patescibacteria group bacterium
CAGCGTACGAAGCGCATTGACGGAGAGAGAGTCTCTGACCTTCAAAACATCCAGTGGCAAATCGTCAATTACTGGCAGAAAAAAGAAATGTTACCAACGGCGCTTGATGATCTCAAAGATTCTATTTCCGGCTATCGCGCACCAGCTGACCCCAGCACGGATGAGCCATATGTGTATCGTGCCACTGGAGAGCGCTCTTTTGAACTATGTGCCACATTTGATCTTTCAAGTGAAGACACGCGGGTTCGCGGCGAGCGCTTTACAATTCCCGTCAAATCTATTTATAGCGAAACGTGGGAGCATGGTGAAGGAGAGACGTGCTTTGAACGAGAAATAGATTCGGAGCTGTATCCGCCGAGGGAACCAAAAGTAATTCGGTAAACAAAAAATCGCCTCGGCATTGCAGCAGGGCGGTTTTTTGTTAGAATGAAAAATATCACACTCAATATATATGAAGAAGTATGATCATAAAAGAATAGAGTCAAAGTGGCAGAAAGAATGGGAAGACAGTGGCCTCAATAAAACAAAGGGGGCTTCCCTAAAACCCAAATGCTATGTTCTTGACATGTTCCCGTACCCTTCCGGCGAAGGGCTTCATGTTGGGCACCCGAAGGGGTATATCGCAACTGATATTTATTCTCGCTACAAGAGGATGCGCGGATACAACATTCTTCATCCGATGGGGTGGGACGCTTTCGGTCTTCCGGCAGAGAACTTCGCCATAAAAAACAAAGTGCATCCGCGCATCGCGGTAGAGAAGAATATCGCACGGTTCAAAGACCAGCTTTCAAAGATTGGTTTCAACTACGATTGGGAGCGGGAGATCAATACCACCGATCCAGAATATTACAAATGGACGCAGTGGATCTTTCTGCAGATGTGGAAACACGGACTTGCGTATCAGTCTTTTGAGCCGATCAACTGGTGCCCGTCGTGTCTTACCGGACTTGCCAATGAAGATCTTGAGGATGACAGATGTGATCGGTGCGGGAGCGCTGTGGAGCAAAAGCCAATGCGGCAGTGGATGCTTAAGATCACTGACTACGCGGAGCGCCTCCTTGAAAATCTTGAGGACCTTGATTGGCCCGAGTCTATTAAAGAATCCCAGCGAAACTGGATAGGGAAGAGCGAAGGGGCTGAAATTGATTTTCAGCTTAAGGAGAGTGAAGCAAAGATAAGCGTGTTCACAACGCGTCCCGATACACTTTTTGGAGCAACATATATGGTGCTTGCGCCCGAGCACGAGCTGGTGGACGAACTTAAAGAACAGATTGAGAATTGGGATGAGGTATTCCAGTATACTGGAATAGTTAAAAATAAATCTGATATTGAACGAACTGCAGAGGGAAAAAACAAAACGGGAGTTGAGCTGAAAGGTGTGAAAGCAATCAACCCTGCCACGAAAGAGGAGATCCCCCTATTCATCGCCGACTACGTGCTTGCACATTACGGCACAGGCGCGATCATGGCCGTGCCTGCATCAGATTCTCGAGATTTTGGATTTGCGAGGGAATTTGACCTGCCCATTATTGAGGTTATTGTAGGAGGTGATATTAAAAAGGAAGCATTTGTCGGCGCGGGGAAGTTGATAAATTCCGGTAAGTTTGACGGCATGGACAGCGAGGAGGCAAAGCAGAAAATCACTGAATTTGTCGGCGGGAAAATGACCACCACATACAAACTGCGCGATTGGGTATTCTCGCGTCAGAGGTACTGGGGGGAACCGATACCCATTATTCACTGCGAAAAATGCGGGATTGTGCCGGTGCCTGAGAGCGATCTGCCGGTTACACTTCCGGAAGTTGAGAGCTATGAACCGACAGGAACGGGGGAGTCGCCACTTGCCGCTATTTCGGAATGGGTGAACGTCAAATGCCCGAAATGCGGCGGGCCAGCCAAGCGCGAGACCAACACCATGCCCCAGTGGGCAGGGTCGTCTTGGTACTATCTTCGCTACATTGACCCGAAAAATGACAAAGCTCTTGTTGATAAGGAAAAAGAGAAATACTGGTCTCCCGTTGACATGTATGTGGGAGGTGCGGAGCATGCGACACGGCATCTTATCTACGCGCGGTTCTGGCACAAGTTCCTTTATGATATAGGCACGGTGAATTACAAAGAGCCTTTTGAGCATCTCCAGAGTGTTGGGCTTATTCTTGCGCAGGACGGTAGGAAGATGAGCAAGCGTTATGGTAACGTGGTGAACCCCGACGAAGCGGTGGAACGCTTCGGCGCCGACGCGTTGCGTGTATATGAGATGTTCATGGGCCCGTTTGACCAGTCGACCGTATGGAGCACGGACAACATGGTGGGGTCGTACAGGTTTTTAGAGAAGGTATGGTTGCTCATATCAAAAATTTCCGCCAGAGGCGGAACTCCGCCGGAGGACGGACAGGCTGCCTCTGGCGGAAAAAATAAAAAAATAGAATTGCTTACGCATAAAACCATAAAGAAAGTGGGTGAGGATATTGAATCATTCGATTTTAATACAGCGATTTCTTCAATGATGGTTCTGGTGAACGGAATGGGAAAGGAAGAGATTGCAGAAGATCAATTTGAAATATTACTGAAACTCCTCGCGCCCTTTGCCCCACATATTGCAGAGGAACTCTGGCACGAACTTGGCAACAAGGACTCCATCCACCTTGAGCCGTGGCCAAAATACGATGCAGAAAAAATAAAAGAAGACACCGTGACGATCGCCGTGCAAGTTAATGGCAGGACACGCGGTACGTTTGAGGTTGCCGCAGGTGCGAGTGAGGACGAGGTGAAAAACCAAGCGCTTTCCCAAGAGAATGTGAAAAAGTGGAGGGAGGGCAAAGAGACGAAAAAAATCATCTATATAAAAGGGAGATTGGTAAACATCGTTGTTTCGTAATAGGCGCCACATCTCGTGCTTCTAGATAGTCCCGATTCGCCAGATCATTGTATGGGGTTGACTCCTGAACCATTTAATGATAGAACTGACATTAAGAATACAGTTCAGTTTTATCAGTTAAATTTTCACACACATGGTGGCTATTTCATTTAAACCTACACAAACAGCCAAAAAGCTGCTTTCTGTCCTTCGCGAGCGCGATAGGGACGTTTTGACAAGAAGATACGGACTAGGTCCTGATGTCGAAAAGATGACCCTCGAAGCCATAGGGGAGGTATACGGCATTACGCGGGAGAGAGTAAGGCAGGTAGAAAATTTTGCTCTGGGTTCTATAAAAAAATCAGAGATATTCAGTAAGGAGCAAGTGGCTCTTGAAGATTTAAGGGTGCTGATATCCTCTCTCGGCGGCGTTGTTGGCGAGAGAGACTTATTGGAATACATTTCCAAGAATGAGGATGTTCAGAATAATGTTACATTTCTTATGGTATTGGGGGATTCTTTTAGTAAGAAAAAGGAGTGCAAGCATTTTAAGCATCGCTGGGTTGTCGACGAAGAGATCTCACAAACCGTGGAGGAATCCCTGAAGGCGCTGTATGAAAATCTCTCCGACGACGATCTTATTTCTGAAGGGGAGATGATCGCTTCTTTCTTGGATCACCTCAAGGATATTTCTGAAAAATATAAGAACGAAGAGATATTGAAAAGGTGGCTTGCTCTCTCAAAGACAGTGGCCAAAAATCCTCTTGATGAATGGGGCATTGCAACCTCTCCGAACATAAACGCGAGGGGGATAAGGGACTATGCCTTTCTTGTTATCAGAGATCACGGTTCCCCGATGCATTTCACGGAAGTTTCAAAAGCCGTTTCTTCTCTTTTTAAAAAGAAAGCTCATATTGCGACATGCCACAACGAACTTATAAAAGACAAACGTTTTGTTCTGGTAGGAAGAGGGCTCTATGCGTTGTCTGAATGGGGATATGAGGGCGGAGTTGTAAAAGATGTGATAAGGAAAATAATTGAGAAAGTGGGACCCATGACAAAAGATGAAATTATAGAAAAGGTTCTGAAAGAAAGGTATGTGAAAGCGAATACTGTTGTTGTGAACTTGCAAGACATTGATCGTTTCAAGAAAGACGAGGCGGGGCGATACAGCTTGCGTTAATTGTGCCAATACGCTGACGGACCCCATAATTATAATATTGCATGCTTGGGAGAACGCGCAGCTTTCTATGCTGCGCGTTCTCCGTACTACACTCGCGCAGCAGAGCATTTTGGTATATCATAGTAATACGAAACAGGTTCACAATCGCAGGTTTAGTAAATGTTACAGGCCATGCTTCTCAAGGTGAGGAGTGCGCGGGAGCTTGCCCACATAGTATCCGAGAGATGGGATTATGTGTTTCGCATATGATGTCGCTATGTTTTTAGATTTTTCAGAGCTATTTAGAGATGTGGAATCGGCGTGGGGCTCAATCTTTGCCGTAGCGCAATATTGGGCACCGTTCGTCTTAGGAGGTGTTTTTTGGAGTCTCTGGCTTCGCTACGTTCGCACTAAATGGATATCAAATATAAAATGGGTAATGCTTGAGGTTAAGTTACCGAAAGATATTTATAAGTCTCCGCTAGCAATGGAGGTGGTGCTCAACTCATTGTATCAAACTCAAAGAGGGCAATGGTTCGAATGGTATCTTATGGGAAGAGTAAAGAATTGGTTTTCACTAGAACTCGTTTCCATTGAAGGTAGAGTGCATTTTTTCATACGCACAAATGTTATTTACAAAAACATTATTGAAGCTCAAATTTATGCACAATACTCTACTGCTGAAATATATGAAGTTCCGGACTATACGAAATATGTAGACTACAAAGGCAAAGAAGGGGAATGGTCTTTGTGGGGGCTGGAATATAAACTTACGAAAAATGATGCCTATCCCATAAAAACCTACGTTGATTATGGGTTGGACAAGGAAGGTATAAAAGAGGAATATAAAACTGATCCCATAACGTCTCTACTTGAATTTTTAGGGTCAGCGGGTAAAGATGAACAACTGTGGATCCAGATATTGGTTCAGCCGACCGGTAAAAGGTTTAAGAAACCTGGGAAATGGTGGGGGAAGAGGGACTGGAAAGATGAAGGACACGATCTTGTCAATGGCATTATAGGAAAGGCGCAAAAAAGGGGAGGAAGCGATGCCGGAGCCAGTTTCGTCACCCTTACGAAAGGTGAACAAAACACGATTTCGGCGATTGAGCGCAGTGTATCAAAGCTCGGGTTTGATTGCGGTATTCGAGGTATGTATCTGTTTAAAGGTAATACGTTTAATGTCGCGAACATCTTTTCTCTTTTGGGAGCGTTTCGGCAGTACGGATCAAACGATCTTAACGGATTTAGGACTGCAAGTGCAACCAGTTTTATCTATCCGTGGCAGGATTTTAAAGATATACGCGCAGTGCAGCTCAGGAAAAAAATGTTTAGTGCGTACAAGAGGCGGTCGTATTTTTATGCTCCACACAAACGAAAGCCATTCGTGCTGAACGTGGAAGAGCTGGCAACCATTTATCACTTTCCTGGTGGCGTTGCGGAAACTCCGACATTTGGAAGAATTGGATCCAGAAAGGCTGAACCACCTCCTGATCTGCCGACCTAGGACAGTGTTTTTGAGAATGCAGTAGTGTGATGAAACATGACGTAATAGACAAATTAAGGTCTTTACGGCGAAGCGTAGCGAATACGCTCCTTTCAGGCGCACAAAATGTTCGCGCTCATGCTCTGATGTGGGTTCTGATCTTGCTCCTTACTTCTTTTCTTTTGTCGTACAATCTCTCGCTGAAAGCTCCCAAAGATTTTCCGGTTGGTGAGATCGTTGTCGTGGAAGAGGGAACCACGCTCTCCAGCATATCAAAGGGTCTAAAGAGCGCGTCTGTAATACGATCCCGCTTTCTGTTTGAATCTTTTGTGGTGCTTTTTGCAGGTGACGGAGGTGCCATTGCGGGGGAATATTTTTTGAAGAAACCCATGTCTTCTTTCGGTGTGGCGAGAAGGATCGCGGGAGGGCAGTATGGCTTGGCGCCCGTTTCGATCACCATTCCGGAAGGGTCCACGGTGCGTGACATCGCGGAATTGTTTGCGGTAAAATTTCCTGAATTTGAAGAGGAAGAATTTTTAAGTATCACGCGGAGAAAAGAAGGATACCTTTTTCCAGATACATACTTATTTTTGCCGAATGTTCATGCAGATCAGGTAGTGCGGGAAATGGAAGAAAATTTCAGAGAAAGAATAGGAGTAATAGAAAAAGAGATCCTTGATTTCGGAAAGCCGCTTGAGGATATTGTCACAATGGCATCTCTTTTAGAAAAAGAGGCACGTACAATGGACAGCAGAAGGCTCATCTCAGGCATACTGTGGAAGCGAATTGAGATAGGGATGCCGCTTCAGGTGGACGCCGTGTTTCCTTATATATTGGGCAAAAATACATACCAACTGACGCGGGAGGACTTGAATGTTGATTCGCCATATAATACCTACAGATACAAAGGGCTTCCCGCGGGACCCATCGCCAACCCCGGCATGGATTCAATCAGAGCCGCTCTTGCCCCCGAGGAATCTCCCTATCTTTTCTACCTTTCAGATCGCAGCGGAAACATGTATTACAGTGCGGACTTTGAGGGACACAAGAAGAACAAGAGATTATATCTTAATTAAATAAGACTTGCGTAGCCGGCGCACTTCTTCGTTTATTGAGAGAGCAATAGAGAAATATGAAATACAACAAATTGGTGAGAGATAACATTCCGGAAATCATTGAGCGGAAAGGCGACACGCCGACCACTCATGTTGCCGGCGATGAAGAATACTGGAAAAAGATAAAAGAGAAGCTTCAGGAAGAAGTTGATGAATTCATGGAGGACGCAAGCATGGAAGAATTAGCCGATATTCTGGAAGTCATCGATACGATTTGCGAGTATAGGGGATTTGACAAGAACGAATTGATGGCGATCAAAGAGAAAAAAGCAAAGGAGCGCGGCGGCTTCAAGAAAAGAATAATTCTTGACGAATCATAAAGATTCCCGAGGGTTGGTTGAGAAACATAAGAAGTATCATGGGGCGTGGAGGATGATAAAGCTATGGAAAAGAGAAACAAAATTAAAGGAATCATTTTCGATTTGGGGGGAGTCCTAGTAGAGAATTTTAGTGTTGCCTTTTTAGAGAAGGCAAGCAAAGAATTAAAAGTGCGCCCCGATGCCCTTCGGAGAGCGGTTCAAAGAGAAGAACCGCGATTGCAGCGAGGAGAAGAGACAATTGTTCAGTTTTGGCACAAGGTTTATGAAAAATTAAAAGTTCGTTGCCCGTCAGACAGAGCTTCATTTTCGTTATGGGTAGAGACTTATGAGCGACACGCAAAGATTAAAAAAGACACCATCGCCCTGATAAGACTATTACAAAGTAAATATAAGCTGGCAATCCTTTCTAATACACTAGAGGAGCATAATAAAATTAATAGAAAGCGGAAACTGTTTGATTATTTTGATGTAGTGTTGCTTTCTAACGAAGTTGGAATGAGGAAACCAGAAAAAGAATTTTTTGCTTTGGCTTCAAAAAAGCTTGATATTCCCTTGAGCAATCTCTTATTCGTTGATGATGAAATACGGTGGATAAGCGCAGCACGGAAACATGGATTACAAGCCATATTATTCAAATCAGCAGATCAGTTAAAGGAAGCTTTTAGGAAGTTGGGTATTTCCGTGGGGAAGAAGTAAGATATCAAGATATATCATAGAGTGTGAGGCAAGGACAAACAAGCGCGGAGAGTGGCAACTTGAAAATATTTGCGGTAGATGGTATTGTGTTTTCAGGAATAAAGGTATTTTAAGAGGATGGTGTTATGCATAATTTTTCTTTTGGTGAAAAAGAAAAAAATAAGCTTAGCGATTGGTTAAAAGAGCATAATAAAACCTGTTCGTTTGCTGATATAGGAAATCAGGGTGCTATTGGTGGACGCATTTCGTATATTTTCACACCAACAGGTATCGGTTGTGTGGTGGAAGTGAAATGCGCCTGCGGGGAAAAAGTAGACATCACCGATTATGGTGATTGGTAAGTGGGAATAGTTTGTATACGCGACCTTGCACAGCAAGGTCGCGTTTTTCGTAGTGTGCATGACATGATCTGAAACATGCGACAACAACTTTATAGTATCACCTCTCTGTCCACGGAGAAGGTTGCCTCATATGAATGTAAGGAGAAGCATTTTGTTAGAAATGGTATAATTTCCCCATGAAAGAAATTTCTTGGTACAGGCTTGCTGCGAAAGAGGTGGAAAAGAAGCTCCATACCGACCTCAAAAACGGCTTATCGGAGCGGCAGGTCGCGATGCGGCAGGAGCAATACGGAAAAAACGTTTTTGAAAGGGAGAAGGGGGTGACTTTTCTGGGGAGGATTGCCAGACAGCTTAAAAGCCCGCTTGTTTTTATACTGCTTATTGCAGGCGCCGGCACGTTTGCATTGGGAGAATATCTTGACATGACGGTGATCCTTATTGCCGTTTTAATAAATGTCGTTGTTGGAGTGGTTCAGGAGGGGAGAGCGTCTTTGGCATTTGAAAAGCTCGTTGAATCGCAAGAGAAATACGCCACGGTTATTCGCGAGGGGAAAAAGATATTAATACTTGCACAGGAACTGGTGAAGGGGGACATTGCTGTGGTTGAAGCGGGAATGTATGTGCCTGCTGACATTCGCATCATAGAGGGTAAGGATGTGTTGGTGAACGAGGCGGCTCTTACCGGAGAATGGATGGATGTTGCCAAAGACGTACGCTCTATAGAAAAAGAAGCGCGTATTACCGACAGGGTCAATATGGTATGGATGGGGACACTTATTTCTTCAGGCACGGCGCTGGGGGTGGTGGTGGAAACGGGGAATCGCACGCAGTTGGGGGCAATAGCGCAGAGTCTCGCGTACGAAGAAGAAAGCTCCACCCCTCTTCAAAAAAGCATCAGGAAATTGGCGAAATTTTTGGCGTATGCCACGTTGGCGGCCGTTTTGATGATCCTGATCTTTGGAATATTGCGCGGGGAGGATGTGATGGACATGCTTCTTGTCGCAATCGCCGTTGCCGTTGCCGCTATGCCCTCTGGGCTTCCCGCTGCTGTAACGGTGGTGCTTGCGCTGGGGATGGAATCCATCTTAAAGCGCGGCGGGTTGGTGAGGAACTTACTTGCGGCAGAAACCTTGGGCAGTACGACCGTCATTTTGACCGACAAAACGGGAACGCTTACGAAGGCAGAAATGCGTGTTGCCTCTATTGTAACGGCAAGCTCTCTGGGGTCCTCCGAGAAAAGCATTCATGGAGACGAAGATGTGAGAGAGGTGCTCTCGATGGCAATTTTGACGTCGGATGCGTTTGTTGAAGGCAGAGATGAGGCGCTTTCTGAATGGGTTGTGAGGGGACGTCCGGTTGAGAGGGCTGTTGTTCTGGCAGGGCTGGAGTCCGGCATTGACCAGACGGACCTTTTGAAAGCGGATCCGCGGCTTGATTTTCTTCCATTTGAATCCAAAAACAGATTTTCCGCTTCATTGCATAGAGCTCCTGAGAAGGGTGTAAACAGGACATATTTCAGCGGTTCGCCAGAGCTTCTGCTTGAACACTCTTCGTTCGCATATGCGAATAAGGGCAAAGAAGCGCTCACTGAAGAAGTAAGACGCAGGTTCTCTAAGATTCAGGTGGAAAAAGGAAAAGAGGGCCTGCGCTTGATTGGTATTGCCTATAAAGACACCCCGTCGTGGAAAGAGATTCCCCGAAAGAATCAAAAAGGGGAAGAAGAAATCCCAACCTTGCTTGAGGGTCTCGTGTTTGCGGGATTTATTGTTTTGCATGATCCTCTGCGGCCTGAAGTGAGAGAATCCATACAAACGGCGCGCGAGGCTGGCGCGCGGGTGATCATGCTGACTGGAGATAACGCGGTTACGGCTTCCAAAATTGCAGAGGAGGCGGGGATCAAAAAGAAAGATGGAAATGTATTGACAGGGCAGGATATTGAGGGATATAGCGACAATGAACTGGCGGTGGCACTTGAGAGCACGGACGTGTTTGCGCGCGTGCTTCCGGAGCAGAAACTGCGGATCGCAAGGCTCTTGAAGTCTCGTGGCGAGGTGGTTGCCATGACCGGTGACGGGATCAACGATGCACCGGCTCTTCGGAGCGCCAATATCGGTGTTGCACTTGGGAGCGGAACGGAGGTTGCGAAAGAAGCGTCGGATATTATTCTGCTCAACAACAGCTTCAGTATTATCGTGCGCGCGATAGAAGAGGGGAGAAGGGTCCTTGATAATCTCAAAAAGATCGTGGCGTATCTTCTCTCAACGAGCTTTAGTGAAATAACCGTGATCGGCGGAGCGCTTATTATGGGCCTTCCTCTTCCACTTCTTCCGGCTCAGATATTGTGGACGAATATTCTGGAAGAGGGATTTATGAACTTCGCGTTTGCGTTTGAACCGAAAGAATACGGTGTAATGAAGCGAGACCCTCGCAGTGTCTCAATGAAAAATATCTTAACCAAGAGCCTAAAACAACTGATCGTACTCATCGCGGTCATTACCGGTGTGTTCCTTATGCTCTTGTATGTTTTTCTTCTCTCTCTTGATCTGCCCATTGAGAAAGTACGAACGATTATGTTCGTTGCGCTTTCCATTGATTCCATTTTCTTCACGTTTTCCATAAAAAATCTTCACAGACCCATATGGAAAATAAATATGTTCTCCAATAGATATCTCCTTTTTGCGCTGTTATTCTCCATTACTATGCTTCTTGCCGCGGTGTTCCTGCCCCCGATTCAGAATCTGCTCTCCTTAACGCCTCTTTCGCCCTTCGAACTCTTCGCAACCTTGGCGGTTGGTGTGTTCAACCTCTTGGTCATAGAGCTGGCAAAATACATTGTGTTTGAGAGAAGAAAGCAGCATAATTGATAACATGTCTCCTGCTTGGGGGCTCCTTTGCGACCTGTCCCCTCAAAGAAGAGTAGGTGCCGGTCTTTCACTGGCACAATTCAAACAATGATTTTTACGGAGCTTATTGTATTTATTTCAGCTTTTGTCGTTCTCTCTTATGCGGGATCGCTTTTGGTGCGCTCTCTAACACACATGTCAAAATTGCTGGGGCTGTCCGAGTACCTTGTCGCTTTTGTGCTTATGAGCATCGCAACCTCTGTACCGGAGCTTTTCATCGGTCTTTCGTCCTCTCTTCAAAACACGCCCAGTATTTCCCTAGGGAACGTACTGGGAACGAACCTGATCAACCTGACACTTATTATTGGTGTTGTCGCCGTTTTTTCCAAAGGAATAACAATTGAAAGCAAGATATCCCACCAGAACTTTCTTCTCATATTCTTTATTGCGTTTCTGCCCATACTGCTTGCAACCGACGGCGTTATATCCCGCGGAGACGGACTTCTCCTCCTGCTTTTCTTCTCGCTCTATATATTCAGGCTCTTGAGCGAAAAAGAATATTTTAAGAAGAGATTCAACGAGATCACGTTTGATCCAGCTTCTATCTTGAGTGTCTTCAAACATGCGCGCACGTTTTTGTGGGGCGTGGCGCTTCTTATATTAAGCTCTTTTGCCATCATATGGTCCTCCAAAGGTATTGCGGAGGGTCTGGACGTGAGCCTTCTTTTCTTTGGGATAATTTTTGTTGCGCTGGGAACCGCTCTCCCCGAGCTTATATTTGGCATTAAAGCATCGTTTATGAAGCATCCCTCAATGATGCTCGGCAATTCACTCGGAAGTATCGCGTTTAACGCGACGTTTATCGTGGGAAGCGTCGCGCTTCTAAGTCCCATACGTGTTGATTTTGACAACGGACTTTTTCTCATATCGGCGTTCTTGTTTATCTCTTTCCTCATGTTTAATGTGTTTTCATACTCGCGGTCCAAGATTTCCCGCAGAGAAGGGATCGTGCTATTATTGCTGTATGTTGCTTTCCTCTTATTCGGATTTTTAAGCTAATTTATGCTGAGTGCCATTTATACAATAATAGGGATATTGCTCGGAGCTATTATTGCGGGTGCTGTTGCTTGGGTTGCTTTCAAGAAATTCTCGGACATAGGTGAAAAAGACGAACTGTCGCGAAAGATGGATATTCTTGAGAACACGTTCAAGACCGTCAATGATATGACGCTCAAGCAAATGTTGGAGCTCAAGCGTGACGTAACAGAGAATCTCAAATCAAGCAGGGAAACAGTTGATTCTTCATCCCGCGCCATGCATGATCACGTGCGCGACTTCACTGCGTCCATCACCAAGATGGAGAACAGGGTGCTTGGTGTGCAGGACCTTGTGGCGGCAGCCACCGAGAAAATGTCATCGTTTCAGGATATTTTTAAGACGCCGAAGCTCCGCGGGCAGTGGGGGGAGTACAATCTGGAGTATCTTTTGGAACAGACGTATTCGCGGGAGCGGGTTTTGCGCCAGCACTACTTCAAGGACGGGAGTGCGGTTGACTTCGCGATAAAACTTCCGAACGATCTTCTGCTTCCCATTGACGCAAAATTCCCCATGGAGATTTTCATAAATTATACAGAAGAAACAGATCAAGCGGAGAAAGCAAGGAAAAGGCAGGTTTTTGTGAGCAGGGTCAAGGAGGAAATTAGCGCTATTGCTACGAAGTACATCAAACCGCAGGAATCAACCACCGATTTTGCGCTTCTCTACATTCCCGCGGAGGCGGTGTATTACGAGATCATGTTCGGCATGAAAGAAGGGAGTCTGTTTGAATACAGTCAAAAAAAGAGAGTGCAACTGGTTTCGCCCAATACGCTTAATTTGAACCTGCGAATTATTGAGCACTGGGTTCGCGACATCACCGTGCACAAAGAAACGAAAGAGATCGTGAAGCGCTTGGGTGTTGTCATCCAGGATGCCGAAAAATTGGACGAGAGCTTCGCAAAATTGGGAAAACACATCTCGCACGTCAAAAGTGCGTATGGCGACTCTGAAAAGCGCTTGGGTCTCCTCTCGGGGCGCGTTGGAAAGATCATTTCTCTAGGGAGCGAGAAAGAAGAAAAAGCTGTTCCCATTGCATCTACAGAGCAGGGAGAAGATATGGAGAAGTAACGTGCTCTTGCGTACCCGTAAAATATATGTAGAATAGAGAAACCATGAAATTTGCCGTAATAGAAACAGGAGGAAAACAATACAAGATCTCTGCGGGGGAAACCCTCATGATAGAGAAGCTTCCGGGGGACCATAAAGAGGGAGAGAAAATCACGTTTGACAACGTGCTTCTTGTTAGTGACGAAAAGGGGACAACTCTGGGTACTCCTTATATCAAAGGCGCAAAAATAGAAGCCGTGTTTGAGGAGACAGGGAAACGGAAAAAAGTCATCGTCATTCGCTTCAAGGCAAAAAGTCGACACTTCGTCAAAAAAGGCCACCGCCAACCCTACACGAAGGTCAAAATAAAAGGGATCGTGTAAAAATATCAGACACTTGGTGTCTGATATTTTTCTAAATAGGCCGTTTGACTATTCCGCGGAGATTTGCTAGTTTAACAGCAGAATTACACTTTGCTTAGGAGGTATAAATGAACAGGACAAGATTCACTGAAATACTAAAGGAATACGATTTTACGGACGACCAAATCAAACTTCTGTGGGACACTAGGCCATCTGATGGCTTGGATGAGCAGAAGTTGCGGAAAACCGCGGAACACATTGCACCGGTCAAGAATGACCTCGTGCAAGCATAATCTTACATGAAGCGCTTCAATGAGGCGCTTTTTTATGTCTAATATAGCTTCCCAACGAGAAGGGGGTAGTGAAATTTGCCACACTTTATTATAATAATAAGTATGCTGATCGTTCATCGTCACAGCAGGGCGAAACGTTCTGCCCTTAGAGAGCTGCAGCGCATACCAGGGGTTGGCAAAAGCATTGCTTTGGATTTGTACGGCTTGGGTATTCGTGGT
>BTQM01000020.1:0-13735 GCA_036985875.1 Patescibacteria group bacterium
TACATCTGGTACGATGTTCGATTCGCGCAACCTCGCGACACAGCGACAATGTAGCATAAACACAGGGGTATCGCAAGGCGCGGCGCCGCTACAAATCAAGAATATCTATGTCTTTTTGGAACTGTTGCGCCCTTGCCGCAACTTTGTAACCATAGCTGCCCCGAGGACGCATATAGTTTAAAAGCCCCCTGTCGGTCGTTCTCATGAGGCCCGAATAATATTTCGCCGCCGAACAACTCCATAGGTCAAACGACCCGGAGAAAGCAGTCTTACACCTACGAAGAGCATCGCTCAAGTATAAAGAAGTGCCAATGAAAGCATCCAGGTTCACGAATGGCGATGGCGACCTGCCGTCAAGTACGCCTTTTAACACCTTCGCAACCCGCTTTTTGTATCCCGTCTCATCTCCGGGAACTCTCACATCCCACCACGTATTGGGCATGAACTGCGCGGGTCCCATAGCCCCCCCATACAAGCCATCGCGAGGGATCGGGCAGGATACGGGAGTCGTAGCTTGATTCCTCCCGAGCTCCTGCATGATCACTAGAAAAGATTTTTTCTGCGAGTCCCTCATCACCGTCCCGCTTTTATTTTTCCACGGCTGATTGTATGTGCATCTACCGAGGTTCCCGCCGATCACGCCGTTCGCGCCGGACTCCTGAAACAAAACCGCCAACACCAGCGCCGATTCCACGCCAACGACCTCTTCGTATGGCTGGATAAGCTTGAGCGCATCCCCGAAGCTGATCTCCACTCCTCCAACGGTGCGGAAGATCCTATTTCTAATTTCTCTTTTTATCTGCTCTTTGCGAGCGATCTCTTTTTTGTATTCCCCCTCTTCCTCTCTGTTTAAGGCAAGCAGTTCGCGCTTTTCCGACTTATAGCTTTCGGATTTTCTTTTTTCTTTTTCTTTCGTCAGTTTTAGGCCCCACTCTCTGTTTTCTTTCTCTTCCAGCGTCACCTTCGCCTCTTTCGTCGTGTCCCGAATATCGCTCATTTCCAAAAGAGTTACTCTCATCTCTTTTTTCAGAACTCCCAAGTCGTCAATGTCAATGAAAAAATCGGAGAGACTCTCGTTTGAGAGCATCGCCTCCACCAATGAGTAGGAATCCAATTCGTTGGTCTTTCTCATGAGTTCCGACAACGAAGTCTGCATCCGTTCCTCTTTGTTGGACAGCTCGCTTATCCTGTCGCTTTTCGCGACTATTTCTTTTTTGATGTTGTAGATCTTTATCTCTCTTGAACGAATATCCGCACGAGATTTTGATATATTATAATTCAGGATCTGCAGATCCCTTTCAATAGTAACCGTCTCCCTTTGTTTTTCCTTCAATAGCACTTCTTGTTGTTTTCTTTCTTCTTCGCATTTTTCGGAAATGAGAGCAAGCTGCTGCTCCGTCTTGTTGTCGATGTTGTCGGTAGTGCACACGACATCAACGTCCGCAATGGCGGGCGCGGCAACACTCAATATTAACACAAAGAAAACGAGCAATTTTTTTAGCATACGATCTCACAAGCTCTGGGAGGATGTGTGGAAATTCGGAGATGTTGATGGACCAAAGGAATCTAGGAGCTCGCCTCTTCTTCTCCACCAGCCTGCGCAGACGGGTCTTCTTCTTCCTTTCCTTTCTTTTCAACCTCAATTGAGGAAATGTCGGCTTCTTCTTTTTCTTCCTCCGGCTCTTCTTCCACCGTCGCGATGGAAGCTATTACGCTCTCCTCATCGCCAACCACATTCACGCCACTCGGGAGAGAAATGCTGCTCACCAATATCTGACTTTCAAGATCGATAAGCGAGGACACGTCAACTTCAATGCTGTGGGGAATATCAGTGGGAACACCTTTTACGATAATCTCGCGGAGTACTTTCACAAGCGTCCCGCCCAGATCCTTCACTGCCGGAGCAACGCCTATGAACTCCAGAGGTACGGGAACTTCAAGCTCTTTGCCTTTTTCAATAACGTAAAAATCAGCGTGGATGGGATTGCCCAGCACAGGATCAAACTGCACTGCATGTATTAAAGCGCTCTTTTTGCCATTCGGTGTTTCAAGTTCAATGACCGAGGATCCACCCGCCTCTTTCCACACAATACCAAACTCTTTCTGTGACACCGAAAGAGCGACGGTGTCCTCCTTCGGACCGTATAGCACTGCGGGCAATAACCCCTCTTTTCTCAACGAGCTAGGCTTAGGGGAAGTATTTCTTTGTTCCGCATGTAATGTAAGCATTGGCTCATTATATATATCTACACATAAAAATCAACTGAGAAAGGATGCGGCCTCTTCCAACGAAACTAATACAGCGAACACCCTTTACAATTTGCTAAACAGCCGCAGTCGCCTCTCCACCACGCCTTGCACCGCCTCCACAGCGGGCTTCATGATCCTGTACGGCGCGATCTCTTCAGGATGCTCTTCCAGTGACTTTTTTGTCGCATCGCGGTATGCGATTCTTATTTCCGTGTTGATATGAATAAGAGAGATCCCCGCATTTATCGCATCCGTAAAATTTTCATCCGTAATGCCAGAGCCGCCGTGCAACACAAGCGGCACTCCCGCGGCTTCTCTTATTTCCTTTATTCTCTCAATATTTAGCTTCGGATTTGATACGCCCTTTAACATCCCGTGAATGTTTCCCACCGACGGCGCAAACATGTGGATGCCCGTTTCTTCCACAAATCGCTTTGCGTCTTCCGGTGTGGTCAGTTGGTCAGGCATTACACCTTCGGGGACCTCATCCAACAGCTTTGAAGAAGTGCCGATATAGCCCAGCTCCGCTTCAATCAAGACGCTCGGGGCAACGCTCCCAGCATATTCCACACACTGCTTGGAAATTGCGATGTTCTCCTCCATTGGGAGTTTCGCACCGTCAAAAATAACCGCGTCAAAGCCCGCGCCCACAGCCTCTTTCACACGCTCAAACGAGTATGTGTGGTCGGCGTTGATGAATATGGGGTAATCGTACTCTTCACGGATACTTTTCACCAAAGCCACCGCCTGCCTGACACCCACAAAATCCCTCTCCCCTTCCGAGAGGCCTATGATAACGGGCACATCCAGCCCTTGTGCCGCACGGAAGATCCCCCACAGCGCCTCAATATTTGAGATGTTGAAATGCCCTATCGCTGTTTTCTTTTCTTCTGCCTCGCTTAGTATCTCTTTTAGTGTCCTCATATGAATATTATACCACAAAAAAAGAATCGAAAAATATGATATTCGGCAATTATGCTATACTAGAAAGACATTACTGAATAAAAAAATCATCATGGCAAAAGATTTAGACTTCATCGCTATTGGCGATACAACCACGGACGCATTCATTCGCATTAAACAGGCAAGCATTCACAACGACGATCCTTCTCGTATAGAACAAATATGCCTTGCAAACGGCTCGAAAATTCCCTACGAGTCGCTCACAATCGTGCCCGCCGTCGGCAACAGCCCCAATGCCGCAGTGAGCGCCGCGCGTCTGGGACTCCGCTCTGGACTCATCACCGATTTCGGCGATGATGATTTTGGTAGGAACTGCCTCAAACGCCTGAAGGAAGAGGGGGTTGTCGATGACTATATCAAGATACATAAGGGGAAAAAGAGCAACTATCACTTCGTGCTTTGGCACAAGGCGGAGAGGACCATTCTCATTAAACACCATGAATACGAGTATGCATTCCCCGACGCGGGATCGCCGAAATGGTTTTATTTCAGCTCCGTGGGAGAAGATTCGCTTCCCTATCACCACGAGATCGCCGATTATCTGAAAAATCACCCCAATATCAAGCTCGCGTTTCAGCCAGGCACGTTCCAGATCAAACTAGGTTATGAGAAACTCAAAGATCTCTACGAAGAAACGGAGGTATTTTTCTGCAATAAAGAGGAGGCACAGCTGATCTTGAAAACACGGGGGGATTCTATTCCCACTCTCTCGCGCGAGATGAGTAAGTTGGGTCCTAAAATATCTGTCATCACCGATGGGCCGGCGGGTGCATATGTATTTGATGGAACGGATGTATGGTTCATGCGCGCCTACCCTGACCCCGCGCCACCCTATGAGCGGACTGGTGCTGGAGACTCGTTTGCCAGCACCTTTACTGTAGCACTTGCGCTCGGCAAAGACGTCGCCGAAGCGCTCATGTGGGGACCCGTTAACTCCATGTCGGTGGTGCAAAAAATCGGCGCTCAAGCCGGCCTCCTCTCTCGCGAGGAGCTTGAGGAATACCTTGCCAATGCACCGGAAGACTATATCCCGAAGAAAGTGGGGTAAAAAAAATTACACCATATTCAAAAAAATCCAAGGGTTACCCTTGGATTTTTAAAACCGCGTTCCGTAAAATTACACCAGAAAGATCAGAGAATCGGAACTATTCTAAAGTGTGCAAGTAAGAGAACTGTTACAATAACCGTGGCAACAATGAATGCCAGAAGTACCGCGGCGGAGGCGGTATTTTTGCTCATACCGATCAATTCGTGCTCTTCGGGGTGCACACGCAACAAAAGCTGTTCAAGCGCGGTGTTGAAAAGCTCGGTAATAAAAATCAGGCCATATGCCACAGCAAGCAAGATGATCTCAATCCCCGAAAGAGGCCACAGCAGCCATGCCACAGCCGTGAAGCCCGCCGCACCCGCAACCTCCATCCGGAAACTTCGGTCAAAATGGTACGCTTGACGAAGCCCGCGCAATGCGTTTTCTATACTGGTAATAATTTTTTCTATCATAAAAATCACTTCAACTTCTCTTCAAAAAGTTTTTTGAGAACCTGTGGATTGGCGGATCCTTTTGTTGCTTTCATCCCCTGTCCGATGAGAAACTGCAGGGACGCTTCTTTTCCCGCCCTATAATCTTTCACAACATTTGGATTGTTTGTGATGATATCCAATACAATTTTTTCAAGTTCTTCCTCGTCGCTTTTCTGGAGAAGGTTTTTCTCTTCCGCAATATCTGCCGGAGTACCTCCTTCTTTATACATGATCACCAGAATATCTTTCGCACCGCGCGATGAGATATCGCCTTGTTTTGCCATTTTGATAAGTTCGGAAAAATCGCTCGCTTTAAGTAGCGCTCTTTCAGTATCACTTTTCATCAATCCCGCAAGGTCAGAAGTGATGTAATTTGACGCAAGAAAGATCAACTCCCTGTCACCCCCAAACGAGGAGGTCACGTCTTCAAAAAATCCTCCGAGTTCCCGATCGGTAACATAGCTTTCGATATCCTCATTTTTGATGCCGTATTCCTTCTTGTATCGCTCGCGTTTCTCCCATGGTAATTCGGGAATCTCTTTTGCGAGATTATCATCGCTAAACTCTTTTATCTCGCTCACATGGAGCTTGGGTAGATCAGGATCGGGGAAGTATCGATAGTCGTGCGAAGATTCCTTCGCCCGCTGGGAGAATGTCGCACCTTTTGCCTCGTCCCACCCGCGGGTTTCCTGCACCACCTCACCCCCCGATTCAATCTCCTTTATTTGCCGCTTGATCTCATATATGATCGCACGGTGGGCAACCTTGAATGAGTTGAGATTTTTGACTTCCACTTTAGTACCATACTCATCAGTCTTACTTACAGATATATTCGCTTCCACGCGCATCTCTCCTTTCTCCATGTTCGCATCGGATGCGCCGAGATAACGCATAAGGATCTGGAACTCTTTAGCGAAACGAATGGCGGTTTCTGCATCACCTATTACCGGCTCGGTTACAAGCTCCATTAACGGTACCCCCGCACGATTGAAATCCACTAAGCTGTAGTCACCCTTGTCGTGAGAAGAACGCGCGGTGTCTTCCTCTAAGTGCACACGGGTAATATCCACTCCCGCAAGATTACCGCCGGAGACGAGTGGATATTTATATTGGCTGATCTGATACCCCTTTGGGATATCGGGATAGAAGTAGTTTTTGCGGTCAAACTCGGTGAAATCGGCAAGCTGCCCACCAAGAGCTTTGCCTACTTTCAAAACATGCTTAACCGCCGCCTTGTTGATGACCGGCAATGTCCCGGGGTGCGCCATGCACACGGGACAAATGTTCACATTCGGACGCTTCTCCTCGGGGTCGTTTTTGGAGTTGCAGAACATTTTTGTCCGCGTCTTGAGTTCGGCATGTATTTCCAGTCCGATAGTTGGTGTGTACTCACTCATAGAGACTTCCTTGTTACAAAAGCGATTATAGCACAAAAGAATGAAGAATGCGGGGCACTCAAAACCGCCGTTTATAAGAAGCGGCGGTTTTGTTGGAACAATATCACTTCAGTAAAGCTTCTAGAGCTTTACCTCGTTCTCAAGCGCTCCTTCTCCAACGATTGTAAACTTCATTAAAACGATAGCTTCCTCATCGCCAGCAAGAGGCACGTCGGGACCGGGAAAGCTGAATGTTTCATCGCCATCGTCATTGTGTAGCATCGCGAACAATACATCACCTTCCAACACTTCTTCGGAGAGATCTATGAGAAAGTTCTCTTTCACGCCCGCGGGAAGGAAATCAGACACACCGATAATGGCACCCGGCGTGACCTCTTCGCTTGCGCGATGGATCACCACGAACCCGCCATCTATGAACGACACATGTTCAATGAATGCTTCTTCCCCTCCCGCCTGCTCCGGAACGACAATTGTATTTATGGGGCGCAAGGCTTCTTCCGCAGATGTGGCACCTTCTCTGGCAATCTCCGTCTCAATGTCTTTTTTCAGCCAACCGTTCAAAAGAAGGAGACCCAAACCCACGAGAACGATGATGATAATAAATATGAAAATGTTTTTGTTTTTTGTCATATTATGCTTTTGAATTGCATTATGAATAATATAGCTTATCTAAACTCAAGAATACACGATCTATCCGAAACGGCAAATTATCACTCCTCATGCTCAAGCGCGAGCCACGCAAGTCGGAGCGCCCCCTCTTTTGACCCCGCAACGGCTATGAACCGTCCATTATGGCAAAAGATTGCGTCCGGCACGCCCGTTATCTGCGCGAGTTCCTCACCTCGCTTCCCCGCCCACGCCGCAGGCAGATCTTTGCGACTCTTGAATGAATGCACTTCACTTCGTACTGTTTTTACATTCCAGTTGCTACTTTGCGATTTGGGACCCACCATAAAAAGCGGTTCGGAATATCCTGAAAGAACTTCCTCCCATGGGTAAGGGCCATCAAGAACAATGATGCGCTTATCTTCGGAACGCTCATATGCCTCCTCGACCTTCTTTTTGGCCTCACCATAGGCTTTTGCGTGGACGATCTCACGAGACAAAATTTTTACCGCTATATCAACCAACTCTAAAAAAGCTGCGTCCGGTGTCCTTCCTTCTTCATTCCACGCGGGGCGAAACGACATCGTAATTGAATGCATGAGATACGGATACAAGTCATCGCGCGTCCCTCTCACAAACGTATCAACGCCATTATCGGTAGCATCGATGGGATACACGAGTCGCTTCTTTACGATATTCGCCGCTTCTTTTGTCCCGCATAGTTGCACGCCGTATTTTTTCCATACCAGGCCAAATGAAGAATATGGAATACCGTTTGCATGTTCCCCAGCGCCCCCCTTTTGGTGATGGTCAAAACGACCTTGCCCGGGATCATATACGCCGCCAATATCAAGCACAATATCACCGGTTGTAATAACCTTGTCATCTCTTGTGCGAATAACCTCAAACGGCTCATCAAGCGCAAGGCGAAGAACCGCAACACCAAATGTCTCGTCGGTATGGAATCTCCCATTGTGTGTGATAACTTTTTTCATGATACTAGAACAAAACTAATCTCTGCCTCCGATAAATGCATTGCCGAGTAAACTCAATACCGACACGACAAACGCACCCAAGATCGCAACAAGAAGCCCGTCCACCTCAAACCCTTTAATGAATGTTGAGAGGAGCCAGAACAGGAATCCGTTGATGACAAACGTGAAAAGGCCAAGGGTCAGGATGTTGATTGGGAGGGTCAGTATCACCAAGATCGGTTTCAGCACAACATTCACCACGCCCAGAAACAGCGCCACGATGAGGGCGATATAGAGCGACGCCACTTGGATGCCTGGCAGGAGATACGCCGTCAAAAGCAGTGAGAGGGCGACGATGAGCCATTTCGCAAGAATAATCATGAGTCTTTTATTGATAGTGATATTTAAGGCAGATTGTGAGGACACCTAACTCTTTGCATCCGCCTGTTTCGCGTTTTTTAGAACTTTTCCGTACCACGCAAGCTCTTCAAACATGGGCTTCGTTCTCTCTTTATAGGCCTCGTCTTTGAGCACCCCATCATCAAAGATATCCCCCACCGAGGGAAAATACAATGCATTACGCAGCGGCACCATGGAAAGTTCAACAAGGACCTGCTTCAAGTGATCCACTACTCGCGCACCCCCTACTAGCCCTGAAGAAACGCCGCATAGACCGACGGGCTTTTTCGCGTACTCCTTGTACGCTCCGTCCAAAAGTATTTTGAGCTCTCCGGGATATCCGTGATTATATTCGGGCACCACAATGATAAACCCATCCGCCCTCTCGGCGATATCTCTCCAGCGCTTCGTTGCTGTTGTATCTTCCGCCCAAGTAGGAATCGTCTCTCCCCACCTGTAGTCCCTGACATCGATCAGTTCCGCATCAAACCCGAACTCCTTCGCTTCCTCCATAACAAAACGTGCTACTTTTTCGGATTCACGTTCTTTACGAGCCGTTCCCAAAATAATTGGTACATATATTTTTTTATCTTCCATATGATCAACTGTTAACAACATTCATCAGCTTCCCTTCTGCGTATGCATTTATATTCTCAATGGTTGTGTTTAGTATTCGCTCCAGTGCGCCTTTCGTATTGAACGCGTTGTGCGGCGTTATGAGCACGTTTGGATGATCAATCAAATACTGATTTACTAAAACCGTTCGCAGCGATTCAGGGTTGGGGTGCGGCTCGGTAAGAAGCGCAACATGGTCCAGCATATAATCCTCTTCCTCTAAAACATCCAAACCTGCACCCGCGAGTATACCATTTTCTAACGCATCCACGAGTGCTGCTGTTTCCACAAGTCCCCCACGCGCAGTGTTGATGAGATACGCCCCTCTCTTCATCTTTTGAATGTTTTCTTTATTTATCATATGGTGCGTATGCTTATTGTATGGCGCATGCAGAGTAATAATGTCAGACTCGGCAAGAAGCTCATCAAAGGTCCGGTAGCGAAGCCCTGTCTCGGCAACAAGCTCCTTGTTTTCCCGCACATCATATCCGATAATATCCATTTCAAAGCCTCGCGCCATACGCGCCGCATGGGATCCAATATGTCCCGTACCCACGATCCCGATCGTTTTGCCTTTTAGGTCAAACCCGCGCAACCCCTCGGGAGAAAAATTGCCGTCTTCCACTACTCGCTCGTACGACTCGCAAATACGCCGTGACAAGCTGAGCAACAGCGCGAACGCCTGCTCCGCAACAGTATTCGCCCCGTAGAAAGGCACGTTGGAGACAGGAATATTCCTCTTCTTTACCTCCTCCATGTCGATGTGGTCAAACCCTGTTGAACGAGTAGTAATATATTTCAAGTTGGGAAACTTGTCCAACTCCTGCGCGCCGATGTGTGACTTCACAAACACAGACAATATCTCCGCTTTCTCATCTTTAAGATCGGGATGATCCTGCACGGTTCCCTTAAGGAATGTTATGTCGTGGCCGGGAAGACGTTCTTTCAAGTAATCCTCCTCCCACGGTTCGTTATAAAAAGAAACGATGTTCATAATATATTTTGCAATAAGTTTAATTTAAAAATTACCTTCCTTACCTATCTCAAGTAACTTCCGATATTTTAGTTCTCGCTCCTTTTGCGAGGGGAAGCCCACCTTGTTCCAATACACCCCGATGTCAACAGCAAGATCTGCTATGAAGAAATCCATCGCCTAATCGTTCCAATGGAAGGCAGTGAGTGTCTCTTTGTCCACCGCCACCGTAAGTCATGCGAGAAGCTTTCTGCATCAGAGACTCCCCGAAAGGATCCTTGATGCTTATTATACCAAAATTGCGAACGAAATGCTCGTAGAGAACGATGTCGACCTGCCTCGCACAGTATATTGACAATAATAATATCCGCGTGCTATGTTTGAAGAAGATTTTCTTGAACTTTTCAACTGAAAAATACTCAAAGGAGAGAAACGATGAAGATAAATCGATTGTTCTTTGCGCTGCTTGCCGTACTTCTGCTGATATCTTATACAGCATCCGCCGTGCCTCCGCCCGTCCAGATACCTCACGTCAAAAGAGGAGATACGGCTCGTATTCCCCTAAAATACAGTAGCAACGAGGTCAAGATCGTAAACCTCACAACTACAGGAAATCACATTGCGGGTACAAGTTTTTCCTACGGAGACCTATGCGTGCCAGTATATCCGAGTATTATTGCGGCCGTCGGCGTGGATGGAAAGAAAGTACTTGTCCGCTACACCGTAATAAAAAAGCAGTGGAGACGCCCTCCAGTTTTCGGTAATTCACAGCGGAGAGAATGCCCGAACAACGCCCTCTTTTTCATTCCAAAAATGGAGTTTGCCAATCTTGCCAGGCTCTACAGATATGCACTTAAAGAAGAGAGAAAAGAAAGATCGCTCGTCAGGCGGCTTTTAGAGAAAGGGTGATATCATCCAAATTGACTAGACGCCGGGCGTCTAGTCAATTTTTTTATATTTCCTACATCTGTGGCGAGTGACGGAAATTCAAGCGCCGTGTTAGCGCTTATATTTCCTCGTCCTCTCTTTTTCTCCTTTTCCAGAAAATTATGTAGAACACTACCACCGCACCGATCAACAAAATAAGTGTCCGTGTATTCAAAAGAGGTAGTTGTTTTTCTCCTTTTATTTCAAAATCCTGCCTGAACTCGTCCAAGATATCGGCACCATAAAGCGTTGTCAAAAGGACGGTATATTCACCTGGCGCAAGGTCAATTTCAAAATTCTTCGTTAAAACTTCTTCGTTCTCAACGACAACATGGTATTTCTCGCTGTAAACGCTTGTTCCCGCCTCATCCACAATAGTAAACAAAATATCAACGGGTATTGGAGTTTCACCCGAATTGGTGAAAGCGACACGGGCAACCAACTCTCCAATATCCACAATCGAAGGGTCGTCAAGCTTGAGACCAATATCAAGAAGCTGTTCCTGTGGGAGCGCTTCTCTCTCGGCAGACGGGAGCGCTTCCGGCTCGGGCGATACGGAAGGAACTGCGATGTCAGCGGCCGCCTCCAGAGTGCTTGCCTGCTGTGATATCGGCGGCACTTTCGCCAGTAATACGGGAATTGTTTCCGGCAATCCAACCGTCCCGAAAATCGCAAACTTTGTCAGGTGATCAACTTGAAAGACCGCTCTCCTGCCCTCAAGGTCAAACACGGCATCCTGAATCAGCACCCACGTACCGGCGCTCTCGTCAAGCCCCGCCTCTGGCGGGGCAAGCCAATACACGCCCAAGTCACTCGCACTGATCAACGACTCCGGAATAGGGAAGGAAATGGTGATGGGCTGGGGGAACGACGTAACGGGATTCCCGTCTTGTTCCTTTGCGCTCACATCATAAAACGCGCTGTTTATTAAACTTGTATTTACTGATGCCAACCTCGCGTTGGCGGGCGAAAGCGGCTCCTCAATGATGATAAACGTAACCCGCGAAGTAATATTGTTTTTGAGAACATCAAGTATAACTTCTCCCGCCGCTACATTCTGCGTCAGCGTTCCTGACTGCGTTGGCAAAATCGCTAAAGGCACATTAAAAGCGTTTATGTGCGAGGGAACGCTCCAGCCACCAGAAATGCCAATAATCCCGCCGCCGGACGCTGTCTCCGCATCCGTTTCGTCGGTATCGCTGGAGGAAGAGCAACCCGGATCATTGGGGTAGTCGGTCAGGCCGTCGCCGTCATTGTCGGCATTGTCATTACACGCCGCGGTCGTGTATGTTGATTCGTCTCCCGATGAATACTCCACCGTATAATTCGTGGATGTTGAAGTAATAGGGACGCCACCGGGACCGATGATGCTTGAAGGGATGCTGTAATTACTGCTGCTCATGGCAGCGGCAAGAGACACCATTGGCAATAATACCGTAAAAAAAGCGGCTGCGAGTATTATTTTATATTTTTGGTAAAACATCCTTTTTAATTTCTAAACAATTTTCAATGACTTAATTGCAAAATTTAAAAATTAAATCATTGTTTGAAAATTAGAAATTGAAAATTCTTATTCTTCTTCCTCTTCAGGAATTTCTTGAGATACGGGAGCGGGCGCGGGAGGAGTTTGACTCTCCTCTGCGTACACCGGCCCGACATTGACTAGCATATTTTTGGTCGGGCTGAAGATGATCGCCTTGTCTTTATAGATCAATATCTTGTCGCCATTCTCCGCGTCCTTGAAAAACGGCTGTTGGGCGGCGAGCGCCGTCGCGTCCTGAATGGTCGCCAAGTCAGGGCTTCCTTCAGGGAGAATAATAAGTTTTGATACCTGCTTCACTATTTCTCGGATCTCTTTTTGATAGGCCTCTTGCTGGGCCACGGGGTTGGAGAGAAGCGCCACCTGTTTTTTCGCCTCTATATAGTCAAACGCGAACCACACAAGAGCGCCGATAAAAATGAGCAGTAAAATAATCTTTATCCTGCCGGTAACGAGTCTTGCCACTCCAACAAAAATACTTTTTAGAATAGGAATATTTTTCATACGATTCATATAATTACTGTTATTATACTTTTAATTGCTTTTACTCCGCATCAACATCACTTGGAATTTCCTCTGCAATTTCCTCTACAACGGGCTCTTCGATCGGAACTTCTTCTATAACTTCTTCTGTTTCTGTTTCTTCACTTTCTACAACAGGCGGTTCTTCGACCGGCTCCTCGGCGGACAACTCTTCAACAGGAGTTTCCTCTGTCGGCTCATCCATAATTTCATCTGAAACCTCTTCTTCCGCAATCTCCTCAACAAGCGATTCTTCCGTTACGACCTCTTCTTCGCCATTCGTATCTGAAACCTCCTCTGTTTCAGTATTAGAATTTGCAATTTGGTCATTGTTTGTAATTTGGAGATTGTCATTTGGAATTTCTCCAATAAGCGCTTTTAGCTCTGCCAATTCATCCTTATTCAAACACACCTCGCTGCCGGCCTCTCCGATACACAACTCTTCTTTCGCGATCACCTTGTTAACGGACAATATTCCTCCATTTTCTTGGTCTGTTATAAATTCCTCTATTGTTCCGCTCAAGGTAAGCGAATTGAGCTCGCTTTGCAAAACTTCAATCTGCCCCTGTTGTTCTTTAATCGCTTCTACAAGCAGTGCCTCCACACCAACTTTCTCAAGCATTTTGTATCCATATTGATTCTCTTTTAACCATTCAGGAATAATGGGTTCCACCTCTTGAGCTATGAATCCCCGCTGGAGACCCTCGCCGCGTTCCTTATCTTTCCAATTGAACGTAACACCGCGAAGTTGTGTAATAATCTCAAGAGCGTTATCAATGGTTACAATATTATCTTTCAAACGCTCGTCCGAATAGTTCGCCCATACGCCCGTTGTGTTCGCGGTACTGCCATTAACTTCAAGTTTTACGGTGGGGCTCGTCGTCCCGATGCCGACGAGGCCGGAGTCAAGTACGGTGAAAAGCGTCGTGGAAGCGTTATCTACTACATTGAAGGCGCTGATGCCGGAGGTTCCTGTGCCCCATATGGTAAGACGTGAGGAAGGTGAAGTGGTGCCTAAGCCCAGTCTGTTGTTGATGTTATCCCAGAA
>BTQM01000021.1:0-13697 GCA_036985875.1 Patescibacteria group bacterium
AACGAAGAAATGCGCCGACTGCGCAAGTCCTAAATGTGATATGGTAAGAGGGATAATAAAAAAAACAGGAGGTATGGTGCTTGCAACAGTGGTGGGAGCACCACTTATACTTGCGGTTGGCGCCACACAAGCTTTTGCGCAAGGGTACGTTCCTTTGGCGCCATTGCCCGGCGTAAAAGCAGGGACGGGCTTGGGAGAATATATACAAACGCTATTTCAAATAGGGATCGGGATCGCGGGGGTCCTCGCGGTGCTCATGCTCGTGGTCGCCGGAATAGAATATATAGGAGGTGCGGGAAACCCTGCCGCGAAAAGCGACGCGAAAGAGAGGATACGCAATGCGCTTTTTGGCCTCATTTTAGCCCTTAGTTCGTGGCTCATTTTAAATACCCTAAACCCCGATCTGCTGAAAACCGGCTTAGACATAAAAAAAGCGGTGATCAAGAAAGCGCCATCGTCGTCGAGTGGGGGAGGTGGCAGTGGAGAAAGTGGTGATCCGGCCGATGACGCTGAAAACAACGATGATGAGGATTGACCGCGGACGATCGCAACACAAGAAAAATATTCTATCCGCAACCACACGAACAATAAACTAAACATAAACATACATCATGCCAAAAAAAACCATCATTATTACGATCGTATCTGTTGCAGTCATAGGCCTGGCGACCGCCGGCTTGCTATTTTGGGGAGTTGGTGAAAAACCGAGCCTGGAGGGCATAAGGGGCTCTCTTCCTTTCGGCATAGGCGGAGAAGTGATACCGGCCGAGGCTCCAGACACCACGGAAAGAACGAGTGTACCAGTAGACAGCACAGGAGGCGCTCCTTCACCAAAGCTTATTCAGATACATTCATCCGCGGTGGCCGGTGCGTATTCCTTTGAAAAAGCGAGCCTGGAGGAAACAGGGGGGAGCGACACGTTCATACGATACATCGAGCGTGATGTGGGACACATCTTTGAAACAAACATGGAAAGCGCAGCGGAAGAAAGAATATCAAACAAAACGAGGCTCGGGATATATGAGGCGCTGTGGGGAGAGGGCGGAAATAGTGTAATTATAAGATATCTTGGTGATAAGTCCGACACAATAAGAAGCTTCTTAATAAAATTAAGCACGCTGGAAAAACTAAGCGTGGAAGAAAGCAAAGAGAAGCCGGTGACACCGGAGGGGGTGTTTCTTCCACAAAGCATCAGAGAAATAGTAGTATCAAACGAGGACCCTGAAAGAATATTCTACTTGACGGACAACAACGATGTCTCCATTGGTACAATATACAACCTAGCAAGCGGGAAAAAGGCACAGATCTTTATGTCGCCATTCACGCAATGGCTGATCTCATGGCCTAACAAAAACACGATCACACTTACCAGCAAACCCTCAGCAGACACAGAGGGGGTTATGTACTTTTTGAACGTCCAAACCGAACGTTCGACCAAAATACTGGGTGGTATAAACGGACTCACCACGTTGACGAGCCCCGATGGCGACAAAGTTCTCTATTCTGAGAGTAAGCGAGGGGGATTTACTCTTCACCTGTATGATGAAAAAGAAAACACGTCTCAAATACTGCCGCTTGATACATTACCGGAGAAATGCATATGGAGCAATAAAGACACATACATGCTATATTGCGCCGTAGCAACCGCGATCAACTCTGGCAACTACCCTGATGACTGGTATCAGGGGCTTGTGTCTTTCTCCGACGATATTTGGACCATAAATACGGAAACATACGCGACCGAGAAGCTCATTTCTTTCAAAGACGCCTCCAGAGAAGAGCTGGATGGTATAAAACTATTATTGAGCCCCGATGAGAAATTTCTGTTTTTCATCAACAAAAAAGACTTGAGTCTTTGGGCGCTTGCGCTGACGGAAGAGGTAGAAAGCTTGTAGTCCGTAACGTGAAACTTGAAACATTCAAACCCCGCCTACGGCGGGGTTTGAATGTACCTGGATCTACTTGGACACCCGACTTCTGCATTGGTATGCGAAGTATTATGCTCAAGATATCTTTACTTGCCACTTAAGAAGCTAAGTGTCCAAGTAATCACGTTCTGCGTTACAAGTTATGGATTCTAAGCGACGTATTTTAATACCACCCTTCTTCCTTCTCCCTCTCCTTGAGATTCGGTTTTAATGTCTTCCGAGTCGGTAAAAATGGAGTGGATGATCATTCTCTCATAAGGAGGCATGGGGTTCATCTCCACACTGCTTTTGAAATATCGCGCTCTCTCCGCGAGCATAGCAGCTTTATTTTTAAGTTCCTCGATCATTTTTTTCTGGTAATCATTAACGTCCAGAATAAAGTAGGTTCTCTCGCCATTGTCTCTAAATTTTTTATCTGTGATTCTTTTTATGACATGACTCAGCGCAGACAGCGTGGTTCCCTTATGCCCAATCAAGAGATTTGGTTCGTCCGTTTTTATTAAAAAGCGAACAGCGTTGATCTCATCGTCGTGAAGAACCTCCAGGTCAAAACTTACGTTGAGCTTTGACAGTACACCTTCTGTTGTATTTTTTATAAAATCGATTTCCATATTTTTTGCAGCCAGAGCAATCTCTCAATCTCATTTATGAAGGCAGCTTGAGAGACTGCTCTGTATAACGTAGCATTCTTCTACTTTTTTATCAATTCCCGAGCCTTTTTTCTTACAATAAGTTCATGTCCTATGGAAAACATATTACTGGTAAGCCAATACAGCGCCACCGCCGCGGAAATAGTGTACGCTATAAAAAACACGAACACCGGCAAGACGTACCGCATCTGCATGCTCATGTTCTTTGCGAATTCGTCCTTGAACGATCCGCTTCCGTTGTTTTCTTTGGCGCCCCTTTTCGCCTGCGGCGGCAAAGAGAGTTTCATTTGAAAATACTGCGTTACCCCCGCAAACAAAGCGATGATCACACTTTTGTCCGCCATGTCAAAAAGTCCTAGAAATTTCATGTTGAGCACCGCGGGAAGCTCTACGAACGAGTACAAGACCGTTGTATCAAGTTTTCCGAGCCCTTTAAAAAAGACCCAGTAAAGAGCGAGGATTATGGGAAGCTGGGCTAGCATAAGCAAGCATCCCGAAAATGGATTGACTCCGTGTTTTTTGTACAACTCCATCACTTTCCGTGCCTGCTCTTGCTTGTCTTTTCCGTATTCCTTTTTTATTTTCTTTACTTCGGGATCAATGCTTCTTATTTTTGCTTGTGATTTAACCGATTTATGCGAGAGAGGAAATATGGTGATCTTAACAAGTAACGTCAAAAGTATGACCGCAACCCCAACATCGGCTCCCGGAAGAACGGAGAGTAAAAAAACCAACCCATTGTAGAGGGGTTGATAAAAAAGAAGGTTAAAGATATCGACTATCATTGGTTAATTCTAAAACAAAACAAAACCTCAATCAAGCGCGCAATTCAACTTAGTTGAGCTTGCATCGGCAGGCAAAAAATGAGCCGGGGACATTCGCACACATTTCGTTTGTCAAAAACAAAGCTGTTAGTGAACACAAAAACGTCAGCGAAGAGGATCGATGTGCCGTTTTTGCCAGGGGTGGCAGCGAAACACTCTTTTCACACCCTTGTATAGTCCCGAGGCAACCCCATATTTTTCAATCGCATGGATGGTATACTCAGAGCACGTCGGGTAAAAAACACAGGTGGAGGTTTTTCTAACACCAGTCTTCCCCAAAAGCCCGTGGTCAGGAGAGAATGTCTTTTGGTATACCCTGATCAAAAAAATAGAGAGTCTTCCCATAGAAAAAGTGTGGCGTTTTTGACGCGCCCCCATTGCGTTGCAAACGCCCTTATATTATGTTCGCTTTTTTCAGGAGTCCGATTATTTCCGCTTCAAACTGCGCGTAAGAAAGGTCATTCGCGCCCTTTCTTAAAAAAAATGCGCATACAAACCCCTTGCGTATGGGATCTAATATCTTCCCTATCGCGCCATACCCTCTTCTCCTCAACAGATTTCTTTTGTGTGCCTTGCCCGCAACTTTTCGAGAAACAACAAACGCAAACTTGCTTTCTCTGTCACGATCGTTTGTGTCCAAGACCTTAAGCGACATATTGTGAGAATGGAACGACCTTCCTTTCTTTAGGATAAGCGGGAAAAGCGCCTTATTCACCCTTCTTTTTCCAGAAAGCATTGTTTGGTATGTGGTGTATTAATATGTACCCGTTGCAAAAAACAAATCCTCTCTCGGACACACCTCACTCTCTCTACACACTTAATACGGTCCTCCCTTTTCTCCTGCGGTTTTTTATGACTCTTTTTCCCCCTTTGCTTGCTTGTCTCACGAGAAAACCGTGTGTTGTTTTTCTTTTTTTGTTTTTCGGATTGTATGTTTGTGACATAGTATGCAAGTATACAGCAGGGCGATCAATAAATCAATATTGCTATTTAGGTGATGGTCTCACCAGACGATATCGAACAGTTGTCCACAACTTATAAACATATTGTTAACACGGTAATCAACCTTTGACAAGTTTTGTATTTTGAAATTAGGTATATAATGAATTGGATTTGTCGCACAAACCTTACCCACCAACCATGGAAAACAATAAACAGCTTTGGAGTTCTGCAACAACCGAAATAGAGTTACACGTATCAAAAGCTAATTTCAGTACGTGGTTTAAAAACACGGGCATATTAAAACAAGACGGCGGTGTTGTGTTTTTGGGTGTTCCGAACGAATTTGTAAAAGACTGGTTGTACAATAAGTATCACAAATTTATTTTAAAGGCATTGAGGTCCTGCGGGGAAAACGTTCGTGGTTTGGAATATGTCATCTGTAAGACCGATCCGAAGCTGCAAGAACAAGACGAGAAACAAGACATTAAAGCGCTTACAAACACCGAGCTCCCTCTGAAAGATCTTTACATAAACAAAGAAGACAATTTAAATCCAAGATATGTATTTGATTCTTTTGTTATCGGATCTTTCAATGAGCTGGCACACGCCGCCGCTCAAGCAATACTGAAAAGACCAGGACATGTGTACAATCCGCTATTTGTCCACGGAGGCACCGGGCTTGGAAAAACTCATCTGATACAAGCAGTAGGAAACTATATCAAAGGGTCTGATCCAAAGAAAAAAGTATATTACGTAACGTCGGAAAAATTTTCAATGGATTATATAAATTCCGTACAGGCAAACAAGATAAACAGTTTTAAAGAAAAATATAGGAGGTATGATGTTTTCATAATGGACGACATTCAATTTCTTTCGGGCAAAGAGAAAACACAGGAAGAGCTGTTCCATGTATTCAATGCGCTCTATGAACAAAACAAGCAGATCATATTTTCATCGGACCAGCACCCCAACTACATCCCCAACTTGAAGGAACGACTGAAGTCAAGGTTCAGCGCAGGTATGATCGTTGACGTTCAACAGCCGGAATACGAATCAAGGGTGGCAATACTTAGATCAAAGTCCAGTTTGAACAATTTTTCTATGACAGACGAAACCTCTCAGTATCTGGCATCGGTCATACAGGGAAATATAAGAGAGCTTGAAGGAGTATTGAATCTCGTCATATGCCAGTCTCAACTAAAAAACCGGAGCCTGACATTAAACGAGATAAAATCAATAATCAAAAATAACATTAAACAAAGAAGGTCTGTTTCTGTAAAGGATGTGGTAAAGATCGTCACTGAGTTTTACAACATAGAAGAAGGCATGGTATATGAAAAAACCAGGAGAAAGGAGGTGGTTAAGCCGAGACAAATTATTATGTATATATTAAGAGAAGATTTTAACGTTTCCTATCCCTCAATAGGGCAGAAATTAGGGGGGCGAGACCATACGACAGTGATACATTCTTGCGAAAAAATAAGGGGTGACCTAAAAAAAGACGGTTTACTAGTTCAGGAGATTGACAGAATACGAGCGATGTTTTAAATATTACCGTGTTGTTGGGTTGTTGATACGTGTGTGCAAAATTGGTTTATAGTATGTTGATAGTTCTTCATAACATGTTCATAAAAAAATAAGTTTTGAGTTTGTGCACATATTATAAAGAGTTTTACCCAGATGGCCGCATATACTCAAATACGTAGTAGGGGGAATGTTGAACATATATTTGAGTTATCAACATATCCACAGGAGTAATAATAAATACATATCTATTATTAAATATCTATTTATATAATAAAACACCATGAAGCTGGAATGTATAAAAGAAAAAATCAAAGCGTACGTTTCTCTCGCTGACAAAACCACCAGCAAAAATACTACGTTGCCAATATTAGAATCCATTCTGTTGATTGCTAAAAACAAGACGCTGAGAATAATATCAACAAATCTTGATGTGGGTGTGGAGTTTGAAATGTCTGCCAAGGTGGAAAAAGAAGGTCGTGTAGCGGTACCCGGGTCTGTGTTGAGCAATACTCTCGCATGTTTGCCTGACGAAAAAAATCTCTCTCTGGATCTAGTGAATGAAAATTTATTGATAGCAACAAAAAACAACTCGATTTTAATAAAGAGCTATCAGTCGGATGACTTCCCGACGCTCCCAAAAATAAAAAACGGTGAATCGTTCACCGTTTCCGCAAAAAAACTGCTTACGGGAATTAAATCAGTATGGTACAGTTCCTCTGTTTCCGACATAAAACCGGAAATATCAAGCGTATTCATATATCCGGAGAGCGACCATCTCGTTTTTGTGGCGACAGACTCATTTCGTTTAGCTGAAAAGAGAGTACTGCAGAAAGGAATAGTACACTTCTCGGGCATCATCATGCCGTTTAAAAACATAAGCGAGATCATTAGAGTGTTTGAAGAAATAGAAGGAGATATTGATATTACATTCAACAAAAACCAAATATCATTTTACGGCAACGGTGTGTATCTCACATCCAGAGTGATAGACGGCATTTTCCCCGACTACAAACAAATAATTCCAAAAGAAAGCTCCGCGGAGGCAGTGATGTTGAAACAAGACCTAATGGACTCACTGAAGATCGCCAATATCTTTTCAGACAAGTTTAACAGGGTCAATATAGAGTTGGATCCCCAACACAAAACATTTGAACTGAACTCCAAAAACGAAACTGGCGAGAACACAACAAACATTAAGGCAACGCTTTCGGGAGACAGCGCGAGGGCGAGCTTCAACTACAGGTACATAATGGACTGCTTCCAATCCATAGGAAGCGACAGCGTTGCCATACAATTTTCTGAATCAGAAGGCAATAAAATGATGATAAGGGGCGTGGGCGACAACTCGTTCTTTTACCTTGTTATGCCGATACACAAATAAAGACTCCTCGGCTCGGCGGAGAGCGAAACAAAACATGTCAATTCAAAGCATAGCAGTTTTTTTGGAAAGATTTAAAAACCTCGCTCCGCCGTATATGGCTGTTCGTGAAATGGTAATCATTGTGGTTAAACAGGAAACAGGAATTCATATAAACAAAAGAGACGTATCCGTTCAAAACAACACTGTTTATATTAAGGTGAAGCCCCTTTTAAAAAACGAGATATTCATCCACAAAATGGAGATATTGGACGAGCTAAAAAAGAACCTGAAAGAAAAAGCACCCAAAAACATTTTATAGTTCTTAGGGCTTGTCAAAAAATCTCCCCGCACCATAAATCTTTCAGATCCCCCCGACAAGTTCTGGGTTTGCGCAATAGTGTGTACCCCAGAACCTTAAAAAGGTGTGTTTTTAATTTTAAAAATAACAACCGAAGAACCTTTGTTCAACACGGAATCATACCCGACCGCTTTTAATTGGTTGGTTTCCTTTATGTTTCCAACCTCGCTTGGAACAAAAGCAAAATTGAACGGAGGGGTTTTTGACGTTCCCAGGAAAACCTCGTTTACAAAGAAATCAACACGCGAAAGAGGGAATGCTCCACGACCCTCTATGACGACGGCGATCTTGCTGTTGCCATCAAACACCCTGCCTGTCGCCGGGGAAACAACCACAACTTTGGGCGAGAGTTTCTCGGTGTGAACGTCGTCATACTCTTTTGGTATGTCGCCCGCAGCTTCTTCTTTTATGTTCCGGTTTTCCACCCACTTCCTTACGGAACTCTCCCATAAGTCAAACTGCGAATCATTTTCCGGTTGCTCCGGAATGGGGCCGCGGGGATCTTTTTTATCAATCCAGCGCAAAATAGTGTGCACTTGAGTGAGCACGTGCTCTTCCTTGAGCTCTTTCGGAGTGCGCTCCGTAGCTAACTTTCCTGAAATACTGTCCACGAAATACAGTTCGTTTCCCTGCCATATTCCGCGAAGGACTGGCTTTAACCCAACCTCGTCGATCTTTTTTAGTCTGGTAAATTTTTCCTCAGGCAAGTCTCTCAAAATCTCTTGCATAAAGGTGTTCCACATGGGGGCAACCACAAAGCCCGCAACCTTTTTTTCCATGGAGGAATTGTCGTTGTTGCCAGCCCATGCACCAAGTGCAAACGACGGTGTGTACCCTATGATCCATGCGTCGCGATATTCGTTCGTAGTACCAGTTTTTGCCGCAACGTCTCTCCCTTCAAAATATAGAGGGGAACGTTCTCCAAATGCAGGCGCTCGCGCGACATTGTCCGAAAGAATATCAGTTATTTGAAGCGCTATGCGTTCGGGAATAACACGCCTTGGCACAGGGGAGAACTCTTCCAACACTGTGCCGCTTTTGTTTTCAACTCTTAATATCTTCTCATAAGCGTTTCTCACCCCCTTGTTTGCGAACACGGAGTATGCACTCGTTATGTCCAGAAGAGACACCTCTCCGCCCCCCAGCACCAATGTCAGTCCGTACCTGTTTGGGTCAGAAAGGCTTGTTATGCCCATCTTCTGCGCTGTTTCCAATGAATCCCTTAATCCCGCCAAGTAAAGCGTTTTTATTGCGGGAATGTTTATGGATTGCGCGAGGGCGTCTCTCAACATTACCGGCCCCCGGAAGAGATTGTCATAGTTGCTTGGCATATAGCAATCTCTCGGATCAACTTCGCTGGAGAGAGGCTTGCCTTCGGAATCACACGTTGTCTGAAATTGTGTCTGTAGATCAAACACCACGGTTTCGGGGGTGTACCCTCTCATGAACGCCGTTGCGTACACGAATGGCTTGAACGCGGAACCAGGTTGCCTATTGGCAGCCAGAGTTACATTGAAATTACCCTCATTTTCCGCACTGAAATAATCACGGGAGCCGACCATGACAAGAATCTGTCCAGTCTGGGGATCTATGCCCACCATTCCAGCATTCTTTGCGTTAAATTTTTCCTCGTTTTCATCCGCGAATTTTTTGACGATCTCCTCTGCTTTTTGTTGCAATTTGTAATCAAGTGTTGTGATCACCTTAAGGCCGCCTTCCTGCACTGCTTTTTCTCCGTATTTTTCCACCAGATATTCTCTTACCCACACGACGAAATGAGGAGCTTTAATTCCATAAGGGTCTTGTGGGAGAAATTCAATCTTGTTGTCAAGCGCAGCGATGTACTCATCTTGAGAGATAAAACCAAGCTCCCTCATTCTTTGGAGGACGAGATTTTTTCTCTTTTCCAGCATATCCCTGTTGTTCCCATAGGGAGAATAGTACGTGGGGGCTTGCGGGAGGGACGCGATATATGCGCTCTCTGATAGCGTCAAGTCTCTCGCACTTTTGCCGAAGAATGCCAAACTTGCCTCCTCTATCCCATAAATATTTCCTCCGTACGGCGACTCATTCAAGTAAAGCGTGAGAATCTCTTCTTTGCTCAAAACCCTCTCGAGCTTAATGGACAAGACCCACTCTTTCAGTTTTCTTGATATTTTTTTCTCCGGAGTGAGAAGTATGTTTTTTACCACTTGCTGGGTAATAGTTGATCCCCCTTGGGAATATGTGAGTGTTCCCAGATTTACTAGCGTTGCACGCAGAAATGCTTTCGGCTTTACTCCTTTATGCTCATAAAATTCTGCATCTTCGATCGCCACGGTAGCATTTTTCATGAACCTTGATATTTCATTGAATGGCACGATCGTCCTCTTTGTATTTTCGTGGATGTCGTAGAGAAGCACTTCTCCCGTCCTGTCGTATATTTTTGTTGATTGGGCCACACGCCTCTCGTTAAAAGAGTCAAAGTCGGGTATTTTGATGGTAGCTATCCACAACGCGAAAATCCCGGTTGTCACAAAACCGAGGGAAACAAAAGCTAACAGCATGTTTTTTATGAAATGAGCCTTTCTTTTTCTCTTTTTTCTTCCCACCATTTTATTGAATACTACCACATCTTGAACCCATCTCAAAAATCAACGAAACCCAAGCCAATTGATGCAAAAACGCAAAAGTGAAAATTTAAGCGGTTATTTTTTAGATGGGCCCAAAGACAAAGAACGGTAATTGTGATAGATTTTAATGTATATATGAAATCCGACGCAAACACAATAGAAGAACTTTTTAGCCGCGGCGTTGGAGAGTTTATTGATCCGGGAGGCGTTTTCAAAGAAAAACTTCTTAAAAAATCAAAAGGAGAATATTCGAATGACATCATCATTAAATTCGGCATAGATCCGACACAGCCGGATATTCACTTGGGTCATGCGGCGGTGTTTCGCAAACTCCGTCAGTTTCAAGATCTTGGGTGCAAGGTGGTATTTTTGGTGGGCGACTTTACGGCGAACATAGGCGACCCAACGGGCAAAAACAAAGTAAGACCCAGCATAGAGCAGAAAGAAATTGAGGCAAACATGGCGACGTATCTCAAGCAGGTGGGGAAGATCCTTCAGACGGACGAAGAGGTGTTTTCGTGGATAAAAAACTCCGATTGGTTTTACAGCGTTTCGGACCTAATGGTTGAGGAGAAAAGTGTTCGGATACAAGGCAAGGACGAAAAAGGCAACGATTCTTCCATCCAAGTTTCCGCCAATTCACATATAGGGAAAGCGGCACTTTATAGCGCAACGAGAATGCAAAAAACACATCTCAAAAAAGAAGAGATGCACGACATAACCCTGCGTGGCTTGCTCTGGACGCTTGGGCACATCACCCACGCGCGGCTTATAGAGCGGGATATGTTCCAGGAGCGCATAAAAAAAGGGGAGGAGCTGTATATGCACGAAATGCTTTATCCAATCCTGCAAGGCATTGACTCACTTTTTATTGCAAAGATATATGGGAGCTGCGATCTTGAGATCGGTGGCACCGATCAAGTATTCAACATGCTGATGGGAAGAGATGTGATGAAAATAAACAAACGGGAACAGCAATCGGTGCTCTCCATCAAACTCCTTGAGGGTACGGACGGCAAAGAGAAGATGAGTAAGAGCTTGGGCAACTACATCGCCATCACCGATGAGCCGAACGATATGTACGGCAAAGTAATGTCCGTACCGGATGCGTCGATCATGAACTATTTTGAACTCTGCACCTACACGCCGAGGAGTGAAATTGAAAAGATGAAAAACATTATTGAAAAAGGAGGTACAAACCTGCGCGACAAGAAAATGGAACTCGCGCGGCGTATCGTTGCTTTGTATCATGGCGAAGAGCAGGCGCAAAAAGCACAGAAGGACTTTATTGCGGCGTTTCAAAAAGGGGGAGTGCCGGAAGAGATAGAAGAGGTCGCGGCGGAGAAAAAAGAAAAACTGTCGGACATACTTTTAAAAAACGGTTTTGTGAGATCAAAAACAGAATTTAGGCGGCTTATTAAAGAAGGAGCGATCAAGTTTGCGGACGGCAGCAAGGTGGAGGACGAGCACTATGCACTGGAGGAAGACGGTGTGTTTAAAGTGGGGAAGAAGCGGTTCGTGCGAATAGTAGTCTGAAGGTGGTACAAAAAACACTGTTTACAATGAGAGAGGGTAAAACTCTGTGGATAACCTGTGGACTGAGATGTGTTCCCTAGAAACCCTTGTTTCTAGCCGCGATAGAAGCGGAGCATGTAAGTCCTATGGCGATAGCGTCTATTTCGTCGTCGGAGGTGATGTCGTCACTTAGCTTTATGAGTTGGCGTACCATGGAGGCAACCTGGTCTTTGTTTGCTCTCCCGTATCCCGCCACCGCTATTTTCACTTGAAGAGGGGTGTATTCGCAGACGTCAAGTCCCACCACTGCGGCTTGATGGATCATGACCCCGCGCGCTTCCGCCACTCTCATGACGGTTTTTTGGTTGCTGTGCAGAAAGAGCGCCTCAATTGCAAGTATCTCGGGAGAGTATGCGGCAACAATCCTTTTTATTTCTTCTCCTATTAGCAAAAGCCGCTCATGGAAGGGCATGGTCGAGGGTGTTTTGAAACAGTGCGAATAGAGCAGAGCTTCATGCCCCGTACCTGCATCGGGGCGCTCCAGTACGGCAATACCCACTCGTTCAAATCCCGGATCTATTGCAAGAATGCGCATAATGCATAACTTATAACAAATAATTTGTCGTCAGTAACAAAGGGTTATTCAGCGTTCGTATATACTCCCTGTATATCGTCATTATCCTCAAGTTCGTCAACAATATTTTGAAGTTTCTCTTTTTCTTCGTCGGTGATGGAGGTCATGGACTTTGCTTCCCAACCGCCATCTGTTTTTTCAAATGCCCAACTTGCCGCTCCCATGGCAGCAAGGGAAAGCCCGTTTTTTGACAATATGTGCTTTACCTCGGCGGAGGTTCTGTTTTTGTTGTCGGTGAGCCCTTCAATGATCATTGCACACCCCCCCGGTCCATACGCTTCGTAGAGCACCGGCTCCATCTGCGCCATGTCGCCCCCGGCGCCTTTTTTGACTGCGCGATCAATATTATCAGAGGGCATGTTTTCTTTCCGAGCCTTTTCTATCGCGGTACGAACCCCAGGCGCGTTTATGTCGCCTCCTGCCTTTTTTGACTCCACGGCGATCAAGCGCGCAAGTTTTGAAAATACTTTACTTTTCTGTGCATCGCTTGCTGCCTTCTTATGTTTTATCTTTGACCATTTGTTGTGTCCTGACATGATTTAGTTTGGCTAGCTTAATTAGCTTCACTAGCTTGGTAAGCTTTGAAGCTCGTTGTTTCTCTCAACATACCACACTTTGCTGCCATTGACAAATTTGATACGCCGTGATTATATATGATCAGATGTTTTTTTGAACATATAGAGGAGGTGTCTGATGCTTCAGAGAGCAGACAATGTACTTATTGACGATCTTTTCCAACCGCTTGCGCACCGTGCTCAGCGATTGACCGGAAAAACAAACTTCTGGCTGGCGAAATGGGCATGTATCTTGGGTTGTATTGCACTTTTGTTTACTTGTGTGCAAGCTGTTCTTTTCTTCGGGATTGCGTCATTGATGGGGAAATTAGTGGTATTTTTACTGCTAACAGAGATTTTTCTTGCTTTCTTTCACATACGCGAGTTGGAGCGGGAAGATAGGCGCTTCTCTGAAAACCGGGAAGGCGTGATGAACAAGGAGAGGATAATCGGATCGAGAAAAAGGGCAATGATGCTAATTTTACTTTTGTTTTTCATTACTTTTCTGCTTCCTTTGGCTTTCGCTACCCCCATTTGGGGAATGACTGTTTCTTTTGTGGTAGCTGAAATTGCTTATTTGTCCTATTATTATTTCCACGCATGCACGCCCCTGCCACCCGGAGAGAGTAAGGCAAGAAAATGGTTGGGAGCGTTCCTTGCGAAACTGAACGAAAAGCTCTCCCCGACATACGAGCCGTCCTCGCTAGAGTGCTAGAGGGCGTCCCAAAATGCAAAGCTCCGCAGATGTGCGGAGCTTTTTGTTGCCAACCTTCCTATATAAGTTTCTCCTGCC
>BTQM01000022.1:0-13662 GCA_036985875.1 Patescibacteria group bacterium
TCGCCCGTTGCGGTAACGCGTTTGGTGGGTGCCGCAGTGCAAGGAACCGCGATACTCAATGGACTCGCACTTTCCGGCAGTGCCATTGCCACCTACGGATGGTTCCAGTGGGGAGCAAGTGCCTCTTTGGGAGAACAGACTCTCCGCAGAAGCTTGGGCTCGCTCTCTTCCGTTGAGTTCTCTGAAACGATCTCGGGTCTCTCTTCCGGCGGCACGCTCTATTACTACAGAGCGGTCGTTCAAAATGCGAGAGGAACAAGCTACGGTAGCACTTTAAGTTTCAGGACCGGCACGACGGTGATCCTTGCCACTGTGCCCGCAACGGATACGACCGTGGCGGCAAATCCCTCCACAGGGCAGACCGAAGGGGGCATTGCATTCGAGGGCGGGGATGATGGCTTTGACGCGCTAAAAGAAAAATCTCTCGCCGCACTGTTTTTTGCCGGAGACGGATTTTTCCCCGACACACTTTTGGGATGGCTCTTTCTTGTTGTTCTTATATTTTCCATTATCGCACTCTCCAATCATTTCTACGGCACACGCCAAAAAAAGAAAGACGAGAAAAAGAGCGCGGAAAAAGAAAAAGTAGAGAATGTATTCAATCCTCTCCAACCCACACAAAAGAAAAGTAACATCACTTAATAGTTATAGGACTTGCGTAGTCCAATGCAGTTGCCGGCGTGCGAATCAAATGGAGTAAGTTGTACGAAGCTACAGCGAGCGACATTTAGTGACGTAGAGCGCCTGTCCGCCTTTGGCGGAAAGAAATGCACCGACTGCATAAGTCCTAAGTTAAAAACAAAAGCGGCTCTTTAATAGCCGTTTTTGTTTTTTTTCGACGGGATTTGGTGGTAGAATGAAGGGCACATGAGGACTCGCGTAAACAATCTGGGTGAGATGGACTCTTTTGCCGCTTCGTTTGTGGGAAAAATTGTGGCTGTGGGAGAGAGAAAAAAGGCACTTGTGGTGGGACTTGCCGGCGATCTCGGATCGGGGAAAACGACGTTCGTGAAAGCCGCCGCTCTCGCGCTGGGGATAAAAAATACTGTTACTAGCCCTACGTTTGTCATTGAGAAAATTTACAAATTGCCGAAACGGGCGGAGAAAGAGGGGTTTTCGCATCTCATCCATATAGACGCCTACCGGCTAGAGGGTGGGGAGGAGCTTGAAGCGCTCGGGTGGAGTAACGTCGCGAGCGATCCCGCCAACCTCATTTTCATAGAATGGCCGGAGAGGGTCAAAGAGATTTTGCCCGACGACATGGTGAATATGGAGTTTGAGTTTATGGACGAGAATGTGAGAGAGGTAGAAATAAATTGAAAATTTAGTAAGTATTTTATACTCACAAAATAAAAATGTCCCCAAAAACACGACCTAAAAACAAGAAAAAAGTATTGGTGCTTTTGGATGCTCACGCTATTTTGCATCGCGCGTACCACGCGCTTCCCGATTTCACATCGCGCAGCGGGGAGCCGACAGGAGCGCTCTATGGCTTGACCGCGTTTTTGATAAAAATGATACGAGAGTTGAAACCCGACTACGTTGCCGCTTGCTACGACCTTCCCGAACCGACGTTCCGACACGAGGTGTATGAGGAGTACAAAGCGGGTCGTCCAAAGACGGAAGACGACCTGATCCACCAGCTTGAGCGCTCCCGCGATGTCATCGCGGCGTTTGGCATTCCCATCTACGACAAGCTCGGCTTTGAGGCGGATGATATTTTGGGAACGATCGTGGAGAAAACCGCGCGTGACAAAGATCTCAAGGTAATCATCGCGTCCGGCGATATGGATACGCTCCAGCTTGTCAGAAATGATGAGGTGCTTGTCTACACGCTGAAAAAAGGAATTAACGATACTCTTTTGTACAATGAAAAGGCGGTTATTGACCGCTTTGGATTTGTTCCATCCTTATTGCCCGATTTTAAAGGGCTCTCCGGTGATCCATCGGACAATATTATCGGCATCGCCGGGATCGGAGAGAAGACCGCATCTGCGCTGATACAGAAGTTCGGCTCTCTGGAGGAGATATATAAAGCGCTCAAAAAAGATGAGGAGGCGCTTGCCGTTGCGGGCATAAAGCCGCGCATGATAGGTTTGCTGAAAGAGGGTGAAGAAGAAGCGTTTTTCTCAAAAACACTTGCCACCATACGGCGCGATGTCCCGATAGAATTTTCTTTGCCTAAAAAAGTATGGAAAGAGTCGTTTCAAAAAGAGAAAGCGGAGAAACTTTTCACCGAACTTAACTTCAGAACGCTCAAAGAGCGCTTGTGGGGAGTTCTGTCCGATGAAACCGACGAAAAAATGGAAAACGCGAAGGAAGGTGATGCTGAAAAAGAGGACGTGAGCGAGGAAGAGCTCAAAAAACTCTCTATTGCGCTCTGGCTACTAGACTCCGAAGAGACCTCCGCTGTGCGGGAGGATATTTTGGATTTCGCCGGAGTGGATACGTTAAAAGAGGCGGAGGAAGTTTTGTTGAAGGAGATCAAAGATCGCGGGCTTGAAAAAGTGTATTACGACATAGAACTGCCGCTTATTCCCATCATTGCTGCTGCACAGAAGCGAGGTATTCTTGTTGACGTGAAGTATCTGCAGAAACTCTCAAAAAAGTATCACAAAGAACTTTCCTCGCTTGAGCGAAAAATTTGGAAACTTGCGGGAGAGGAATTCAACATCAATTCCCCTAAGCAGCTCGGGGGCGTTCTCTTTGACAAGCTCGGCATTTCCACCAAGGGCTTAAAAAAAACGGCGGGCGGCGCTCGCTCCACACGTGAATCAGAACTCCTTAAGCTCGCCGGCGAGCATAAAATAATCGGGCATATTCTCGCGTACAGGGAACTCCAGAAGCTTCTCTCCACCTATATTGATAACATACCAAAGATGGTAGGGAGCGACGGGCGGCTTCATGCGAACCTAAATCAAACGGGGACTACGACAGGGCGCATGTCTTCAAACAACCCCAACATGCAAAACATACCCGCGCGCGGAGAGCGCGGGGAGGCGATACGCAGCGCGTTCGTTGCGGCGCGCGGGTATAAGCTCGTCGCGTTTGACTATTCTCAGATAGAGATGAGAATTCTTGCCGTGACGGCGCGCGACGAGATGCTCAAGGAAGTGTTTGTAAGCGGGAAGGACGCGCACACCTCCGTCGCATCACATGTATTCGGGGTTCCCGAGACAGAGGTGACCAAAGACATGAGGCGCAAAGCAAAAGTCATAAACTTCGGCATCATGTATGGCATGGGAATAAACGCGCTCCGGGCGAACCTAGGCGGAACGAGGGCTGAGGCGCAGGAGTTTTACGATAACTATTTCAAGGCGTTCCCCAAGATCGCCGCTTATTTTGAAGGTGTGAAGCGCACCGCGCGCAAGAACGGTTTTACCGAGACGCTCTTCGGACGGAGGCGTTACTTTGAAGGGATCAACTCTTCTATTCCTTTTGTGCGGGCGATGGCGGAGCGGCAGGCGTTCAACGCACCGCTTCAGGGAACCGCTGCTGACATCATAAAGATCGCGATGAAGAAAGCTGATGAAGGATTGAAAAAAGAGGGGCTTGCCGATAAGGCACATCTCCTCCTTCAGATTCACGACGAGCTTATCTATGAAGTAAAGGAGGGTGCCGTGAAGAGCGCCGTGCGGACCGTCAAAGACGCAATGGAGCATTTCCCCGAGATCCCGCTCCCGATCTCTGTCAATGTCTCTGTGGGAGAGCAGTGGGGAGAGATGAAAGAGTATAAAAAATAAAAACCAATGATTTATTTTTATCACGGCACGGACACGCAAAAAGTGCGGGCGAGGGCGCACGAGGTGCTTGATGTCTTGCAGGGCAAGCGGCCGGGCGCGTCGCTGTTTAAGATGGACGACGAGAGCTTCAATGAGCGGGAGCTGGAGGAGCTCGTGTTCGGGGCGGGTCTTTTTGAGCACAAGCACATCGTGTTTATGGATAACGTAATGAGGGAGGAAGGAGCCATAGAGTTCATTTTGGAAAAGATAGCTGACATCGCCGCGTCCGAACACGCCTTTGTCGTTATCCAAGAGAAAGTTGACAAGAAAACGCTCGCGAAAATAACCAAGCACGCCGCGCGCGTGGAAGAATTTTCTCTTCCCAAAGCCCCCCATAAGAAAACCGACGAGTTCAACATCTTTTCCTTGACTGATGCTCTCGGGCGGAAAGATAAGAAGCAAGCGTGGGTTCTTTTGCAGAAAGCAATCAAAAAAGGCGTGTCCCCCGAAGAGGCTCACGGCATACTCTTTTGGCAAGTGAAAAATATGATGATAGCGAGATCCTCGTCATCCGCGGCAGATGCAGGGCTTAACCCTTTCGTGTATAAAAAAGCCCTCTCCTTTTCCAACAATTTCAACGACCACGAACTAACATCACTCTCCTCATCATTGGTGGATATGTATCACAATGCTCGTAGGGGAGGTGCCGAACTTTCCGTGGCGCTTGAAAAGTTCATCCTCTCGCTTTAGAAAACTCCTGAATTAACTCTAGAGTTAATTCAGGAGTTTAGGCGTCCGACTTTTTGGGTGGTATATGAATATGTTTTTGGAAACAGAACCCAAATATGTATACAGAAGTCGGATGTCTAAAAAAGAAAAAGGCCTCCATGGGGAGGCCTTTTATAATGCACTGTGTGCGTGTTCTATTGTGGAATGAAATTGAATGAACCCTTTTTGTATTTTGCTCTTATAGCGAGCTACTTTGGCTCTCAATGTCATCACTACCTACCTCCATTGTATCGCGCCTGTTTCCCGGTGCAAGAGCGGGGTGTGGATAAGTGGGACTTCCTTTTTGTCGTCACAAGTCACTAAGTATTTGCACGCACTTCGTGCGCTTAAATACTAAGTGCTCGCGAAGCTTTGCACTTGATTCTGTAATTCATTCTTCACGACTCGGCTAATGCCTCCTCGTACTGCGTTTTGTTAGCCAATCGCTTCACCCCAAGGGTACTGCGTTTTGTTAGCCAATCGCTTCGCTCTTGGACAAAACGGGAGCGTTCTTGGACAAAACGGGAGCGTTCTTGGACAAAACGGGAGCGCTCTTGGACAAACAGGGAGCATAACAGAATCTACGCCCGGCTCGATGATTTTTGCTCCTAGGGGTTGCAAAAATATATCTCCGCCTCAGACAACTAAAAAACAGTGCGCAGGCACTGTTTTTCTTAACGTTGTCCGCCCAGTAGGAATTTCACTACTCGTCCCGCCTACAGCGAGACTGCGTTTTAGAAACCCACGGTTTCTAACGCTCACTCCGCTCGCTGTTTTCCTCCATGGGGAACTCCCTTCCCTTACAGGGACTGTACACCTTTTGGATATTTTGCTTCACAAGCTCGCAAACTATCTCAAAAGGTCTTGCGAAGCTCCATGTGTTCGCTTCTCACCCCGACCCCCTTCGTGTTCAAGTCCTACCGGACTGTCACTCACTACGTTCGTGTCCGCCCAGTAGGACTTGAACCTACGACCGTCTGCTTAAAAGGCAGCTGCTCTACCAACTGAGCTATGGGCGGTTAAACCAATCCATTTTTTTGAATTAGTCACTAAAGAACAAGGGAACGATAGCATGAAATACGTCTCTTGTAAAATTTTAGAGAGGCAAGTCAATCGCGAAAAATCCGGCACCGGAGAAAATAATTGAAAGAGAAGCGATGGAAAGAAGGATATAGAACGCTGCATCGTTCGGAAGTGCGTTTTTGTGCCGGAGTTTGATCACTACCGCGGCGGACATGAGTGCGGTGGCGGCTAGAGCGGCAATCTGTGTATAGAGTCCCACGACAAGGAGCACTCCCGCAATAAGTTCAACCGCACCCACGATCCAGACGAATATGATTCCCGGCTTAAGCCCAATGTGTTCAAAGAAAAGCGTTTTTCGCTCCCGCTCCGTGGAAAATTTGAGATAGGCAAAGTAGATGAAAATAAGTCCCAAGGATATTCTGATGAGAAAAGGAGCGAGGAGGGAGTAAGTGAGCAGATCCGGAAATACGTTTAACATGCCTCAATCATACCAAAAGAGTGTTTTTTGCGCTATGCTGTATGCATATATGAAAGAAAAAGAAGCGGTGGTCATCTTGCATAACATACGCAGCGCGCATAATGTAGGTGCGATATTCAGGACAGCCGAAGCGGCCGGTGTTTCCCGTATCTACCTCACCGGCTACACCCCCGCTCCAATGGACAGATTCGGGAGGGAGAGGCGTGACATCGCGAAGTCCGCGCTGGGAGCGGAGAAAATAGTGTCGTGGAAACAATGTAAACAAGCAGGATCTACTGTGGTGAAACTTAAAAAAGAAGACTTTGAAATTGTCGCGGTTGAGCAGGCAAGAAATTCAATTGATTATAAAAAGTTCAAACCAAAACGGAAAACCGCGTTTGTGTTCGGCAATGAGGTGCGAGGAATTTCTCCGGCGCTTCTGAAACAAAGCGATATGATCATTGAGATCCCCATGAAAGGGGAAAAGGAATCACTCAACGTCTCGGTTGCTGCGGGTATCATTCTTTTCCGCGCGCTAGATCGAACATAGCAGGGTGTTTACTGTTTTTTCTTCAGCAGTGTGCGCAACTTCTCCCGCACGACATCCGCGTCGCTCCACGGCATCTTGCTTCCTCTGGGACCCATAATGTATGGGTCTGTTCCTTTTCCGGTGATGAGCACCGCATCTCCCTTCCCTGCGGTGCGGAGCGCTTCTCGTATCGCTTCTTTCCTGTCTAAGATAGTTGTATGCGCTGATCTCCCGATGCCTTCGGCAATGTTATCTACGATTCGTTTTGGGTCCTCGTCATAGGGGTCTTCGTCGGTAAGTATGATGGTGAAGCAGTGGCGCTTGGCGATCCTTCCCATTTCTTTTCTTTTCCACGTATCTCTTCCGCCGCCGGCGGCGCCCAACACGCATATTTTCTTTGATTCGCCGAATGTTTCATATACTTTTTCCAGCGAGTCGGGTGTATGTGCGTAGTCAACGATCACGGAGAAATCCTGCCCCTCGTCTACGTACTCTAGCCGCCCTGGGATGCCGGGGAATCGCTCCAGCGCACTTTTCATAGTTGCGGTATCTATGCCTTGCGTTTTTGCGAATGCCGCTGCGGCAAGCATGTTGTGTATGTTAAATTCGCCGGGAAGGCGTGCGGTGATCTTCTCGCCTTCAAATGTAAATGACGATTCGCGCTCCGAAGTGTGGAAGGGATATGCGTCCGCCAAAGAGTATATGATCTTGTGCGCAACATCTGTTTTTAAAAATTTCCCCGCCTCTTTATCATCGCCATTGACGATGATCCACTTCTCTTTTTTCTTTGAACGCTCAAGCGCTTTTGCGATCTTGAGCTTTGCTTCCACATACTTTTCGTACGAGCCGTGGGACTCTATGTGCTCTGGGGAGAGGTTGGTGAAGATAAGCGCGTCTAGGTCCAGAAACTTGTGGCGGAATTGTTTCGTGCCTTCTGATGTCATTTCTATGATCGCATAGTCGCACCCGCTCTTCACCGCACTCCTTAGAAATTTCTGAATGAAGAATCTTCCCGGCGTTGTCATTTTCAAGAGGTTGCGTCGGGATACATCTCCTGTTTTCACGCGCAATGTCCCCGACAGCGCGGTTTTATATCCCGCTTCTTCCAAGATCGTATTTACAAGCTCCACGGTACTCGTCTTTCCTTTTGTGCCCGTTACGCCGACAACAAAAATCTTCTTTGATGGAAAGCGATATAGGAGCGCACCGAAAAACGCCAAAAGAAAATGATATATCGGCTGTCCCGCATGGTAGAGCGGTTTTGGAATAAAGCGTTCGGTTGTGCGTAGAATTTTTTCCAACATTATTCTTGCTCTATCTACCCAAGTGTTTCAGTGTTTCTTTTATTCGATTGCTTACTCCCTTTACCTCGTGTGCCACGCGCTTTAGAGCTTCTCGCGCCTCTTGCGCTGAGTAACCCAAGGACACGAGTGCGTCTATTACATCGGCTTCTTCTTTGAGTCCGATTCCTCTGGCACCACCTGCCTCTTGAGAAGTGCCCAGTTTGTCGCGCAGCTCAAGGACGATCTTCTCCGCGTTCTTTTTGCCTATTCCGGAAACCTTCGTGAGGTATGAAGTGTCTCCCGTAGCGATGGCCTCTCGCAGAGTGTCTATGGGAGCAACGCCTAAAATAGCTAAGGCGGACTTTGGCCCTATGCCGGATATGCCGATGAGTAGTTCAAAAAATTCAAGCTCTCCGTAGTTGGTGAATCCGTACAAGTCTAAGGCATTCTCGCGCACAGCTAGATGCGTCCAAAAAGCGACCTCTTTGCCGTCGTCCTTTATTTTACGGAACGTGTCAAGAGATACATACACTTTATATCCTACGCCACCCGTTTCAAGAATCACGAATCTGTCTCTTTTTAATACAACTCCTCCTCTAAGATGGGATATCATTGTTATAATAATACCCCATTTTGAGACATTGATATACCGAGCGTGACGCGAACTCTCAATGTGGTTGATCCCGTTATAAGTCGCGGATGTATGTATAAGATTTCTCGTGTTGTAAATAAAATGTATCTTACGTCTATGTTTTACATTAGAATTGCTCCTCCCCGCGCCCTACTTCTAATGGGATTGACACGGAGCACCTAAATCGGTACTCTTAGTGTCAGACGATTCTTTTCAGTATGCGTTGCATATCGCCTGCTATGAAGGCAAAGGAGAAGGCAGATGAAAGACTCTGGCAAGAAACCTTCCTCCGCAGATACGGTGGAAGAGCCCTATCTCGTTGCCTTCTTTAATCATAAAGGCGGCGCGATTTTTTTGAGAGAAGACGCTTTTGATTTTAAAAAGATATGCGTCAAGCGCATGTCTCACTGGATATCCTCTGAACTTAAGACAGTTGAGTGGGCAAAACATCCCACTCTCAATACCGTCGTCGGATATTCAAAGAAGAATAAAATAGGCTTCATCGCTATCGATTTGCGGAGTGAGCCGCCAGATAAGCGGGATTGCGTGCGACCATCCACAGAACAGTTCATTCATTTGGCTGAACTTACTGAGTTTATGGGGGGCATACCCTCCGCTAAATATTCTGTTGATAGAGAAAGATGATAAGTAAGGTTGCAACGATTTGCCTTGATGTCTCATGATATATGGAGCCGTTTTACACGGCTTCTTTTTTGTTTGCCGGCCGCGTTGCTAATGCATCTACACTTGCCTTTTGGGGCGATATTTGGTATCTTATGTGGACTAATTAAACGGCCATTGTTTAATTAATTTTAATTTTTGATTTTACCATCATGCCTATAATAAAATCAGCAAAAAAAGCGTTGCGCGGATCCCGCAGAAAAAAAGTCTTCAATGACAGGCGAAAGAAGGCCATGAAAAGCGCGGTCAAAGATATAAAAATTTTGGTTGTAAAAAAAGACAAGAAAGGCGCAAGTAAACTCTTGCCCCAAGTGTACAAGGCGATAGACAAAGCAGCAAAGAGGGGGGTAATAAAGAAAAATACCGCGGCGAGAAAAAAGTCGCGCCTTACAAAAGCTATTGGAAAGATAGCGTAAAAAAACACCCACGAAGGTGTTTTTTTGTTGGATGCCCTCGGCAGGAATCGAACCTGCATCACATCCTCCGCAAGGATGCATCCTATCCGTTGAACGACGAGGGCATGTGTTGCAATACTGGTTTAGTACTTCAAGTTTCTTTACAGGAATCGAACCTGCATCACATCCTCCGCAAGGATGCATCCTAATCCGCCCTACGACCTGCCTGCCGCGTTGCGGCGCAGGCAGGCGAGAGCATAAGTGCTCCAAGTCTAATACAAGATGTCTAAAATCCCAAGTACTCCATCAGTTTTTGCGAGAGTGGTTCCACGTGTTCTTCTTCCTCAAGAAATTCTAGCAGTGTATCGCGCACCATGTCAGCGCTTACGTCTCCGAGAGGAACTATAATGTAGGGCATGAGCGGCTTTTCCGACTGAATGATGATCTGCGACTTTTCACCCTCATCGTCTATCCAAAACGACTTGAGGGTGGTGTAGGGGTAGAGCGTATTGTTCACGCGAATGCCGCGCTTGTTTATTTTCACCTCCAAGATATGCGGCTTTCTCGCCCCGTAGAGCGCCAACGTAAACGCACTTATCAGTATGAAGACGGCAAAAAGCATGTTGCCCAAAATAAACACCGCTACGGTCAGAGAGAGCGCGATGATAGAGAGCGCCCAATACCAGTCGGCGCTTTTTTCTTTGTATTCATACTCGGGAGCGCTCCATACGATTGTTTCGTTGTGTTCCATGTCATTATTGTATCAAGAGAAAGGATGGCAAGCAATTTCACTTTCACAAAAAAGCCGCCCAAAAGGACGGCTGAAAGGAAATAGAGGTTAGAAAGGCCGATACTTCGGAGTTACCCTTTTGATCGGCGAGGGCGTTTGTTCTCGCTTTTTCGCCGCGAAATGGGCTGCTTCCGCTTTCCGTATCCATCGCTCCCACACATCCTTTTCCGCTTCAGTGGCAACCCATACGGTTACCTTTTTCGCCTCATAGAAGGAGGTGCTTGATACAAGCCTGCTGAAGAGGGTTGGTGTGACCGAGATCACTGTGCCGGAGAGTGCGGGATCCACTTTTACGGTGACCATGTCCATATCGGGTTTTTCAGGTCTGACCCATACGTCCTTTTTAACATACCCGCCGTATAGTTTCTTCAACCACACGTTTTCAAACTCAAAGGCGACAACGCCTGAGCCAAGAAAAGGGTCTGTCCCCTCAAACGCTGTTTTCTCGGTCGTCCTGATCCCTGTTCCCATCACGACCACGACAGAGAGGAGGATAAAGACTGCTACCACCATTAATAATGACCCCGACCCTAATACAAGATTTTTCATTTTCCGCTCCTTTCAATAAATTATTGAAGACCTGATTCCTAGCTGAAACTATATGTATTTTCGTATAGAAGTCAAGGGTTGCAATCTCACCGCAACTTTTCACTGCGTTCAAATTTGCGGAGTGGGTGGGAATACTCATTGCTCACTCTCCGCTAGCCGGCGGAGCGTTCCGCTTTCTTAATTGCAATCGTTCCACGATTGTTGTTTGAAGATTGGCAGTGTATGCTGGAAAAAACACACCTATGTCCTGTGTTGAAGAAGATTTATTTTTTCTTTAGCGTGAAAACAATACCGTTGCTAGAGCGACCAAGCCAGACGGATAAATCTTCTGTTGTTAGTATTCCATTAATAACACCATTTTTAAGAGAACCTCCGCGAACATAAAATGTTATATCATCGCGCAGTTGTCCATCTGAACCCGTGCTTTTGTGTTTGCCTGTAAGAGTTATTAATGGCGTGGCATTTTTTGCATTACTTAAAGATATTGTTCCTACGCAATATGTTGATTCAAATATTACCGGTCCGGAAACATATGCTGTACCACTTGGATATTCTGAATTTCCTGCAATTTTTATTGCGCAAGTTATATTTTTACTATTATTCCCCCTACTTCCTCCAACAACAAGATTACTAACATCTCCTATGTTAATCTCAATAACCCCCGCGAAATCAGACAGGTAAGGAAACTTATTCGCATCATTGTTTGTTATTGTTGAAACGGCTCCAATATATGTTCCGCTAAATCCCGCATCAGATGTTGTTGTTTGTTTTTCATCATCGTCTTTTTTGTTTTTACCGCCCTCTTTTTTACTATCTTGTTCAATCGTTTTTTTAATTGGCTCCATATAAAATGTTATGCTCGGATATCGGAAAGTGCCTTTTTCATCGTAATTAGTCGTGTTACCAATAAACTTAACGCGATTCGATGACACAACCCCCTTGAGGCTCAAAGTTTCAAACCCAGGTGCCGTTACAACTATGCTGTATGCCCCCACCCCAAGAGAGGCAGGTCTAACTCTGCTCATAATTCCCGATTTATAATTACCAAAATGACCAAATTCATCAGGAATAACAGTAGTAGTTTTTCCGCCTTTGTGCGTAAAAATAATTTTAGAATTTTCTATATTGTTAATTCTGTATTTACTTTCTTTATGAACCACACTTCCGCCAAGAAATATATCAGTAACAATTGCTTTGTTTTCTATTCCTGTAACCCACTTAATAAGTTCCCCAAAACATCCTGCAGAGTACATATCTTTAGTGTTGCATGGATCAAAATCTGAACCTGTCAAATTTGCGATAACAGGCACGGCGTCCAATATGACTCCCCCGCAACCAAGGGTAATGGCTCCTGCAGAAAGTGGATTTGGCACAAGTATGGTAAGCACTCCACCTGCGCATATGCCCGTATTAACAGCTAGATTTACAGCCTCAGTCCAATATGCCGGGTCTTTTACATCATTAAAATCAAGCACCGCGTTGCCCGCATTGCTTACTTTACTAAGTCCAAAAGACGTTGTTTTTTTGGCAATGTTTTGAGCAGCATTTTTAGCTATAAAATTTGTTAAATATTTTACCACTGTATCTGCGCCAATTGCATGAGCAATTCCAACAAAAGGAATCATCGCGGTTTCGTTTGTAAAATTAAGTGGTATTTGTTTTTTTACCTCAGTATTTCCTTCGGGATCAGTGATGATAATATCAAATGTGTTCTCTCTGAATTCAGTATAATCCACAGCATATCCTGCAAACTCAAGTTTTTTAGGAAGTCCATTATTATTAAAAATGAGCGTGCTTACATTATTTTTTGTATCACTTGCAATAATACGATCCATGATACGCTTCCCGCCAATATTTTTCATATACACAACCATCCCGCCACCGCCTTTGTATGAAACCACAGCACCAATAGGACTGGTACTATCTTCGTTGATAGCAAAAACAACATCGGAATCCTTGTCTAAAAGATTTGAAAGAGAAATATCTTTAAGTGGAACATAATCCCAAATATCTTTTACCACACCAATTGGCGGTGTTTCTTTTGCGTAATCAATAGCAACTTGCGCAGGAGTTGGTACCCTATCTTTATTTATATATGCGTAAATATCTACATAATGCAAAACAAGATATAGAACAGTAAATATAATAACTATACGAAAAATAAATTTAAATAAAAGTTTTATCAGAAAAATAAAATACGTAAAGATGATTTTTAATATATTCATATTTTTAGTTAATTAAATTATCAATAGAAACATCCAACGCCCTAGCAACTTCTCGCGAAGTTTCAATTTGCGGAGGAGGTGGGAATACTCACTGCTCGCTCGCTTCTCTCACTCGCGCCGAATTTCTGGAGAATCCTTCTTCCTGTCTCAACGGGCTTCGCCCTGCTCTCCTTCACGGGAAAACTACAGCTTTCCCGACCCCTTTCGCGTTCGAATCCCACTCCTTCCTTCATTTGCTACGCTCATTACGGAGGGGGTGGGATTCGAACCCACGGTACCTTTCGGCACGCTTGTTTTCAAGACAAGTCCGTTAGACCACTCCGGCACCCCTCCGTGTGTATTTAATTATTTTGTTCTTCTTGTTCCTCTTCTTTTTTCTTGTGTTTTGCAACAAAGAAAATGTAGAAAATATCAAGGATCGCAAGCGTGTTGGTGACAAGAAGTGCTACGAACCACCACTTGTGCGTCTTTCGCGCGGCGAGCCAAAGCGCATAGCCTTTCCACGGGAGCACCCACAGTGCGATGGGGAAAATAAGCCAAAGGTTTTGTTCTATGAATGCTCCCATACATTCCATCATAGCAAAATTGCTTTGAGGCGCAACAGCGTTA
>BTQM01000023.1:0-13597 GCA_036985875.1 Patescibacteria group bacterium
AAACTCTTGAATTAACTCTAGAGTTAATTCAATACAAAACCTGCAAGGGGTAGCTCTTTGCGGGTTTTGTTTTTGCAAAAGAGGGGGAAAGCGGATAGTATAAGGGATACGATGGAAGCTAAAGAGCCGGAAAAATCGGATTGGGCGAAGCGCGAGGAAGAGATTCTCGCGTTTTGGGACGAGGGCGGTATTTTCGAGAAGTCGCTCAAGAAAAACGAGGGTGGCGAGCGCTTCGTGTTCTATGACGGGCCGCCGTTCGCTACGGGTTTGCCGCATTACGGGCACTTGCTCGCAAGCGTTATTAAGGATGTTATTCCCCGCTACCTGACGATGCGGGGAGATCTTGTGCGGCGCGTGTGGGGATGGGACTGTCACGGACTGCCGGTGGAGAACTTGATAGAGAAAGAGCTTGGGCTCGCGCACAAAAAGGATATTGAGGAGTACGGCATTGAGAAATTCAACGCTGCGGCGCGCGAGAGCGTGCTTCGCTACGACAATGATTGGAAAAGGATAATTCGGCGTGTGGGGCGGTGGGTTGATATGGAGGAAGGTTATAGGACGATGGACGCGTCTTATACGGAATCTATCTGGTGGGCGTTCAAAACGCTTCACGACAAAGGACTTATTTATAAGGGGTATAAGGTAATGCATATCTGCCCGCGGTGTGAGACGACGCTCGCGAACACGGAAGTGGCGCTGGGGTACAAAGACATCACGGATATTTCGGTAACTGTAAAATTTGAGCTTGTTTCGGAGCCGGGAACGTATGTCTTGGCATGGACGACGACGCCATGGACCCTGCCGGGAAACGTGGCGCTTGCGGTCCATTCGGAAATTAAATATGCGAAAGTTAGAATAGGCGAGGAAAATTTTATTGTCGCGGTGGAAAAATTGGACGAGGTTTTTGAGGACAAGGAATATGAGATCATTGAGGAGTTCAAGGGGAAAGAGCTGGTTGGCAAGGAGTACAAGCCGGTGTTTGATTATTACCAAAACATGGGGCTGGAAAACGAAGAGAAGGGCTGGAAGATATACAGCGCGGATTTTGTAACAATGGAAAGTGGCACGGGTATTGTGCACATTGCTCCCGCGTTCGGCGAAGATGATATGGCGCTGTGGAAGAAATATGATCTTCCTTTTATTCAACATGTCGCGATGGACGGAGCATTTAAGGAAGATGTGAAAGATTTTGCGGGGCTTCCCGTCAAGCCAAAGGAAGATCACCAGTCAACTGACATAGCGATCATCAAGCACTTGGCGCACGCGGGGCTTTTATTTGCCAAGAAGAAAATTACGCACTCTTATCCACACTGTTGGAGGTGCGACACGCCGCTTTTGAACTACGCCGCATCTTCGTGGTTTATGAAGGTAACGGCCATAAGGGATCGGCTTGTGGAGGTGAATAAAGAGATCACATGGGTTCCCGAGCGAATGAAAGAGGGGCGTTTCGGGAAGTGGCTCTCCGGCGCCCGCGATTGGGCGATCTCGCGCTCACGCTTCTGGGGAGCGCCGCTTCCGGTGTGGGAATGCTCTGCGTGCAAGATGAGGGAAGTGATGGGTTCGGTGGAGGAGATAAGAGCGAAAAGTGAAAAGCGAAACAGTTATTTCGTGATGCGCCACGGAGAGGTTGAGAGTAATGTAAAAAAATTCGTAAGTTCAAAAGTTGACAGGAAACAACCGCTAACTGAAAATGGAATAAAACAAGTATACAATGAAGCAAAAAACTTAAAGAAAGAAAAAATAGATATCATTTTTTCTTCTGATTTTAATCGGACAAAAGAAACGGCCGAGCGTATGGCAGAACATCTCGGATTTTCAAAGGACGAGATCATCTTTGATAAACGCTTGAGGGAAATAAACACGGGCGAGTTTGATGGTAAAAGGGCTGAAGAGTACCATAGTTTTTTTTCTTCTTACGAAGAGATGTTTACAAAAACTCCCCCAGGCGGGGAGAATCTAATGGATTTGAGACGGCGCGTGATGGATTTTCTCTCTGAAATAAATACTAATTATTCTGGAAAGAATATTTTAATTGTTACACATGAGTATCCCTCTTGGTTTTTGTTTGCTGGGAGCAGCGGTGTTGATATTGTCAAAACTGTGGCTATGAAGGAAGAGAGAGGGGATGATTTTATTAAAAATGCGGAAGTTCTTGCTCTTGATTTTGTATCATTCCCGCATAATGATAACTGGGAACTTGATCTGCACAGGCCGTACATTGATGAAGTGGTGTTCCCGTGTGTCTGCGGGGAGGAGATGCGGCGAATTCCCGAGGTGTTTGACTGCTGGTTTGAGTCCGGCTCTATGCCGTTCGCCCAGTTTCATTATCCGTTCGAGCACAAAGAAGAATTTGGAAAAGAAAAATCCGGTCTTTTCCCCGCGGATTTCATCGCCGAAGGGGTTGATCAGACGCGGGGGTGGTTCTACAGCATGCTTGTTCTCTCCGTCGCACTCTTTGACGAGACGGCGTTCAAGAGTGTTATTGTCAACGGACTGGTATTGGCGGAAGACGGGCAGAAAATGAGTAAGCGCCTTAAAAATTATCCGGATCCTTCTTATATTGTAGAGAAGTATAGCGCCGACGCTCTGCGGTATTATCTCCTCTCGTCCCCTGTTGTCCGCGGTGAGGATCTTAATTTTTCTGAAAAGGGAGTGGATGAGGTGCAGAAGAAAGTGATAGGGCGACTTCTTAACGTGGTATCGTTCTATAAACTCTACGAGGATAAAAGTGTTCCGTTGGACAGTGGAAGTGACGATATATTGGACCGCTGGATCCTCGCGCGGTTGCGTGAACTTGTTGGTGAGGTGGGTTCTGCTCTGGATTCTTATGAACTTGAGCGTGCGGCCCGTCCCCTCGGCGCTTTCGTGGATGACCTCTCTACGTGGTATTTGAGAAGATCTCGCGCGCGGTTCAAGTCGGATGATCGCGGCGGCAAGGAGCAGGCGCTCGCGACAACCCGTTTTGTCCTGCTTGAGTTTGCAAAAGTGCTCGCGCCTTTCATGCCGTTTGTCGCGGAGGAGCTGTACCGGAAAGTGGGAGGAGAGAAAGGGAGCGTGCATTTGGAAGAGTGGCCGGAGGTTGGAAAAACGAGCAAGGGCATTTTGGAAGAAATGAAAGAAGTAAGGCAGATGGTTTCGCTTGGACTTGAGGCAAGGGCGCGCGAGGGAATAAAAGTACGTCAACCCCTGCAGGAGTTAAGGGTGAAAACCAAAGAGTTGGGCGGCGGTCTTGCTGATCTCATTAAAGATGAGGTGAATGTGAAAAGCGTTATATTTGATGAAAGCATGCAAGAGGACGTCGAGATTGATACGCGTATCACACCCGAACTTAAAAAAGAGGGGCAGTTTCGCGACCTCGTTCGCCACATTCAGGATCTGCGTAAAAAGGAGAAATTTATCCCGAGCGACCTGGCTACACTCTCTATTGAAACTTCCAGAGAGGGCAAGGCGCTCGTGGAAGAGTTTATGGGGGAACTGAAAAAAGCGACCCCTCTTAAGTCGGTGGAGTTTGGCGAAGTCGCAGAAGGTGCGGAAATAAAAATTGACGACTTGGTGTTTAAAATAAAAATAATGAAATGAATAAAATATTTTTTATAACTTATAACTTATAACCTAAAAGGCAAGCCTGCGGCGGCGAAGCCGCCGCAGATGTTACAAGTTGCACGCTACAAGACCATGTCATATCATATTTACAAAACCGAAGGATTTGTGGTTGGGAGCATGAATGTGGGCGAATCTAATCGCTTTCTTTACATCTTCACGAAAGAATTGGGGCTTGTCGGGGCGTCGGTACAGGGGGTAAGAGAGTTGAAGTCAAAATTGCGTTTTAGCTTGCAAGATTTTTCCTACGCGAACATTGATCTTGTGCGGGGCAAGAGGGTTTGGCGCGTTACCAATGCGCAAAAATTGAGCGCCTTTGAGCGCCTGTTGGAAGAAGAGCACAAACAAGAAGTTTTCGTTAATATCTCTTCTCTGATCAAGCGGCTTTTCGCGGGAGAAGGAGGCCACGGTGCAGTGTTTCGCGACGTTATCTCCGGGTTTACATTCTTGGCGCATGATTCTTTCACGCGGGAAGAGCTGCGTAATTTCGAGATCATCCTTGTGATAAAGATATTGGACGGCCTTGGGTATTGGGCTCGGCAGAACGTATTCAGTTCTTTTTTAAGCGCACACGCATGGGACAAAGAGCTTCTCGGCACTGTGACGCCGCTCAAGCCCGCGGCGCTTCGTGAAATACATAATGCCCTCAAAGAAACTCATCTTTAACAGAACTTACGCCAACTGCGTAAGTTCTATTTAATACAAAGAGGGTTTCGGGTATGATACAATGGAAGCCATGCCACAGGGAGACAAAAAGAACAGGATAGAGGAGCTCAAGAAGAGCCTATATGTAAGGGGGTTTCAAGAGAGCCCCATTGCACGGGGCGGATTTAGTAAAAAAGACTACGGCGTTGCCGGTCAGTGGAAGGAAAAGCCACCGCGCCCTGTAAAAAAAATCGTTAAAAAACTTCCAACGGGGGAAATATCCACGTTTAAGAAAGTGCTCATTGCCTCCCTTGTATTTTTCGTGGGAGCCTTGGGCTTTGCGTCCTATAGTTTTTATAAGGGTGGGAATGTTGTGTCAGCGAAGAATGTTAAGATTTCCGTTGTAGGTCCCGTTTCAATAAACGGCGGGGAAGAACTTAATTTAGAAATACTCATTGTCAACAAAAATGATGTTGCCATTGAAACAGCCGACTTGCTCATAGAATATCCCAGCGGTACATATGCCTCGCCTGATTCTCAAGAGGAGCTTCTGAGAGACAGGGAGACATTGGGCATCATTGGAGCGAATGAAAGCATCACAAGGACTATTGCCGTGGTTCTTTTTGGGGAAGAGAATAGCGAAAAAAGCATCTCTATAACCCTTGAATTTAGGTTTGAAGAATCAAACGCGTTGCTTGAGAAGAAAGAAATATATACTCTGGGAATAGCATCGTCCCCCGTTAATCTTTCACTTGACCTGTTCAAAGAGGTAAGTTCCGGACAGGAGTTTGAAATGGAGGTGCGGGTAGAGTCCAACTCAAATAACACCCTAATGGGAATGCTGGTGGAGGTTGATTACCCAATCGGATTTGTGTTTGTGCGTGCTACGCCTCCTCCTTCATACGGGGAGAAAATATGGGAAATAGGCGATCTTCCGCCGTCCGCTGAGAGGGTTATAAAAATTACAGGAATGATCGAAGGTCAAGAGGGAGGGGAAAAATTACTCCGGATATACACAGGAATAAGAAGCAATAAGGACGAGAAAATAATCGGAACAGCGTATAATTCTATATCAGAGTCAATTTCTATCAGCAAGCCGTTTCTAGGGCTTGACATATTGATCGATGGAAACAGGTCGTCCGAATATGTTTCCGACAGCGAAAAAACCATACGAGTGGATGTCTTGTGGTCCAGCAATATTCCCACCAGGGTCGTTGACGGGGAGATAGAAGTGACATTGAGCGGCGAGGTGTTGGATCGGTTCTCTGTTTCGGCGGGGAAGGGGGGGTTTTATCGTTCCATTGACAACACGCTTATATGGACGAAAGCCGGGAATCCAGATCTCGCTGTGATAGAGCCCGGTGCTCGGGGTAATATTAATTTCAGTTTCAAGCCACTATCGCTCTCTGGCGATGGAAGATCCCTGAAGAACCCAGAGATCATGGTAGAGGTGCGCGCAAATGGAAGAAGAATTTCCGATATTAATGTTCCCGAAGAAATAGGCATTTCCGTAACAAAACGCGTGAAAATAGAATCCGAACTAACATTGATCCCGCGGGCGGTGTATTATACCGGACCATTTGAAAATAGTGGACCGTTGTCTCCAAGACCAGAACAGGAAACCACCTATACGATCATTTGGACGATTACCAACTCCTCAAACACAATTTCCTCCGCAGTTGTAAGAGGCGCACTTCCCACCTATGTAAAGTGGCTCGGGGTCGTTTCTCCTCCCAGTGAAGACGTCTCTTTCAGCGAGATCGGCGGGGAAGTGACATGGAAAGTGGGAACGCTCTTGCCTGGGATTGGGATCACCACAGAGGCGAGAGAGGTGGCATTTCAGATCTCTTTTTTACCCAGTATAAGTCAAATTAATGAAGTACCGTTTCTGGTCGTGGATACTGTGTTGTCGGGAGAAGATGACTTTACGGAGACGCTCATAAAGAGTATGAAAAGCTCTTTAACAACGCGACTTTCCACCGATCCTTATTTTAATACCAACCAAGCCGTGGTGAGGGAGTAGGGCAGGTTTCCGGACATGTCCTAACATTATGGAAAACATAATTTCACTTGCAAAACGAAGAGGATTTATTTATCAGGGCTCCGAGATATACGGCGGCCTTGCGGGTACGTGGGACTGGGGGCCGCTGGGCGTGGAGATGAAAAACAATGTGAGAGACCTCTGGTGGCAACGCTTCGTGCGCGAGCGGGATGATATGTACGGCATTGACGCCGCGATCTTGATGAACGCGAAAGTGTGGGAAGCGGCGGGACATGTGTCCGGTTTTTCCGACTCTCTGGTGGAGTGCGAGAAATGCAAGAGGCGATTCCGCGCGGACCACCTTGAGGACAGAACAAAGTGTTCAGAGTGCGGTGGTAATTTAGGGAAGGAGCGGCAATTCAATATGATGTTTAAAACAAGCTTCGGTGCCGTGGAAGACAGCTCGTCGGTATCGTATCTTCGTCCGGAGACTGCGCAGGGGATGTTCGTTAATTTCAAGAACATTATTGATTCATTCCATCCGAAACTTCCGTTTGGTATGGCGCAGATAGGGAAAGCGTTCAGGAATGAAATTACGCCGCGGGATTTTCTTTTTCGGACGCGAGAATTTGAACAGATGGAGGTAGAATATTTTGTGAAGGAAGCGGACTGGGAAAAGCATTTTGAATACTGGCGCATGGAGATGAAAAAATGGATCGCCGATATTGGTCTGTCGGACGGTAATGTACACGAAATTGAAGTGTCTGCGGAAGACCGTGCTCATTATTCTCAAAGGACGGTGGACTTCGAGTATGATTTTCCGTTTGGCAGGGGCGAACTGTACGGCTTGGCGTATCGCGGAGATTTTGACTTGAAAAACCATATGGAAGCAAGTAAGGTTGACCTTCGCTATTTTGACGAGGCGAGCGGCGAGCGGTTCCTCCCGCACGTTATTGAGCCGACATTTGGCATGGAACGGACGATCTTGGCGTTGCTTGCCGAAGCTTATACGGAGGACGAAATGGGGGAGGGGAAGCGCGTCTATTTGAAGTTGAATCCCCGCATCGCGCCGGTAAAAGCGGCGGTGTTCCCGCTAATGAAGAACAAGCCCGAGCTTGTGGAGCGCGCGCGTGAGATCTACGGGATGCTCAAAAAGGAGATTCCTCAAGTCATGTGGGATGATAACGGCAATGTCGGCAAGCGGTATCGCCGACAGGATGAGATCGGTACGCCTTATTGTATCACGGTGGATTTCCAGACACTGGAGGATGGAACGGTGACATTGCGCGACCGTGACAGCGGAGAACAGGAGCGTATGGCAGTTGAAGATTTGACCAACCATATCAAAGACACTATTAAGTGAGACAGAGGAGCTGACCAGCCATATAAAAAGCGCTACTTAAAACAGGTTAGGTTTTATTCTCTAACATTATGAAATTCAAAAAGCACACATTAAAGAACGGACTGCGGATCATCACGGTCCCCATGCCCGAGACGCTCGCAGCTACGGTTCTGGTTCTTGTGGAGGCGGGATCAAAATATGAGACGAAAGATGTGAGCGGCGTCTCGCATTTTCTGGAGCACATGTGTTTTAAAGGGACCGCGAAAAGACCCAAGGCGCTGGATATCGTAAAAGAGCTGGATGGTATCGGGGCGCAGTATAACGCCTTTACCGGACAGGAATACACGGGTTATTGGGCAAAGGCGGGCTTCAGACAATTCCCCAAGATACTGGATGTTGTTTCCGACATATACCTTAATCCCTTGTTTGACCGCGGTGAGATAGAAAAAGAGAAAGGGGTTATTGTTGAAGAGATAAATATGTATGAAGATATGCCGGCGCGCCACGTGCAGGACCTCTTCATGGAGCTTCTCTACGGTGACCAGCCCGCAGGGTGGAACATCGCGGGCGAAAAACGCATTGTGAAAAAACTTACGAAGGAGGATTTTGTTCTCTATCGCGGACAACACTATGTCGCCTCCGCCACCACCATTGTCGTCGCGGGACGTTTTGACGAGAAAAAAATTCTCGGAGCGGTCAAAAAGAAATTCAGCACAATCTCTTCCTCAAAGAAATATCCAAAGAAAAAGGTGAAGGAAGCGCAATCCCGTCCGCGCATCATGAGTAAATACAAAAAAACGGACCAAACTCATCTTGTCATCGGATTTCGATCTTACTCCATTGTCCACAAGCGCAATCTAACTCTCGCCGTGTTGGCGGGGATACTGGGTGGCGGGATGAGCTCGCGACTGTTCCAGAAAATAAGAGAGGAGATGGGGGTGGGGTATTACGTAAGGGCATATAATGATCCCTATACCGACCACGGAATATTCCAAGCATCCGTAGGTGTAGATAATCGGAGGGTGAGGGAGGTGATAGGCGCCATGTTAGGCGAGTTTCGCAAACTTAAAGAGGAGCTTGTTTCGGACGAAGAGCTTAAGAAAGTGAAAGACCACCTTATTGGCAGTCTCTTCCTTGAGCTTGAATCAAGCGACGAGCGAGCGAATTTCTACGGAATGCAGGAGGTCCTTAAAAAATCCATTCTTTCTCCGCGGGAGATGGCAAAGCGGATCAGGAGCGTAACGCCGGCGCAGATAAGGAAGGTTGCGCGCGATATTTTCAAAAATAATGGACTCAACATGGCGTTCATTGGCCCCAACAGAGACAGAATAAAACTCTCGCGAACTTTCAAATTATAGAGCGATACGACACGCAGGTATGTGCTTCGCATGTTATAGCAAACATGCCGAGACGTGTTATGATAATCGTATGGATGAGAACAAAAAGAATATAACCATAAATATAACAACAGGTAGTATTGTAAAGGTAATGTTGTTCCTCCTGCTTTTTTATGTACTTTACCTATTGATAGATCTCGTTCTCGTGATCCTGACTGCGGTGGTCATAGCATCCGCCATTGAGCCAGCGACTAGGTGGTTCGCAGGATACAAGATCCCGAGGATCCCCGCCGTTATTTTCGTCTATGCAATTTTGACGGCTATTTTTGTCAGTATTTTCTATTTTTTCATACCGCCGCTTTTAGATGACGCGTCAAAGCTTGCCTCTGTCCTGCCGCAATATCTGGAATCATTGAGTGTGACGGAGTCCACGGGGGGTGTGGGTCTTTCGGAATCGCAAAAGATCGTAGGTGATCTCTCGCAAACTCTTTCGTTCAAAGAAATTGTCGGCGGATTGAAAGATACGATCACAGGATTATCGGGCGGCGCGTTTGAGGCTGTCAGTCTTATATTTGGCGGCGCGTTCAGTTTCATCCTCATCCTCATTATCTCATTTTATCTTGCTGTTCAGGAAAGGGGAATAAGTAATTTTTTGAGGCTCATTACGCCGCTGAAGCACCAAAATTATATTATCCATCTATGGCAACGCTCACAGCGCAAAATAGGACTTTGGATGCAGGGGCAGCTGTTGCTTGGGCTTATTGTGGGGGTATTAGTGTATTTGGGACTTACTATTTTGGGGGTGCCGTATGCATTTCTTTTGGCGATCATCGCCGCGCTATTTGAAATTATTCCTGTATTTGGTCCCATTTTAGCCTCTATTCCGGCCATTATATTAGGATTTGCGGATGGTGGAGCATCCTTGGGTCTTATGACGGTGGGTCTCTATATCATTATTCAACAGTTTGAAAACCACCTCATATACCCTCTTGTTGTGAGTAAGGTCGTTGGCGTGCCACCCTTGCTTGTTATCCTCTCTCTTATTATTGGGGCGAATCTGGCTGGATTTTTGGGGATACTGCTCTCTGTTCCTATTGCCGCGGCATTGGTTGAGTTTACGAATGACATTGCCAAAGATAAACAGTTAGCACGGACGGGATCCGTGCAGTAGAGCGCGAGGCCTCTATGCTCGTATTGCAATGAAGGACACATTTTATATTACCACTACTCTCCCGTATGTTAACGCCGATCCTCATATCGGCTTTGCTCTTGAACTCGTGCAGACAGACATCATTGCTCGCGCACAGCGCCTCTCGGGCAAGGACGTTTTTTTTAATACCGGTACGGACGAACACGGACAGAAGATATATCAAAAAGCGCAAGAGGAGAGGAAGGACCCGCAAGCATATGTTGATGAGTTTGCCGCGCGGTTCGGGTTGCTGAAAGAAGCGCTTAACGTGAGCTATGATAGTTTTTCCCGCACCACCGATCCCGCACACATCGCCTCCGCACAGGAGTTTTGGCGGAAATGTGATGCCGCCGGCGATATCTACAAAAAGAACTACAAAGTGAAATATTGCGTGGGGTGCGAGCTTGAAAAGACTGACTCGGAGCTTGAAGATGACCGTTGCCCATTGCATCCGGACAAAGAGCTTGAGATAAGGGAAGAAGAGAATTACTTTTTTCGTTTTTCAAAGTACCAAGACAAACTGCTCGCGCTATATAAGGAGAATTTGGATTTTGTTGTGCCTGATATGCGACTCCGCGAGATCACGAAATTCGTGGAGCGCGGACTTCAAGACTTCAGTATTTCTCGCCTGAAAGCTAAAATGCCGTGGGGCGTGCCGGTGCCCGGAGATCCCGACCACATCATGTACGTGTGGTTTGACGCGTTGGTGAACTATATTTCCGCGATCGGCTGGCCTAGCGATATGGAGAAGTTTGAAAAATGGTGGCCGGTGGTGCAAGTGGCGGGGAAGGACAACCTGCGCCAGCAGGCGGCGATGTGGCAGGCGATGCTTATGTCGGCGGGGCTTCTCCTTTCTCGGCAGATTATTATTCACGGCTTTATTACCAGTGGCGGGAAAAAGATGAGCAAAAGCGCTGGGAACGTGATCAATCCGTTTGATCTTGTGGAGGAATATGGTACGGACGCATTGCGCTACTTTTTAGCGCGGGAAGTGAATCCTTTTGAGGACAGCGACGTAACAATGGAGCGGTTCAAGGAAGCATATAACGCGAATCTTGCCAACGGGCTGGGAAATCTTGTGAGCAGAATCATGAAAATGGTGACTTCTTATGACGTACGGCCGGAGCTTCCATCAGAAGAGGATGTGTTGGCGGATGACCAGACAGGCGTCAAGGATATATTAAATGAATTGAGTAATTTTTCTTTTCAAAAAGCTGCGGACGGCATCTGGGCGGAAATAGGGAATATGGATTTTTTCATCCAGTCTACACAGCCCTTCAAGCTCATAAAGACCGACGAAAAAAAAGCAAAAGAATATGTTGAAGTTCTTGTTATAAAACTTTGGTATGTAGCAATAATGCTCACCCCGCTTCTCCCCACTACGGCAGAAAAAATAAAGAGCGCGATCAAAAACCACGAGATGCCAGAACCGCTGTTCATGCGCAAGTAATAAAAAGTAAAATAGTACAGTTGACTGTACTATTTTACTTTTTATAAAAAATCATGTTTCCGAAATTTTTTGACATACATTCGCATATCAACGACGCGCGGTTTGACGATGACAGGGAAGAGGTGATCGGCAGGATGAAGAAAGAAGGCGTTTGGTCCATCGTTGTCGGCACCGACCTCCCCTCAAGCAAGGAAGCCGTTCGCCTTGCCGGATCGCATGAGAACCTGTTCGCGTCGGTGGGGCTTCATCCTAATGACAACAAGGCGGAGGTATTTGATGCAGATGCTTACAAAGCACTTGCGAGAGAGCCCAAGGTGGTCGCCATAGGCGAGTGCGGCTTGGACTATTTTCGCGGTGGTGATACGGAAGATGAGAAAAAGCGGCAGAAAGAGCTTTTTGTGCGCCAGGTTGATCTTGCTGCGGCAAGCGACGTGCCGCTTATGATCCATGTGCGCGATGCTCACGCTGATGTTTTGGACATTCTCTCGTCAAAAAAGAAAGGGTACGGAGATAATCTGCGTGGGAACATACATTTTTTCTCTGGAAGCCACGAGACGGCGAAAAAATATTTCAATCTTGATTTTTCCGTTTCTTTTACGGGAGTTATCACCTTTACCGGCGATTATGATGAGGCGGTGCAAAATGCGCCACTTTCCATGATACTCTCCGAGACGGACTCTCCCTATGTTGCCCCCATACCGCACAGGGGAGAGAGAAATGAACCGTCCTACGTTAAGGAAGTTGTGAAAAGGATCGCCGAGATCAGAGGAGAAGACCATGAGGATATCGCAAAAGCTCTCGTGGATAATGCGCTTCGGGTATTTGGTATACACGTGTAACGTGTAACTTATAACTTATGAGCGGAGTGAGAAGTGTTCCACCTTCTCATTTCATGCGATATAATTACGCTATCAATGATAAGACGCGCAAAAATAATTCTTCTCATAATTTTTTCTTTCATTTTCTTCCAGACAAATGTGGCTTTGGCATCTGTCACGAACGGAACGGTCGACAGCACGTATAAGAACGCCCAGCTTTTGAGCGATAGCAGCTTGATAAACTTCGGCACCGCCTCCAGCTCTGTGGCGGTGACCGACAGCGCGATCACGGGGTACGCATGGGGAACAAATATCGGATGGATCAATCTTTCTCCGACAAATAGCGGGGTGAGCAATAATGGATACGGCGTGCTCTCGGGTTATGCATGGGGAGAAAACACGGGCTGGATCAATTTCAATCCGACAAACGGCGGAGTTACCATCAATTCTTCAGGGGACTTTTTAGGGTACGCATGGAGTGAGAATTATGGATGGATACTTTTTAACTGTGCGACCAACAGCTCCTGCGGAACGCTTGATTTTAAATTAAAAACGGACTGGAGGCCGATCGACGCTCGTCCGGAGTGCAACAACACTCTTGATGATGACAGTGATGGCTCCGTGGACTATCCTGATGATTCTGACTGTTCGTCTTTAACTGATGATTCCGAATCAGGCGGCGGCGGGGGCGGAGGCGCGCCATCACCACCTTCCCCTCCTTCCGAACCTCCAACCGAAGAAACACCTCCTGAAACACCCCCCGCAGAGATACCCCCCGAAGAAACACCACCTGAAGAGGCAGTAGAGGAAGAAACGCCGCCTGAAGAGGTGCCTCCGGAAGAAGTACCTCCTGAAGAAGTACCACCTGAAGAAACACCTGATGTTGTGGAAGATATTACCGAAGTGGTGAGTGATATCGGAGAGGCGGTGAGTGAAGCGGTAAGCTCTGCTGTCAGTACGATCGTCTCCACCTTCACAGGCATAGGAGGAAGCATGCCATCATTCACGGAGGTGAGGGAGATGATCTCTGAAGTAACCCAGATCATTACCGAAGGGGTGGATCAGGCCGTAGAGGTTGCCGCGAAGACATACGTGGGAGTAAAAAAAGTGGTTGATACCCCCACCGGCTCTATCGTCACAAAAACAGTCTCCACCGTAGGCGTCGCCACCGGCGCGGTCACAGGATTAACCACCACACTGTTCCTAAACCCGCTCTCATTCTCAGAGATACCACT
>BTQM01000024.1:0-12334 GCA_036985875.1 Patescibacteria group bacterium
GAAAGATGCGCATGGCGTCTTGCGTGTAGCTGCGTACTTTTTCAAGAGAGATGCCGACCTGATTCATCATGGAGCCGCCGAGCACTATGACGTTCGGTGACCACAGGACGATGATGTTGTTGAGACCGCATGCCAGAAACTTTGCCCGTTCGTTCCAAAATGTTTCGTCGGTGATCTCGGAGGGCTTTTTGCCGTAATGTTTCTCTATTTCCGCGCCGGAAACATAATGCGATAAATATCCTCTCTTGACGCAGTGTTCGTCTCCCTCGTTTTCCTCGTCGCGCGCGACCTCTGAACACGCGATGATCTGCCAGCCCGGCTCGTACCCCATTGCGCTCGGGTCAAGTACGCCTCCGACGGCCCGTGCTCCTCCCAGACCGGTGCTGATCGTGATATAGACCACGATTTCGTATCCTTTTCCTGCGCCGAAGTTCGCTTCACCGAGGACTCCCATAGCCGCGTCGTTCTCCAGATAGACCGGCGCGCCAAACGCCGCTTCAAGTTCACTTTTGATCGGTTTGTTGTGGTAGCCGCCAATGTTCGGCCCTCCAACCGCCATCCCCTTTTTCTCATCCAAGGGGCCCGCGATGCCGCCCGCTATCGCGCCAATTTTTTCTCCGCCGGAAAGCTCGGAGGCGATACGTTTGAACGCTTCAATCCCCTCTTCAAATTTTTTCGGCGTAGGAACGGTTTTGATCTCTCCAAAAGTTTTTCCATCCTTTGAGGCGGCTAAACGCATGTTTGTTCCCCCGATATCAAAAAGTATGTACATGCTCGTATTGTACACGTCACCCGCGTGCGTAGCAAACGGAGAAAAGTTCAAAAACTTGACAATTTTTCAAGAAGTGCTATTCTTGAGATGGATTTTGCTTTGTTCAATTCTACCTACGAAAGGAGATCTGTGCTTATGAAAATTGAAATTTTTACCCACAGTTTTGGCAAAAATATTGACGGACTGGATAAAGAACCGCTGGAAAAGATGAAAGGCGAAATAAACGCGTTCCTCAAAGAACATCCTGAGGCGCGCGTCCAATGGTTTCAAACCTCTGGCGCCACTACCCTTGGTGTCGTAGAAACATACCTTACCGCAGTCATCAGCTACTAAGCTATTTCAGAACCCCTATCTTGCAAATCAAGACAGGGGTTATTTTGTGTATTCATTAACAAAAAAATTGGTGTCACAAGAAAGTTACACGCATCCTCTCTACCTCATATGGTTCATGTGAATGCGAAATGACAATGTCCACCTTGTTGAAAACACCCTTGATCTTCTTTGCAAGCTTTATCGCGAGCTGATTCTCGGTAGTAGTTACAACGAAACCATTTTTTGCTTTCTTGATTTCTATGATGCGATCCTGCGGATCTCTTTTTCTTGCTCTGGCGCCATACCCCGCGACCAGATTCAAGAGTTCGCTCTCATACTTTTTTGGAACGTTCACGAGCCTGATTTCCCCCTCATAAAGCCCTTCCGCGATCATCTTGTCCGCAGGGCACACGACCAAGCGCACCCCTTTCCCTTTCAGGTTAACATTCTTGAACGAACTGCAGTCAGGATGGTGCCACTTCTTTTTGAAATTGACATTGTGGCACACTTTACAGATGGCGATCCCCTTCTTCGCTTTGCCGTATTCGTCGCGGCGCAACTCCTGTTTTTGCATGGGGAGTTTGACGCTGCTGGGTTTTCTAAAAATTTTTGCCGTCATGAAATTTTGACATGTCTTGCGTACATTTTCCCGCGTTCTCGCGAAAAAGTCAACGGAAAATGATCACATCTCGCACGACTTCTTGTTTCCCGATGCAATTTGTATTTTTCCCGCGACCATGGCGATGGAGGTCCCGAGAAGGCCGATCGCAAGAACGCCGAATTCCTGCCCCCTAAGCGGGAGAATCGCAACAAGACCCCCCGCGCCGATAAAAGCGAGAAAGGGACCAAGAACCAGCGTACCGCACGCAGCGCATCCAACGCCGAATGCACCGCTTACGAATCCCCCGAAACTTGCCACCCCTGTATTTTGTCCAACCGATTTATTTTTCTGTCTGACGTAGTAGAGGATCATCGCCGCATTGACGCCGAATAATATCGCAACGGCGATCGTATAGGAGGCGGAAAAAGCGGTGAAGTTTGTTTGGATCGAACCGGTAAGGCTTGCCAAGAGGCCCAATTTGTCGAAGAGCGATACGTTAGAAGAAGCAATGACCGAGAAAATAAGCTCCAGATTCGGTAGCCAAGTCGCCATGGCAAAAGCCGCGAGGGCGACAAACACCGCGAGCGCTGCGTACCGGATACTGCCAAACACCTGCTTGAACGCAGTAAGTATCATATTTGCTATTTCACTTCTTTTAGAGCCAATTCAATGACCGATCTCACCGCCCCGTACGGTTGAGCGCCCGTAAGGGGGAACTTTTTGCCGTTCGGCGCGATAATAACACTGTAAGGCGTTCCCGTTCCTCCGGAAGCGATAGCATCTTGATAATTGTCCTCTATGTGGTCGGCATATTTACCGCCTCTGGCGTCGCCGCTTAAACACGCTTCAAATTGTATGCGATCAAGTCCGATGTCCTTGGCGACCTGCGGCAGGAGCGAAAGGTCAAGCCGGTCATTTGACGGTGTGATCTCAAAGATCTTGTCCAAATATTTCCAGAATGCATCATTCCCGCCGAGTTCGTTTGCGCATTCTACTGCCTGTGCTTCTTTGCGGGATTTGGAGTGTATTTGATCAAGCGGAAAATGACGGTATACCCAAGCAACCTGTCCAGTTTTCCCGTATTCGTCCATGAGTTGTTGCATTGTCGGGTGGAAACGTTTACAGAAAGGACACTCAATGTCCGAGAACTCCACGAGGATTACTTTCGCGTTAGGGTCACCCTTTATATGGTCTTCATCTGTTACGGGTTTGATGTTGTCGGTGGCGGATGTACTTGAGGTCGGGACACCATTTTGACTCAATGCCTTGCCTTCCGTCTGCTTCTCACTGACGGAAAAGCCACCTTGTAGAAACACTGCCCCAGCAATCAAGAGACCGGCGACCACAATAGCAACAGGAATAGCATATGGATTTTGCTTGGGTTCGTTGCTTTTCGCATCTCGTTTAAGGTTACTTAGCCGAGATTCTAATTCCTTGATCTCTCCTTGGATATCGTGTTCATCATTCATATTTGTAATATTATCGTAGACCCCGATTCTCGTCAATTCCACCTCTTGCTTTATAAAGTTGCGCTAAGAAAATGTAAAAAAACTGTGCCGATGGTGGCACAGTTTAAGAAAACGGCATTAGCCGATACGATCAATGTGTTAGGGAAAATCGCGCGTAAATCATGTCGCTCATTTGCATTTTTCTCACCGACACGATCTTGTCATAAGGCACCTGCGTAAAGAACCCCCTCAATTCTTCCATATTAAGATTATCCTCTCTATGCACAGTGATGGCGCCAGCTTGGGCTTCCAACGAAAACAGTGCCATGAAGGACGCGCAAAATATCCACCATACGTCAAATTGTATCTCAAGTGGATCATCGCTTACTGTTTGAAGGTGCGGTAGTGCTGCATTCAGCGCAAGCTCTACTTTGCATCCCGCGTCAAGGAGGGGGGTCTTATTACAACTCTCCCTGTTTCTCTCAACGAGCAATCTAAACGCCGATTCCAGAATCAAAACATCGTGTGGGTCGATGCACACGAACGCAATCCCGTCGCTTTCCCTCGTCGCTTCTCGCAGAGCGTCTCTAAGGTTGGTATAAAGACCGCGAACGTGGTCTTTCAAATTCATCTCATCTTCGGAAGTCAGTTCGGATACCATGTCCCCTCTCCTATTTCGTTGTAGATGGACGTTATTTCTTCCCAATATCTTTTATACTACACGCCATAGAAATGTACAGAGGCGTGAGGGCATATGCAAGCCGGTCTTTCAAGACCTCTTGACCTGTTGTCATACGTCCGTCACGACGTGGAGTCTTTCTTGCAACTCCTTAATCGTCTATTTCAAGTCGTTGATTCTCGTAACGAGCTCTATATAATTCCGTCTGTTCCCTCCCTACTAATCCAATAATTGCAAATACTATGCTTATTCTTGTGCGGGCCGTTCTCGCGCGATGTCTACGTATCGCTTTTCAAATTCCTTTAATGCACCAAACTGGGCATTATTCAGATGAATGACTGACCTTTTTTCTTTTATGGATGCAAGCGCTTCCTTCACCCCGCTGCCCTTTCGTATTAAATAAGCGGCAAGGAGCATCGGACCCCTCCCATGTCCGAACTTACAGTGGATATACACCTTTTTACCCTTGCTAACAAGCTCGTCTATGGTCGCCACCCCCAGATCAAGCTGATCCTGCGTCGGTGATGTGCCATCTTCTACTGGTATCCAGAGAAACGCTTCAACGCCGCGAGGGGCATCTATATACTCCTCTTGCAGAGAAATGTCAGCGGATACCCCTTTTTCCAAAAGCTCTTTGCTAAAATGCGCTTGGCAGCACATAGTGGTCCCAAGAAAAACTTGGGGAGTGATCCGGTTATATTCAAATGTTAAAAGACGGTGACCACGTTCATTATTATTCATGGCACCATGATATCATATAAATCCTCATTGTTCATGTTTTTGTGATATGTTACCCACAAAAACAGGCCACTTTAAAAGTGGCCCGTAAGAGAAAAACTTCAAGTTCACGCGAATGCGCGATTTTCTTAACGGATTAGAATCTGCGCTCTATGCCGAGGAAGTTCCAACCGTCGTTTTCTTTATCTTCCTTAATGCCGAGCTGTCGCCCGTGTGACCAATGCCGATAGAATAATGACCAGTTCTCATTCAACACGTACCGCGCGGAGAACGAAAAATTAAGCTTTGTACCATTGACTTCGTTGGTCTCGCTAAGATAAACGAGTCCTCCGCCGAAGATAAATCTTTTAGACTTAGACTTAAGGATGTATTCCCCTCCGAGCGCGTAGGCCTTCCTATCATCAAAAATTTTTCCGGACAAGACACTACCATACAACGTGTAGTTCTTGCTGTGTCGTTCAAGGAATATCACTTTTGAACTCTCTCCGTGAACGGCATCAATGCCGTACGACATTGACCATTCCGCCGCAAACGCAGGAATGCTCATAGCACACAACATCAAGAACAGGATCATGTGTTTCATTTCTGCCCCCTTTCAAACAACTCATTGTTAATCTACAATAGCTTCTGCGCCTAGCATAACGAACTTTGCGTTATCCGTCAATAGCTTATGGGGTAAGAAAAAGCCCCCAAAGAATTTTGATTATTCGGGGGCCACACCCATGTTGAGTGCGAGCAGTTTCCACAACCACTAACGGTCTTTTGCCAGGAATGGAATTACTCTTGCTTCTTCATCTCTCTTGGGAGAAGGATGAAGTCCGCGAAGCGCATCATCCAATTTCTGTGCTTTGATCCAAAACAGTTCCACCATCTTATTCATGCGCGCTATGGGGTTTTTATAGTGCGCAAGGGTGGTGTCAATTTGAAACTGTATCCCATGCAGGCGCTTTTGGAGGTGTGGCGGTGCATTTTGTATCACCTTTTCAATTTTTTCTCTGGACTGACGCTCAAATTCCGTCGGGTCATCTTGCAAAAGCTTCATTTGCCGTTCAAACTCTCGCTCGGCGGCTTCCTCGTCAAATGTTTTCATGAGTATCTCCCGTATTTGTCCACGATATCTTTTCTAAAGATACCACAATAAAATGAGGTTGTCAATATATGACGCTGTACGGCCAATCCCGTTTTCTCGGGGATCGGCTTAGCACCTTCCTCTCAACCTCATCGCTTCCACAATCCTTTTCACACCCAATATGAATGCCGCGTCGCGCAAAGAAATATTTTTTTCTTTGGACAATTTCCACATATCCAAACATGCCCGCACCATGATAGGTTTGAGTTTTTCAAGCACTTCTTTCTCGCTCCAGTAATAGTGCATGTGGTTTTGCACCCACTCAAAATAGCTGACAGTGACTCCTCCCGCGTTCGCCAAAACGTCTGGTACCACGACTACGCACTTTTTGCGCAGTATGGCGTCGGCTTGAGTGGTAGTGGGGCCGTTTGCAAGTTCAAGCACGATCTTTGCTTTTATGTTCGACGCATTGTCCACACGAATTTGACCTTCGATCGCAGCCGGGATCAAAATATCACAATCACACGCGAGAAGTTCCTCGTTGGTGATGATTTGCCCATGATCTTTTTTTAGAAGCTTCTCAGAAGCCCGATGGATATCGGGAGCGTCGGGTGTTTCCAGCATATTTTTATACATGCGCTGCGGATCAATTCCGCCCTTGCTGTACATACCTCCAGTGATGTCCGATATCGCGACGATCGTGTATCCGTGCTGATGGAGAATACGGGCCACATGGTAGCCGACTTTTCCAAAGCCCTGGATTGCGACACGCAGATGGTCTTTTGGGATATCAAGAGTATCAAGCACTTCCTCCAGAACATAGACTCCTCCTTGTGCAGTTGCGCTGTTGCGCCCCTGACTTCCCCCAAGCTCGATGGGCTTGCCCGTAACAACTCCCGGTTCGCTTCGCTCTGTGATATTTTCGTATTCATCCAACATATAGGCCATGGTATTTTCATCAGTGCCCACGTCAGGGGCAGGGATATCCTTATCTTTGCCAATAAGAGGATTCATTACCTGTACCCATTCGCGGGCAATTTTCTCCATATCGTGTGGATGATAATCCCTTGGATCAATCTGTACACCCCCTTTTGCTCCGCCAAAAGGTATACCTACTACTGCGCACTTTATTGCCATGGCTGCAGCCAGCGCTTTTACCTCTTCAATATCCGCATCAGGATGGAATCGAACACCTCCCTTATAGGGACCGCGCGCATTATTAAATTGTACGCGATATGCGTCAAACACCCGCTTCTCCCCGCTTTCAGTAGTGATGGGAATTTTTTTCTCAATAACATGATCAGGTTTTTTCAGAAGGTCAACTTCTTTCTGCGAAAGCTCAAGAGTTTTTGAGGCCTTTCTAAGATTGGCAAGATAACCACGAAATGATGTGCCTTTTTTCATGCGTGCACTCCTTTCTATTGTCTATGAACAAAGCATATATCTAAATTTAAATATATGCTTTTGGTGACGTGTGTCAATCAACGCGACATAATCATCAAAAAAGCCCCGCATGGTTTTAATGCGGGGCTTGCGCCTGCTTACGCAGAAACGCTAATCAACGTCAAACTTCACGCCTTGCGCCAACGGCAAGTCTTTGGAGTAGTTGATGGTGTTCGTCTGGCGGCGCATGTATGCTTTCCATGCGTCCGAGCCGGCTTCACGTCCGCCGCCCGTATCCTTTTCTCCGCCGAACGCTCCGCCGATCTCGGCGCCTGATGTGCCGATGTTGACGTTTGCGATGCCGCAGTCCGACCCTTCAACGGAGAGGAATTTCTCCGCGGAAAGCACGTTGGTGGTGAAGATCGCACTGGAGAGTCCTTGTGTAACGGCGTTTTGTATTGTGATCGCCTCGTCAAGGTCCTCATACTCCACGATGTAGAGCACTGGTGCGAATGTCTCTTCGTACATCAAAGGCGTCTGCTTCGGCATCTTCACGACAGCCGGCTCAACGAATGTAGCTCCGAGTTCGGGCAGCCGTCTACCGCCGCAGAGGATATTCCCTCCTTCTTTCTCGGCGCGCTTGAGTGCCGCCATCATACTCCCAACTGCTTTTTCATTGATGAGGGGACCCATGAGAGTGCCTTCATCCATCGGGTTGCCGACGGGGACTTTCTTGTAGAGCTTCATAAGTCGATCGGTAAGTTCTGGAGCAATTGACGCATGCGCGATGACGCGCCGCGTGCTCGTGCAGCGCTGTCCTGCCGTTCCCACCGCGCCGAATGCAATAGCGCGTACGGCGAGCTCAATGTCGGCATCAGCTTCCACAATGATGGCATTGTTGCCGCCAAGCTCCAGAAGGTATTCACCATGACGCCTGACCACCGTTTCCGCAACTCCCCATCCCGTCTCTACCGAGCCGGTAAAAGAGATAAGCGGCAAACGCTTGTCTCTCGCCATTGCCTCGCCGATCTGTGCGCCACCTATAGCTAATGTAAACACTCCTTCCAGTCCGTGATCAGCCATGACGCGGTTGGTGATGTGTTGTACGGCGATTGCGGTAAGCGGCGTCAATTCTGACGGTTTCCAGACGACAGTATCGCCGCATACTGCGGCAACAGCCGCGTTCCATGCCCACACCGCGACTGGAAAATTGAAAGCGGTGATGATGCCTACCGGACCAAGCGGATGCCACTGCTCGTACATTCGGTGGCCTGGGCGTTCGCTGTGCATTGTAGCGCCATAGAGCTGGCGCGAAAATCCCACGGCAAGATCACACATATCGATCATCTCCTGCACCTCGCCGTGCCCTTCGGAGCGGATCTTCCCCATCTCTAATGCTATCAAGTCGCCCAGGGGCTCCTTATACTCACGTAGCGCTTCGCCCAGATCGCGCACCACCTCGCCGCGCTTGGGCGCCGGCATGGCACGCCAGTTCTTAAATGTATTCTCGGCTTTTTGCGCAACAATGCGATACTCTTCTTTCGTCGTTTCCCGCACAGCTGCAATAGGTTCTCCCGTGGCGGGGTTGTACGAGACGATCTTTGGTCCCTTGGTGTCGATCCAGCCGTTGGAACCGGTGCATGCACCAGGATTTATGTCTTTGATATTGAGTTTATCAAGAAGTATTTTCATTGTTTTCTCCATTTTAAAATATTACGTTGCAAAGAACACGCTATCAGGAAGCATAATGCGAACAAGCCACTATGTCAACTTCCAAGGGTAGAAAAACCCCGACATTTGGTGTCGGGGTTTTTGAATAGGAAAATATTTCTCTATTCAATTTTTTTTACTGCCTTGGTCGGTATTTTTTCCAGTCTTTGACGGTATCATGGGGCCTCCATATCGACAGGCACTAATCTGTATATATGCGATAGGGCGTCCTGTTGCTGTTGTTCCGCCCATGTTGCCGTCGTATCTTGACCGCGGTCCTTTTGTGACGCTGACAATCCCGAATAAACTGAAAGAAGAACTCTTTACGCCATTGACAATTTTCACTACTAGGTAGTCCGTTTCCTTGGGTGCCCATGCCACAGCCCTCTTCAAGAGTTTCTCTGGCACCTTTCCCTTGAATTGCTTACCGTCCAATGGTATGTCTTTTTTACTTAAGCAACCGGTCACTTTACTTGATATAAGACGAAGCACTCTTCCGCTATCGCTGGTGAGCTTGTTTGGTACTATGTGTCCCCCGAACATGTTTCCAGGCGGATACGTATTCACATAGCTGCTCAGTTGACCTTGGCTGTTACCGGAATTAGAATAACCGGCACCAGGGTACGCTGAAGCGTTTTCCGGTGTCGCAAAAAAACTCACTGCCGCAACCATCACCGCAAGCAGTCTAAGGTATGTATTCATTTTGCCCCTCCTTACTTTTGATGACAAAAAAGGATATGAAGAACACCCATATTCATTCTGAGGTTATTTATATAACCATTTAAATAATTTGTCAACTTCTAATGGGTGGAAAAACCTCGACACCGAGCGTCGAGGTTTTTCGAACATTTAATTTTTCATATGCTTGCGTAGCATTGAACCCCAAACAAGCGCTACGAATTCGCCGCTCTTATCGGGAAAAAACATTGCATTTCCGCCGATGTAGCTGTGGCGGTTTCCATCTTTCAACCCGTTGCATTACATTATTCTCTGGCGAGCTTGTTGTACGCCAGACCGAAGAGATAAGCGAATACGAAGCTTATCACGGCACCCTCTATCATTCCCGCAATGATACCAACCACATCCAACGAGAAAAACAAGTGCCACTGCTGCATCATCTCCACCGCCCCAGTGTATATTCTCAAGTTACCCAGTACGCCAAGGGTAAGCATTCCAAGCGCGGCTATGGCTGCTGCCGCATTTGCCAACGCAAATACGTTTAGTTTGTTGTGCATATATTTACCAAATCACAGATAATAATGAACGACCTTTTTTCGTTATGGTTAATTTTCGCTAGCGATGTTGGACCCCGTATTTTTACAATATCCCCCATGGGATATTGCTGTCAATTTAAGAGTTGCGGAAAACTTATATGTTCAAGATGTCGCTGCCAGTCAGCAAAAATAGCACTTGTTGACTGAAAATTGCAGGATTCTAGCTCAGCACGATACCTAGAAGAGGCCCTTAGATAATCCAGATTAAGGCAATCAGGATTGTGTAAAGCCCTGCTCCGATAAGAAAATAAACAGGGCGGCCGCGCTCTCCGGTCGGGATAAAATCTACGATGGCCAGATAAAGGAAACTGCCGGTAATGAAGGCCAAAAGGGCGTGATAAAAGGTTGATCCGCCAATGATCAAAGGTGCGGCCAAAACTCCCAATACGGAAGAGAAAGCTAGGAGCCATCTAAAAAATATCTGCTCCCTAATGTGCGAATGGACCTTTGCGAAGGAAACTCGCCCTACGATTGCGTAAAACAAAAGCGGCACGAAAAACATCGTTCCCTTCAAAATGCTCTGCCCAAGGATGACAAAAAGTATCACCCCGATCAAAAAATAATAGGAAAAGAGCACAAAGAAATGAACCTCCTTGCTTCTGAATAATCTTTCCTCTCCGTGGGTGTGTTGGTAAAGATATTTTTCTGCTAAATGCACCAAGCCGAAGCCGGCCAGTACCAAAATGAATACCCATCTGTTGAGGTGTCCTACTCCCTCGTAAATATCGGGCAGAAGAAGAAGGAATACATAAGTGACGGAAACTCCCGCCACAAAAGATGCGACTCTATCTCTGGATGACTCTGTCTTGAAATACAATCTCTCGCTCCAGAAATGGACAACCCCCAGAATCATGCCGAAAACGATGCTTAGAATTAAAACCATTTTTTTATTTTCTTATTTTCTTTACTCATATCTCAATGCTTCAGCTGGCTCCATATGTGAAGCTTGCTTTGCTGGCAGTACTCCAGATACTACGCCTATAATAAAAGTGATAAGCAAGACAACAAAGATGCCGAAGAAGTCCAATGAAGCAAAGGAGAACAGACCGTTGACGCCGAAACCGGCCGCGATCACGCCGATAAAGTACGCCGACAGTATTCCAAGAATGACCCCGAGGACTCCCCCGACCAAACCTATCATTCCGGATTCTATGAGGAACAGCGACAGGATGGCGTCATTTGAAGCGCCGATGGCTTTCATGATGCCGATCTGCTTCGTCCTCTCCAGAACGGAAGTGTACATTGTGTTCATGACGCCCACCGCCCCGACGACAAGAGAGATCAGCGCGATGGTGACCAGAACGAGCTCAATGATGGAAAGGACGTTGCCGATCAGCCGTTCCGACTTTTCAGGAGTCAAGACGGAGAAATCGCGGACGACTTCTTGCTTGGAAAGCTGAAATCTTATTTGTTTGGCAACAAGATTGATGTTGGAATCCGGCATGGCCTTTACTAAAGCCGACCCCGCCACCCCTCTTAGTCCGACCATGTCGCGAAAAATAGCCAAAGATATATAGAGCGTATTATCAGACATCTGTTCTCCAACTTCAGAGACAACGCCAACCACCTTCATCCTTTTGGATTTTATTATAATCTCGTCGCCAAGCCGCATCTTATTCTTGAAGAGATCATTGACGGTTTTATAGCCCAGAACAACTTCTTTTGCTTGGTCGTCTTGAGGCCATTTGCCTTTTTCCAATTTTATTCCCTGAGATTCCTCGTATGTTTCTTTCATTCCCGACCACGGAGCGGCATGGATCAAGATTGATTTCTTCTCTCCTCTGTATTCGGAGTTCAATATCGCTACCTCCATCGGCACAACGAATTTCACTCCATCAATTTTTTCCAGATCCATCAAATCTTTTTCTTTGAATTTCTGCCCGCCCAAAAACCCCACCAAGGGATTGGTCTCTTTGCCGGGGAAGATCATGATCAGATCAGAACCGAACGACTGAAGGGTTTTACTCACGGCATTTTGGATGCCGCTACCCAAAGCAAGGATGATGACGACGAGCATTATGCCGATGACGATACCCAAGACCGTAAGCCAGCTTCTTATTGGCCTGTACCTGATGCCTTTTAGAGTTAAGATTATAAAGTCTTTGAGCATGATTATTCCGTATACGCCTTTTTATGAGACTTGTGGTCTCGCACAAGGCGGCCGTCTTTGAAAGCTATGATCTGGTCCGCTTTTTCCGCGATGTCGGCATCGTGCGTGACTATAATAAGCGTTTTTTTGTGGACTTTATTCAGATCAATCAACATGTCCAGAATTTTGCCGCCCGTCGCTGAATCCAGATTGCCGGTCGGTTCGTCTCCTAAAATGATTTCCGGATCGTTCACCAATG
>BTQM01000025.1:0-11759 GCA_036985875.1 Patescibacteria group bacterium
CGACCACTCTTCCGGAGGAGTCCGTGATCGGAAACATTATCCTCCCCCTGAATCTGTCATAGTGCCCTCGCTCTCCTCCTATCGCAAGTCCTGCTTTTTGTAATATAGTCTCTGAAAATCCTTCCTTTCCTAAGACGCCGCAGAGTGTGCGCCAATCATCCGGAGCGTATCCCAACCTAAACATCTTCATCGTCCTCTCTTCCACGCCCCGCTCTTTCAGATAGACGATAACTTTTCTCTCTGTCGCGAGTTGTCCCTCAAAAAATCGTGTTGCGGCCTCAAGTACTGCAAAAAGTTTTTCTTTTTCAGAGGCGACCGCCGGATTGACGTTGGTGATCTCGACTCCCGCGCGATCCGCCAGAACTTTGAGCGCGCCGCGAAAATCCAGCCCTTCCATTTCGGCCACAAAACTGAATATGTCTCCCCCCACATTGCATCCGAAACAATGATATGTCTGTCGCGCGGGAGACACAATAAATGACGGCGTCTTTTCATTATGGAACGGGCAACGAGCCTTGAGGTTGCTGCCCGCGCGCTCCAGCTTTATATAAGACTCCACAACGTCCGCAATATCTAGTCTCTCTTTGATTTGTTCCACATGTGAAGACATGAGATTACATTGTTACATTGCTATATTGTTACCCATATCCGCCATCTGCAAGCTGGCGGATAGGAACGCGCATCGTTGCATTGCCAATGTGTTTCAACGATGCAGCAATGTAACAAGTGTAACCGCGCCGTAAATTGGGAGATTTAACAAGAGGGATTATTTTCCATCCTCGTCACTATCGCTACTTTCTTTCTTCTCACCGTCTTTTTTGAATCCGGTTCCTGCGGGAATCAAGCGGCCAAGAATGACGTTTTCTTTGAGTCCTCTTAATTTATCTTCTCTCCCGCGAATCGCCGCCTCTATAAGCACACGAGTGGTGTTTTCAAACGAAGCGGCGGACAGCCAGCTCTGCGTTGTCAGCGCAACATTGGATATGCCCAAGACAATAGATTCTCCTTTTGCCTTCTGCCCTCCCTCTTCTGCAACTCTCTTATTTTCCACAACAAAACTGGCATTTTCAACGATTTGCCCAATCGTAAATATCGTATCGCCTGCATCTTTTATTTTCTTTCTGGAGAACATCTGTCTTATAATAACCTCAATATGCTTTCTAGATATGGAAGCTCCCTGGAGCTCATATATCTTGTTCACTTCGCTCATGATATAGTTTTCCGTCCTACTCTTTCCAGCGTACTTGAATAAACTGGGAATATCTGCCGAGCCGTCCGTTAAAATATCTCCTTCCAGAACCTTATCCCCCGCCTTAACAAGAGACATCCTCTTGAGGGGAATCGCGTACTCAACCGCGACGCGTTTCTTGGACTTGCTCTCCGGCATGTCGGGAAGGATGATGATCTTCTTTTCTTCAGACATATCTACCACCTCTACGACTTCCCCGTCTCCCGTGCTTATCACAGCAGAACTCTTCGGTATCCTTCTCTCAAATATCTCTTCAACACGCGGCAAACCTTGCGTGATGTCACCGCCCACAGAAGCGATCCCTCCGGCATGGAATGTTCTCATGGTAAGCTGTGTTCCAGGTTCCCCGATCGCCTGCGCCGCAATAATGCCCACCGCTTCTCCAAGCTTCACAAGTTCGTTTCTGCTCATATCAATGCCGTAGCATTTTCTGCAAATGCCGTAGGAGTTATTGCACGTAAGTGGTGATCTAACAAAAACCTCTTCTATACCCGCATCCTCTATCTCAAGCGCATCGCGCTTTGAGAGCAGGTCGCCCCTCTTCCGCAATATCTTGCCACCTGTTGCCACAATATCACTAGCTAGAATTCTTCCTCTTATATTTTTTGAGAGGGGTATTTCAAATCCCGCGAGGGACTCTTGCACCACACGCTTTCCTTCCCTCTCGCCGCAGTCTTCTTTTGTAATAACCGCATCCTGTGCAACGTCAACAAGTCGACGCGTGAGATACCCCGCCTTTGCGGTGTTGAGCGCCGTATCAGCAGCTCCCTTTCGCGCGCCGTGGGTCGTCACAAAATATTCTATCGGAGAAAGCCCTTCCTTGGACGAAGGAATGATGGGAAAATCAATAATGCGCCCCGCGGGGTTTATGATAAGACCCTTCATGCCACCCATTTGCGTAACCTGGGAGTACGACCCCCGAGCTCCCGACTTGATCATGTCATATACGGAGCCGTCTTTTTCAAGCGTCCCCGGCATAATGGCCTCTATCTCGTCTTTGGCGCCCTGCCACACCTCTACGGTTTTTCTGTATCGCTCTTCTTCGGATAGAAGACCTTCGTCATACTGATACAACACTTCGTCAGCTTTTTTTCTCGCTTTCGCTATAATGCCCTTTTTCTCTTTAGGCACACGTATCTCATCAATTCCCCATGTAATACCCGATCTCGTAACATATTTATAGCCAAAGTCTTTTATCTTATCCAATACTTTCGGCGTTCCTTCAAAACCGTACTGCTGTATGATATCGTCAACGATGTTTTCCAATTCCTTCTTTTCTATATCTTTATTGATGTATGGAAAATCCCGCGGAAGTACGCTGTTGAACAATAGCCTTCCCACAGATGTTTCAAATATTTTTCCGTTAAATTCTTTGTATTTGGGACTATCTGTCGGCATTACCCTGACCTTTGACCGAAATCCCACAACACCAAAATCATATGCTGTAATGGCGTTATTGGGTGACGAGAAGCTTTTGTTCTCTCCCTTGTCCCCCTCAATGATCTTGGTCATCCAATAACAACCCAGTACGATATCAAGTTTGGGGTTAACGATGGGGTCACCATTCCCCGGTCCCAAGAGGTTCTTACTGGCCGCCATTAATTCCCGCGCCTCTTTCTGTGCATTCTTTGAAAGAGGCACGTGGACGGCCATCTGATCTCCGTCAAAGTCCGCGTTGAATGCGGTACACACAAGCGGATGAATGCGGATTGCGTTCCCTTCGATCAAAACAGGATGAAATGCCTGAATGCCCAAGCGGTGAAGCGTGGGGGCGCGGTTGAGCAACACATATTTATCCTTGATCACTTCTTCAAGGATGGCCCACACTTCCGCGTTTCTTTCATCAATCAAGCGCCCAGCGCCGCGTATGTTAAACGCTAGTTCGCGTTGCAGTATCTTTGAAATAACGAAGGGGCGAAAGAGCTCAAGTGCCATCTTCTTCGGCAATCCGCACTGGTCAAGCTTCAAGTCGGGGCCCACAACGATCACCGATCGCCCAGAATAGTCAACTCGTTTCCCCAAGAGATTCTGCCTAAAGAGTCCCCCTTTTCCCTTTAGGGTATCGGCGAGAGATTTAAGTGTTCTCTTTTGCATTTGACCCAATGTTGTTGATTTCATGCGGCGGATCGAATTGTCAATCAATGAATCAACGGCTTCCTGCAGTATTCTTTTTTCATTTCGGAGTATTACCTCGGGCGCTCCTATGTCTTTGAGCTTCTTCAGCCGGTTGTTCCTGTTGATAACCCTGCGGTAGAGATCATTAACTCCGGCGGTGGCATGTCTGCCACCCTCAAGCGCAACCATGGGGCGGAGCGCCGGGGGAGTTATGGGGATAACCGTTACAAACATCCATTCAGGTCTTATTTTTGAACGGATCAGAGATTTCACGAGACCAAGTCTTTTGCGAACTTTCACTTTCTCCGCAGCACCCGCTTTTTCAAGCCGAGCATTTAACGCATCCAAAAGTTTATTCAGATCAATTTTTTTGAAAATATCATATATAGCTTTCGCTCCGATGTCCGCTTCAAAAATCGTCCCATACTTAATAGAGAACCTGTGGTAGGAGACTTCGTCCAAAATTTTCCCCTCTCCTATCTCCGTTAACTCTTTCTTTGCGTTCACCAAAAGCTCTTTTAGTTTTTCTTTTGATCTCTCATCACTCAGAGATTTGACCTTCGTTTTATATTCTCCATCAAGGCTTTTCATCACCCTAGCTTTCTCGTTCTCATTGACACTCGTGATTATATAACCCGCAAAATATATTACTTTTTCCAGCTCGGCAACGGAGAGGCCGAGCATGAGTCCTATTCTTGACGGTACTCCGCGCAAAAACCAGATATGCGCAACGGGACTTGCAAGTTCAATATGTCCCATTCTCTCTCGCCTCACGATAGAACGTGTAACTTCAACACCGCACTTCTCGCACACAATTCCTTTGTACCGTATCCTCTTGTACTTGCCGCAATAACATTCATAATCTTTCTCCGGACCGAATATCCTTTCATCAAAAAGCCCTCCCCTCTCGCTCCTTTGAGTTCTGTAATTGATCGTTTCAGGTTTTACCACCTCCCCGTGCGACCACTCCCTGATCCGCTCAGGGGAAGCCAATTTAAGCACCAACGATTCAAAATGTTCTGGTTTATCTCTCATGATTTATGTGTTAACGATTAACTTCCGTCTTTCCCTTTTTGTTTTTTTAACTCAACGTCAAGAGACAGCCCTCTCAAGTTATACAAAAGCACGTTGAATGATTCTGGTAGATGCGATTCCGTAATATCATCTCCCTTTACAAGTGCATCAAAGGCGCGGGAGCGTCCGAGAATGTCGTCTGATTTCACAGTAAGTACTTCTCTAAGAGTGTAGGCGGCGCCGTATCCTTCAAGCGCCCATACTTCCATCTCCCCGAAACGCTGCCCGCCGCCTTGCGCCTTGCCGCCCAACGGCTGCTGGGTAATGAGAGAATAAGGACCGATCGAACGCATGTGGATCTTGTCCTCAACCATGTGGTGCAACTTAAGTATATACATATATCCAACTGCGATATCCTGCTCAAATGATTCGCCCGTTCTTCCGTCATAAAGTTTCATTTTACCGCCAGCGTCAAATCCCGCTTTCGTAAGTTCCTCTTTGATCTCCGTGGAAGTGGCACCCATGAATGCAGGAACGATCGCCTGATAGCCATGCTTTTGTGCCGCGAGGCCAAGATGGAGTTCAAGTATCTGTCCAAGGTTCATACGAGAAGGAACACCCAATGGAGTAAGTATTACATCAACTGGCGTTCCATCTTCCATGAAAGGCATATCTTCCTCCGGTAAGACAATGGATATAACACCTTTGTTGCCGTGACGCCCCGCTAGTTTGTCGCCGACTGTGATGCTGCGCAACTGCGCCACTTCAATATGAATTCTCTTGATGATGCCGGAATCAAGGTTGTCCCCTCTTTCTCTTGAAAACACTTTAACACCTACAATACGCCCGCGCTTGCCGTGTCCCAATCGAAGAGATGTGTCTTTTACGTCACGGGCTTTCTCTCCAAAGATGGAGCGGAGAAGTCGTTCTTCCGGTGTAAGTTCCGCTTCTCCTTTCGGAGTGATTTTCCCCACCAAAATATCGCCCGAATAAACTTCCGCCCCGATACGCACGATCCCATCCTCATCAAGGTCTTTGAGTTTCACTTCTCCAACATTCGGAATGTCGTGCGTGGTAATTTCAGGTCCCAATTTAGTGTCCCTTACATTCACAATGAACTCATCCACATGAATGCTGGTAAACCTGCTGTCCTTGACGACTTTCTCTGAAATAATAATGGCATCTTCATAGTTCGCTCCTCCCCACGACATGAAAGCGACGAGCATATTCTGTCCCAACGCCATTTGTCCGCCGGCGGAAGAGGACGTGTCAGCCAAAAGGTCTCCCTTCCCCACCCTTTGTCCCAACTTGACGGCAGGTCTATGGTGGGAAGCGGTAAATCCATTTGTCCTCATATAATTCACTAACCTATACTCATGTTTTTTTTCCTTGCCCGTCTTTATAACAATTTTTTTCGCGTCAACTGACATCACGACTCCATCTTCCTGTGCAAGAACAAGTCTTCCTGTGTCGCGTGCTGCTTTTTCCTCCATGCCGGTCGCCACGATCGGTGCCTCCGGAACAATGGAAGGGGTAGCCTGCTTTTGCATATTTGATCCCATAAGCGCCCTGTTGGCATCATTGTGCTCAAGAAAAGGGATCATGGAAGTAGCGATCGAGAACGCTTGGTTGGGAGCAACGTCAATCAAATTGACGTCCTTCCTGTCAACGATCCTCGGTTTTGTATTCACTCTCACTTCAACACGCTCATCCAATATGTTTCCTTTCGCATTATATTTCGTGGCCGCATGTGCGATGTGGTATTGTTCCTCTTCCAGAGCGTCCAGGTATACAACCTCGCCGCTAATCTTCCCGTTTTTGACTTTTACATAGGGAGTTTCAAGCATCCCGAATTCATTTACGCGCACATAAGTTGCAAGCCTCAAAATAAGCCCGATGTTGGGTCCTTCTGGTGTATGTATGGGGCAAAGCCTCCCGTAATGAGAAGAGTGCACATCGCGCACCTCAAGACCCGCTCGCTCGCGCGTCAATCCACCAGGACCCAGCGCAGAAAGCGTTCTTAGATGCTCGATCTCGGAGAGAACATTGTACTGCATCATAAACTGCGAAAGCTGGTTAGTAGTGAAAAATTCTTTGATCCGCGCTTGAAGAGGCCGCGGAGCGATAAATTGTATAGGCAGAAGCGTATCAGGTTCAATCGTTGACATCCTGTCTTGGATGTTCCTCTTCATTTGAGACATGCCGACTCGCAGTTTCTGCTGAAGCATTTCTCCAACAGGGCGAATCCTTCTTGACCCCAAGTGGTCAATATCATCAGGAATCGCGCCCGGTGTGTTGTTTAATTTAACAATGTGGGAAATAATAACCAACAGGTCATCAATGGAAAGTATTCTCTTTTCCAAAGATGCGCGTTCTGTGTCGCCACCAAATCTTTTATTTAATTTAAAACGACCAACTTCAGAGAGATCGTATCGCTCTTTGCTGAAAATAGAATTGATGAATTCTTTTGCATTGTCGGGCGTGGCAAGCTCTCCGTTTCTTAGGCGTTTATGTATCTCCACATACGATTCTTCCGCCGTCTTCGCAGTATCCTTTTCTAGCGAGATCTCTATACACGCTCTGGCCTCACCACCAAACGCCGCCTTCATTTCCTTGTCGCTCTCCATGCCAAACACGCGCAAAAGAGAGGAAACGGAAAACTTCCTTTTTTTGTCAATTCTTACATAGATGGCACCGTCTGGGTCTGATTCCATTTCAACCCATGCACCACGAGCAGGTATGATCTTGGCTCCAAAATATCTCCTCCCCTTTGTTTCTTGCACGGTGAACGACACGCCAGACGATCTAGCAAGCTGCGGAACAATAACCCTCTCAACGCCGTTTATTATGAATGTCCCGTGACTCGTCATCATCGGAAAATCCGCCATAAATATCTCCTGCTCTTTGGTCGTACCCAGATTTTTGTTCACGAGCCTTATTTTTGACCTTAGCGTGGATTCATACGTGAGCTTGTTTTCCTTTGCATAGTGTTCGTCATATTTGGGTTCGCCCAACTCAAAGCTCACGAAATCCAATTCGAATTTCTTCTCCGCATAATCTTTGATCGGCGAAAACTCCCTAAATATCTCAGAGAACCCCTTCTCTATAAGCCATTTGTAAGACCTCATCTGGGTCTCTATAAAACTTGGCAATTCTACCAAGGGTTTCTTGTATCTTGAAAAATATTTTTTTTCTTTCATACAGAAACAAAAAACAGGGTAAGATATTACCCTTATTATTAAAAACTAATGTGAACTAGCTAACGATATGTGTATTTAGCAAAACAGCTAGGGCTTATATATTAATATTAAAACAATTAGGAGAATCCAGCATTAACTCAATCTTCCAAGCGTAGACGCAAGTATACTCATTATACATTTTTTGTCAATACTCTGAAAAAACTTGGGTGTGGATATCTTTTTGGAGGTATTTTGAGATGGATCCTAGATTTCTTAGGACTCTTATCTCCTCCCGTTTCTCCACCCTTCTATCTCCTTGTGGTCACCCGAAAGGAGAACCTTTGGGGCTCGGTAATTTTTCCCTCTGTAGGCAATCACTTCCGGCCGCGTGTACATTTCAGAACTTGCGATCCTTTTTTCTTCAAGCGATGCTTCTCGCCCCAGCACTCCGGGTATCTGCCGTGCTACCGCGTCAACCACCGCCATGGCAGGAACCTCTCCGCCGGTGAGCACGAAAGGGCCAATGGATATTTCCTCGGCACGCAATATTTTTTTCACCCTCGCGTCTATGCCTTCATAGCGACCGGAAATCAAAATGATGTCTTTGTGTTTTTTTGAAAGTGTTTTCGCATAGATATTGGTGAACTGCTTTCCGGAAGGAGAGAGTATGACGATCTTTACATTCTTTTTTCTTCCTCGGGCTTTCTTCACCGCACGCAAAATTGGCCCTGCTTGCATTACCATCCCAGGTCCTCCTCCGTATGGCTTGTCGTCCACTCTCCTGTGTTTATCCTTTGTAAAATCGCGGGGGTTGTATAATTTTATTTTAATAAGACCCTTTTTTTGCGCCCGTCCAAGAATTGACTCATCTACGTATGAGCGGATGGTTTCAGGAAAAATTGTAATAATATGAAAAGTCATGGTAATAATTTTCTGCCTCAAAGAAAAAGCCGCGTCCACTTTATAGTAACACGGTCTTTTCTCATGTTCTATGCAATTTAATTACGCTTTCAAGTCCTCCATCGCTTGGTCAACGCTTTTAGCAACATCACTTGCGCTTTCGCCGCCGCCCGGCGCTTTCCTGCCACCTTCGGGTTCATTGATCTTTAGATTAACACGTGCATCGTTTTTCATGCCCACAACGCGAAGAAGTGTGCGAATCGCCTTTGCGGTGTTGCCAGATCGTCCGATAATTTGACCCATGTTGTCCGGATGCACATCAAGGGTAATGAGGACGCCCATCTCGTCAACGGTTCTCGTAACCTTTACGTCATCCGGGTGGTCAACCAACGCCTTAACGACATACTCAAGAAATTCTACGTCTTGTTCCTTGGCCATAATTGTAACTCTGATTTCAACTTTTAAATCTTTTTTGCTTATACGCAGTTTTTCGACCAACAATACTGCCTAGAACCCATCTCAAAAATATAGACTCTCCCCATAGTTCTATATAAGCTCCTCGGCTCGGAAGTGTAAATGTTTCACTTTGTTCTACACCCACACTTCTCTCGCTCTACGTCGCTTATAACCGCTCAAACTCTCACTCTCAGTTTCACATCAATGAGCCCTGGGTTCATTGATGTTCGCTTGACCGCCTAAACGCTCTCATTCCGGCTGCAACATACTCATCGCTCGTCACCAGAGGAATCTATGGTTTCTCGCGCTTTGTATGTTTCGCTCGGAATGCAACCATTTATGCTGGCCATTATTTTTGAGATGGGTTCTATTAAAATACTATCCATTTCAAGCAACGTGTCAACCCTGCCCTCAAGATCGCGGACCCACATATAAAATAAGGTCCACTTTACCAGAAGGCCTACTATCTGCGAGCGAGGGGCGAGAAATCAAAAAACCGCACGTTGTGCGGTTTTTTCTTATTCAGCTTTTTTTTCTTCTGCTACAGGTTCTTCTTTGGATTTCTTCTCTTTTTGTCCTTCTGTCTGCGTCGCATCCGTCGCGACAGATGAGTCGGTAGGGGCTTCTTCTTCTGGCTTTGATTCCTCAACGGTTGTTTCCATCTCTACCTTTTCTGCTGGCGTATTCTTTTCTGCTGAGGCTTCGCCTTCGGCTTTCGCCTCCGCGGGTGCTTCCTCAGACTCTTTCTTTATGGGACTCTTTTTTGGAAGAACATTTATTTTTTTGCCTGTAATAACGCCTTCGCTCACGAGAAGGTTGTGTACGGTGCCGGACACGCCCGCTCCCACGGAGATCCAGTGTTTTATTCTTTCCCCTTTTATCTGGGGTTTTCCATGGCGTGCATCATAAGAACCTAGCATCTCAATGTATTTTCCGCTCTTCGGGCCGTTCTTTGAGTCAGTCACCACGATCCGAAAAGAAGGGTCGTTCTTCCTTCCCACGCGTTGTAATCTTATTTTTAACATAATCAGGAGCATAGTAGCAAAAGAGCATGCAAAGGTCAATCCCGCGAGAGGTCCGCTTTCGCCGCCAGCCCCATTTGTACCAGTGGCAATACGGTGCCGCATTGTGCTATTATAAAGCATGACAGAACAATCACGGCATTGGGTGTCGTATTTCATTATCAGTAAATAAGTAAAAATAAATATGAGTTCTATTGAAAAATCGCTTGCAGGAGACACTAGCAAGCAAAAAGAAGGAGAAAACGCAATGCACGCGGGGAAAAAGGAATACACTGGGGAGCTTAAATTGTCCGTTGACGAGAATACGCTTGAAGTCAAATCAGAGAAGATAGAAGAGTTTGACAGGAAATTTGACGCATAGATGATGCAACGCAAAGGTATTACATCCTTGCGGCTTTTAGAGCAACAAGCATTTACAATAAACGCTCCTTCTCAAGCTATACACGCTCCGAGCGGAGCGTTTGTGCTTTTCGCCAATTGGACGACAAAACAATGTTAAAGAAAAAACGACAAAACAAAGCGCGAGGCGAAAGATATTTGGAGGGAACGCTCAAAACCACTTCACGTGGTACAGGTTACGTTTCTGTTCCAGAAAGAGAAGAGGACATTCGAATTGACTCCTCTTTTTTGGGAACGGGACTCAATAACGACAAAGTGCAGGTGCTACTACACCCCACAGTGCACGGGCAACGGGCATCCGGAGAGATAACAAAAATCATTCATAGGGCAAAAACTGAATTTGTGGGCGTTATTGAAAAAGAGGGCGGGATATGTTTTTTAGTGCCGCAAGATCCTAAAATGTATGTGAACATTCTCATCTCGCCACAAGAAGCAGTCCGCGTGAAAAACGGAGAGAAGGTGTTGGTAAAAATTGTCAGGTGGAACGACCCGCACAAAAATCCCGAGGGAGAGATCGTACGAGTCCTCGGTAGTGCCGGAGACAACGACGTGGAAATGGAGGCGATAGTGCTTGAAAAAGGGCTTTCTTTTGCATTTCCGGCACCTGTCACAAAAGAGGCAGTCAAAATCAAAGAAGGCGCCTTGGAACGCTTGAAGCAAGAGCTTCCTAAGAGGCGCGACTTGAGAAGTATCTTGACATTCACCATAGACCCCGAAGACGCGAAAGACTTTGACGACGCCCTCTCATTGCGCGAGCTCCCGGGCAACAATATAGAGGTAGGAATACACATCGCCGATGTGAGCGCATTCGTGCGCAGCGGTTCTGAAATTGACAAGGCGGCGGCTCGACGCGCGACCTCCATTTATCTCGTGGACCGCACCATACCGATGCTTCCCGAAGAGCTTTCCAACGATATATGCAGCTTGATGCCGGAAAAAGAACGGTTGGCATTCTCTGCCATTTTCACTTTCAGCGCGGACGCGGTAAAAAAAGGAAGAAAACCAAAGATCCTGGACCAATGGTTCGGCGAAACGGTAATCAGATCGGACAAACGATTCAGTTATGAGGAAGCACAGAATGTTCTGGATAAAAAAGATGGTAAGTACTATGAGCAGTTGCATATACTAAATATACTGGCGCACAAACTCCGAAAACAAAACAAGATCGGAGGTGCGATCTCATTGGAGACAGAGGAGGTGAAGTTTGTTTTGGATAATAACGGGGTACCAATTGATATAATCAAAAAAGTGCGCGGAGACACACACCTGCTCGTGGAAGACTTTATGCTCCTCGCGAACAAACGCGTTGCCGAATATGCTTCCGGCGCGGCGAAAAAACAAAAGAGGGGCTTCGTGTATCGTATCCACCCCAAGCCCGAAAAAGAAAAGATAGAGCAGCTTATCGCCCTTTTGGATGGTCTAGGA
>BTQM01000026.1:0-11262 GCA_036985875.1 Patescibacteria group bacterium
TATCATGCTCCCCACTGGATCTTTTACGGGAAGCCTGATACCTATTGCCGCCGCCATCGGCTCCTCAACAATGTGCACCTCTCTTGCGCCCGCGTTTTTTGTGGCATCATACACCGCTCTTGTTTCAACATTGGTTATTCCGGAGGGAACGCCCACCACAACTCTAGGGCTTACCACTTTCTTTGATATCTTCTGCGCTTTGTTGATAAGGTACGACAGCATCTCTTCCGTTACTTCAAAATTTGAAATAACCCCGTCAATGAGGGGCCGTATGGCGGTAATGTGCGCGGGAGTGCGTCCGATCATCTGCTTGGCATCGCCTCCGACGGCAACCACTCTTCCTGTTTTTTTGTTGACGGCGACCACGGAGGGCTCATTTATGACGATGCCGTGGTCCTTTATATATACGAGCGTATTGGAAGTGCCCAGATCAATGCCGATATCGCGCGAGAAAAGATTGTAAAATTTCTTTAACATTATCGTGCTTGTTTTATAAACTCTTGCGCGGTTATAACATGCGCTTGCCTTTCCGCCCTTCTTTTCACTTCCACTCCACCGGCCGCGAGACTCTTCTTACTCACCACCGCGCGATACGGAAGGCCTATGAGGTCGGCATCGGCGAATTTCTCACCCGCTGAGGCGGACTCCCTTTCATCATAGAGTACCTCAATACCATTTTTTTGCAACGCTTCGTAGAGGCTCGTCGCGGCATTCTTCACCTCCTCCCCGCCGGAGAGTTCAAGCAAATGAACCTTGAAAGGAGCGATCGCTTCCGGCCATATTATCCCTTTCTCGTCTGAGAGAACTTCTGCAACGGTACCCATCAGTCGTCCAAGCCCGATCCCGTAAGATCCCATCACCACTGGCCTGCGGCCTCCGTCTTCATCAAGATAGTGCAAACCAAGGGCTTCGGAATATTTAGTTCCAAGCGGAAAAATATTTCCGACCTCAATGGACTTCGCTTCCTCCAAAGCTGATTTGTCCAAGCCAAATTTCTTTATATTCTCGTCGGTATACACCTCCTTGTTTATCGCAATGCCTTTCTGTTTGTCTATATAGATCACGTCTTCTCCCGCAGAGGAGAGTGTTTGGAATTCATCGGTCATACCGGTAGTAAACGCCCCGCCTGCGGCCACGGTACGGTACGTCAGAGTACCGATACCAACACGCTCAAAAATGTTTGTATATGCTCCCGCGCACGCTTCATAAAACTCCTTGAACTCTTCTTCCGTCCTGCTAAATGAGTACAGATCTTTCATCAAAAATTCCCGCGCTCTTATAAGGCCGCTTTTTGCGCGTAGTTCATTGCGGAATTTTGTTTGAAATTGATAGACATACAGCGGCAGGTCTTTGTAAGAATCTATGTGTTGCGTCAAAAGTTTCACAAGGGGTTCTTCGTGGGTATTCGCCACTCCAAGCTCACCGCCATTTACAAGTTTTGTTTTAAACCAGTTGTCAACAACACTATCGTCCCACCGTCCACTTTTCTTCCATAATTCAGGATCTTGAAGCGTGGTAAGAAGCACCTCTTGCCCGCCAATGGCATTCATCTCCCCTCTGATAATGCGTTCAATATTTTTCAACACGCGCAATCCGAGCGGCAGAAAAGAGTACACGCCGGCCATTTCTTTATTGATAAATCCCCCCTTAATAAGGAGCTCCGCATTCTTTGAAACTTCATCGGCGGGAGTTTCTTTTCGGGTTTTAGTAAAGAGTTTTGATTGCAACATTGCTCCTATCTTACACCAAGAGGTGTAAAACACAAAACTCTGATTGGCGGGTGATTTTAAAAAATTCACGGTCAAGGCATGGCCTTGACCGTCCCTTATCCCGTTACGATCTTTAAAATATCACTATAGGTGATCACTACCATAAGGAAGATGAGGAGCGCGAAACCAATGGCATTTGTCGTGTTGGCAACGGCGGGCTTGATGGGCGAACCTTTGATGACCTCAATAAGGAGAAAAAGGAGCCGTCCACCGTCAAGCGCCGGAAATGGCAGAAGGTTTATGATCGCCAAATTGATAGAAATAAGAGCGGTCAGGGAAAGAAGATATATAAAGCCGAACTGGCTCGCTTCGCCCACAATACTCACGATGCCAACCGGTCCTGCAATAGCAGAGAGGTCCGCACTCCCCGTAAAAATGCCGGCAATAAAACCCATGATACCGAGGAGTGTGGCTTGTGTCAGGGCGGCAGTCAGCTTGGCGCCCTCCCACAAAGCAAGGTGTGGGAGCAATCTTACTATACCGATCTCATCCATTGCAATTCCTATCGCCGGCTTATCAATGATCCCTTCTGTTGGAATCATAAACAATCTTTCCTCCGGCGCCTTTCCCCGCTTGAATGTGACGCCCACCTCAACACCACCAGAAGCAGAGATAAATTCCTGAACCTGCGGCGTGGTGGGGTTCAAAAGCTCCCGCTTTCCCTCGACAAGAGCGACGATCTTGTCCCCCGGTCGAAGCCCAGCCTCTTCGGCGGGAGAATCGGGCAAAACATTCGTGACAACGATTGAAACATCTCTTATAACAGCCCCTTTGGGAGCGGCGGCAACCGATGACGGAAGACCCGCCATAAACCCGGAGGAAATAAGTATCCACGCCAAAAGGACATTAAATACTACCCCGGCGGAAAGAACTGCGGCTTGAACGTATTTGGGCTTATTGACAAAGCTTCTGTGTGCATCGGGACCCGAGATGGAATCGCAGTCGGGAGTCTCGCCGAAGATCTTTACAAAACCGCCTACAGGAAAAAGGTTCAGTGAGTATTTTGTTTCTCCGATCTTTTTACTAAAAAGTTTCGGCGGAAACCCTATGCCAAATTCGTCCACCTTGATACCAGAGCGTTTTGCAACAATAAAATGCCCAAACTCGTGGGCAAGGATCAGGAGAGCGAGAATAACAATGAATAAAAGAATGCTCATATATGCTGTGGACTACTTGCTAGTTCATAATTTCTTTTTCTTTCCTTTCCGCCATTTCCTCAAGTTTCTTATTCACTTTGTCCACGATATCCTGAAGCTCATCTTTGAGGCGAAACTTGTCATCTTCGGAAAGTTCTCCTTCCCGCTCTTTCTCTTGAATGTCGCTCCACACTTTCTCCCTCTCCGCCCGCACGGAAACTCGTGCGTCTTCCAGTTTCTCCTTGGATACCTTCACGAACAACGCTCTCCGTTCCGTGGTAAGCTCGGGAAAAAACACACGGAGTCCCGCATCATCCACAGAAACCGAGACACCGAGGTCGGCGACATCTATCGCTTTTTCGATCTCCTTCATCTGCGTCTTGTCCCATGGCGCTATCCGCAGAGTGCGTGGGTCCTCCGTCGTGATGGAGGCAACATGGCTTACGGCAACCTTTGCTCCATAAGAGTCAACCGCCACACCGTCCAAAAGAGAGGGGGTTGCTCTTCCCGTATGGATCCCCGAGAGTTCCTTTTCAAACCACCTCTCAATCTCACATATTTTGTTTTTCGTTCCCGAAAAGTCGTATGACATGTTGTTGATCGATAATTGTAAATTCGTAGTGAGTAGTATAGCAAATTTTTAGCGAGTGTTCTATTTTTCTGTGGCACTCCCCGCTCGCCATAACAAAAAGTCCCACCAAAAGCGGGACTGGGAAAATTTCTCCAAAGACATGCGGGTAAAAATCGATCCACTAGCTGGCGGATCAAAGCCCCCAAGCGGAAGGCAAACCGAAATTGGAATCGCGGTAATCGCTCCCAAAGCGGTTGACATCCAGACCGTCGGAGTCAAAGAAACCAACAATCACACGAACGCCACCCGAATCCACGGACGAAGTTCTGACATATATATCGGAGAAGAGGCGGATATTCCGTATTTCATAATAAGTGGTCATAAACCACACCACCTCGGCAACATTCGGCACCCGCTCTTGTGCGGATAGAAGCATCTTCTGCTCATTCCAAGTTTTCATCGGTGAACCCGGAACCGGTACTTTCCTAATAATGAGCCACCTGGTCTTAGCTGTGTTCTTGCGGGAAAACAGCTCAGATTTTTCCGCATACCATCCACCTGTCTTTGCAGAGAAAAGCGTGGGCTTTACCCTGTGTATGTCCAGAAGCGACATCGGCTTTGGCGGACCCGCCACAAGGGTATAGTCATTCTCTTTCAACCACCGCAGAAGTCTCTCCGAAGGTAGCGTACGGACGAATTGTTTTAGCTGCCCTTCTGTATATGTAAGTCCGCGGATGCTTGCAATCTCCTTAGGAGTAATGAGATCATCCCCAAGGATGCGGCGAGCGGATGCGTAACGCGGGATCTCGCTTCCGTGCAGGAATATATGTAAACGTTTCCGTGTTATCTGCTCGGTCCTGATCTGTTTGAAAAACTCCTCGAGCTGGAGAGGAGTTGGTGCTTGAGGCGACCATTCATCGTCGGCAGACATTGTACCAGTGGAAAATCCTAGAAACAGCGATGTTGCCAGAATAATGCTGAATTTTCTCATTACTCATTCCCTCTTGTTTGGATTATCTGAATTGAATCACTCCTGTTAAACAGCTTGCTTCACAAGTGCTGAATATCAAAGGACCAAATCTCTGGTAATAAGAGCACACTATGTGATTGAAATCAATTCCGCTTGGACATATGCTCCGGCACCACCATCGCAATATGCTCTAGGATCATTTTTACAGAAGGCGCCCGTCCGCGCAAATATCCCCTGCATTTGAGTATCTCCTCCAAAACATTAGATGTCCGACATCTAATGTTTTGTAGTCGTTCGTGTAGAATCGCTTCCAAGGCATTGAGGAATGAAATGGCTTTGTTTTTGTCTTTGGCATCAATAATGTTTTTCACGAGCGATAGTCGCGCCACTTTCTCGCTTTTTAAAAAGTCTTTCGCCAGATCTTCACTCTCCCTATCTGGAGCGGTGCCCTGCAATTGTGCAATTGTAAAAAGCCGCGAGCGAAGGGTCGGCAAAAGCGCGTCCGCGTGCGGAGTAATGATAAAAAAATGTGTCCCTTTCACCGGCTCTTCAAACGCTTTCAAAAGCGCGTTTTGCGCCTCCGTGGTAAAAAAATTGACGCTCACAACAAAAATTTTCCTCTCCCCCGCCACCGGTTTGCGCGACTGCATCTCTTTGAGCTCCCTGCTCTCACCGATCCCGAATGTGTCAAACTCCCCATGCCAAAAATCGGGGTTGCCCTTCACAGGAAACTCAAGTACACTCTCCAGCATTTCGTACAACTCGGGCAACACACACTCCTTGTCCCCTTCAATGAGATACGCGTGGTGGAGAGAACCCGTTTTTTTATATGCATCAATGATAGATCTCATAACGTACCCCCATCATAACAAAAAACCGCCCGTAGCGCAGGCGATCAAATTAATTACAAAACAAACAAGGGACAATTTGAGGAGTCGAGGAAAAAATCTTTAAGACGTTAGTTTTGTTTTTGAGTACAGTTCAAGAAAAAAGGGAGTGAGCGACTGAGCCGTACGAGTAGTACGGTGAAGGAGCTCGCAATACTTTTGACGCAGAAATGTGCCAAAAACAAAACTAACGCTTGGCGATGATGGATTTCTTGTAGGTGTCTAGGTGCTCCAACGCAACACCCGTTCCTTTCGCGACACAATAGAGAGCATCATCCGCAAGCATCGCCTTTACTCCCGTTCTTCTATACACAAGTTCGGGCAGATTCCTTAGTTGGGAAGACCCGCCGGTCATGATGATCCCCTGATCAATGATGTCCGCCGAGAGTTCCGGCGGGGTCTCTTGCAGGACATCCTTGATCGCTTTTATCATCTCGCGAAGCTCTTTATCTATCGCCTGCACTATCTCATTTGTAGATACTTGTGCGCTGCGCGGGAGCCCGGCAATAAAATCCCTGCCTTTGATGGTCATGGAAAGTTCTTCTTCCATTGACACGGCCGAGCCGATCTTTATCTTGATCATTTCGGCTGTTCTATCTCCTATGGCAAGATTGAATGTCTTTTTGATATAGTCGGCGATCGCGTGGTCAATCCTGTTACCGGCACACTTCACCGACGTTGAAGCAACAATACCCCCCAGCGATATCACTGCCACGTCTATCGTCCCTCCCCCTACATCCACGATCATATGCCCGCGCGCTTCGTGGATCGGGATACCCGCTCCAATCGCGGCGAGTATCGGCTCTTTCACAACATACGCGCTTTTTGCTCCCGCTTTCATTGTCGCCTCTATTACAGCCCTTCGCTCCGTTGAAGAAACACCAGCCGGCACCGACACCATAACCTCGGGCTTGAAGAGATTCCATTGCTTAAGCGCTTTGCCGATATAGTAGCGCAACATCGCTTCCGTCACGCGGTAATCGGCGATCACACCATCTTTCATAGGACGATACGCAACGATGCTGTCTGGCGTCTTCCCTATCATCTCTTTCGCTTCAAGCCCTATCGCGAGGATCTTGTTGTCCTGTTCTGAAACCGCCACAACGGAGGGTTCGTTGAGCACCACCCCTTTACCCGGCAGATACACCAGAATATTGGCAGTCCCAAGATCAATGCCAAGTTTTTTTGAAAAAAGTCCCATGATCAATATATGTCTTTAATTGCTCCCGTCAGGAATGCGCACAATGTCCACTCCGATCCCTTTTAACCTATCTTCAACCTTTTCATACCCTCTGTCAATGTTATGCACATTATGAATGACCGACCTGCCTTTTGCAACTATCGCGGCAATGAGAAATGCAAGACCCGCGCGAAGGTCCGGACTCTCCACAACTTTTCCGTGGAGAACCGTGGGACCTCTGACAATTATTCTGTGAGGATCCATTACTGTGATATCAGCCCCGAATGCCTCTAGCGATTCAACATAATTGAGCCGCCCATCAAAAATCGTTTCAAACACGAGGCTCTCACCGCGCGCCTGCGTGAGAAATACCGTCATCGGCGCTTGGAGGTCCGTCGGGAATCCAGGGTATTCGTGTGTTTTTATATCCACCGCGCGATGAGAGCCTCCGAAAACTTTTATGCTCGTTTTTCTCACCTCCATCTTTACACCGCTCGCGCGAAGCGCCTCTATGAGCGACTCAATATGAGCGGGGTTACACTTTTTTATCTCAAGTTCTTTAGCGCAGAGCGCTCCGAAAATGAGGAAGCTGCCCGCTTCTATCCTATCGGGGCAAACGCGATGCATCTTGCCCCGCGCGGACAAGAGAGCACCCCCCTTGATGCGAATCGTGGGAGTACCCGCCCCGCTTATACGCGCCCCGCCGGCGGTGAGAAAGCCGGCCAGTTCTACTATCTCCGGCTCCAAAGACGCATTTTTTATCACCGTCTCACCGCGTGCCAGAACCCCAGCCATCATAAAAGTTTCAGTGGCCGTAACGCTTTGGTTTTTCAAAAAGATCGTCGCGCCGTATAGTTTCCTTTGAGGGACTCTTAGCGTGTAAGTGCCGCGCCTCATTCTCACCACTGCTCCCATTTTCTTAAATCCTTCAAGGAAAAGATCGATCGGACGCTCTCCGATGACACATCCGCCGGGATGCGGAAACGAAACCCTACCGAAGCGCGCAAGCAGGGGTCCGACCAGCACGATAGATGCCCTCATTTGTTTTGAAATGTCGGAGGAGAGGTCCGTGCCCAGCCCACGACCAAATGCCAGAGCGTAGGTGTGCTTGTTTTTTGTGCGAACGCGCGCGCCCAGAAATTCCAGCAAGCTCGCCATCTTTTTCACATCCTCTATGTCGGGAACATTGCCGAGCACAATCTCGTCTCTAAAAAGGACAGAGGCGGCCATCAACTTGAGCGCCGCGTTTTTCGCGCCTCCCACGACGATGCTTCCGCACAAGGTCTTCCTGCCCCCCAGCCCCTTGATGAGAAATTTATCATTCATCCCGTTCATGGTAAGTCTTTTGGAGTAATTTTACAAACTGCCCGTCCGGTACGGGTCTTCATCCTCCAACAAAAAAGGGCACCGAGGTGCCCTTTGCGTTAATCAAGTGGTGTTATGGAATACTCAACATGTGCTTTTATTTTTTTACCATTGATATGTTTCTCATATTCTCCAACTTGCAAAATCTTTTTTCCATTAGAGGTTATGAGGCCATCTGCATTCATATTTCGATAGAGATATAAATGTTCTCCTGTGATAATGAGGTTAACAACTTTATTGCCTTGCCACCCCATATTTACTTCATTCACATAGAGACACTCTGATAGTGATGCATGATAGAGCTTTTTACCGTTCTCATCAATATAGTAACCCCATACATCAATTTTAATTTTATACTCCTCTTTTCCCCGATCACTTATGAGGAAATAATCACTCTCGGTAAACTTTACTGCGCCTGGTACGCATGCAATACATGCAGGAACATCTATTGAAGGCCTCTCATCTTTGATAGATAACGGCGCCGTTGAACCTTCCGGCTTCGTGCCTCTTTTTAGGGCTTCGCGAAGAAAATTTCCTAAGGTTCTCATCGTTTCGCACCTCCATTTCAAACAACATTGAAATTCAAGCTGAACTTTCACCATTCAGCTCACCTTCCTAAACGCTACAACTATATACTTTTTTTGTCAACCTTCAACACACGCCTTTCTCTAAAATGTACCATGGTACATTTTAGAGAAAGGCGTTACCAACACTTGATTTGTGTATACCCTCTCTTTCCGTTTTGCCTTTCATGGTTTTTTTCTATACTATGTATACATGCGTATAATCAACATTTTGAGCAAAAAAAGCCTCTCTGTTAACATTCTACTGGCTATCGGGATCGCATCCGCGACACTTCTTTTTTATGGATATTTGGTGGAGAGAAGCACGGGCACCATTATTGTCTCCATACCGGAGAAAGGAGCGGTGATATTTCTGGACGACAAAAGGGTGGACACGACGGCCCGCTACGGCCAAACTGTCACGCTCAAGCGTTTGCGTGCGGGAGACCATTCGGTTCTCGTCTACACGCAGGGATTTTTCCCGTGGGAGAAAACTCTTGGAGTAAGAAAAAATGAGACAACAGAAGTCAGCGCTTTCTTTGTGAAACAAGATATCTCCCCCACCAAAATCTTTGACGAGGAATACAGCGCGGTATCTGTCTTGTTTGAGAAAAAACGCAGCGATATAAAACGCTCGTGGAGCAGAGAGGTAGAAATAAGAAAAAATGCCGGAGAAATAGCAGCTCGGTGGATAGGAGACGCCTCTTCTCTTCCCTTTTACTTTTGCGACAAGAACAGCTGTGGAGACAGCACTGTGGTATTCAGAGCGCAAGACGGAGACATAAGCGCGTTTGATTTCTATCCCGGAAGGGAAGACGTTGTCCTCTTCGCACTGCAAAACGCAATATATGCGATAGAGATAGACAAAAGGGGTATCCAAAACTTCCAGCCTCTCTACGCGGGCGCAAGCCCCGACTTTGTAATAAAGGAAGGCACTTCCATCATCTACATAAAAGATGCAGGGTCCCTGCTGCGCGCGCAACTGTAGTCCGTGGCGAGAGCGTAGCGCGCTGGCGCAATACTCACAGGCAACATCCATGAAAAAGCCAAAGCAAAACGCTTCTCGCAAGATGGACATTGTAAATGTTATTCCTATTTCAGAGGGAACTTTTTTGAAAAAAACTCTTTCGTACTTTACCTCAAAAAACATCTTAGCTGGAAGCACCGTAACTGTGGAGCTGAGGAAAAAGGAGATTCCCGCGTTAGTAGTCTCCACCACAAACGCAGCGCAGGAAAAATCAAAAATACGGTCGGCACAATTTTCCATGAAGAAAGTGGGTGACGCAACGGGAAAAACCCTTTTTCTACCTCAATTCGTGGAGGCGGCAAAGGAGACCGCCGCGTATTTCGCTACAACCCCCGGCAGAATCTTGCAGACGCTCACCCCAAAAGCCGTATTAATGGAACACGCACGGATGGGAAAAGGGACGACCACTCTATGTGCAGATAAAAAGAAGGATGGTCAAGAGGCGCTCAAAAAAGAAAAATTTGTCTTTCAAACAAGCGATGTGGAACGGCTCACTACGTACAAAAGTCTGATCAGGGAAGAGTTTGCTAAACATTCCTCGGTCTTTTTCTGCCTGCCGACCAGAGAGGATATAGAGGCGACATTGGGCTCCCTCGAGAGAGGAATCAGAGAGTACACGTTTATACTCCACGGCGGTCTCACCAAGAAAAAACTTCTCTCTTCATGGAAAAGCATACTGGATGAGAAACACCCTGTGCTTATCATCGCAACGGGTTCTTTCTTTTCCATTCCGAGACCTGACATACGTATGATCATAGTGGATAGAGAAAACTCAAGAAGCTACAAGACATTCATCAGACCGCACTTTGACATGAGGGTATTCGCGGAGTTCTACGCGGAGCGCTTAAACGCGCGGCTCATATTGGGAGACGTGTTCCTCCGCCCAGAAACCATTTGGAGAGAAACACAGAGAGAGTTTGAAGCGCTAAACCCTCTCAAGTTTCGTGTTCTCTCAACTGCGCGGCAAGAATTGGTAGACATGAAAAAATATAAGCGCGATGGCGCGCGGAAGGGTTTTGTCATTATAGGAGACGAGCTGGAAGAACTGATAAAAAGCACGAAGAAAAATAACGGGCATTTGTTTATGTTCGCGGCGCGGCGCGGCATCTCTTCCGTGACGCTGTGTAATGATTGCACAGAAGTGGTTGAGTGCAGAAAATGCAATGCACCCACGGTGCTGCATAAAGGACGGAGGGAGAATGTCTTCGTGTGCCACAGATGCGGCGAGAAAGAGAGTGCGGACAGACGATGCGCGGTGTGCGACAGTTGGCGTCTTGTCGCCCTTGGCATTGGCATAGAGAGAGTGGAGGAGGAGCTGAAAAAGAAGTTTCCCGATATTAAAATTTTTAAAATAGACAGCGATTCCGTTAAACGGCACAAACAGGGTATCGAGATAACACGCGCTTTTTTCTCCTCTCCCGGGAGCATCCTTCTGGGAACAGAAATGGCGCTGCGCTATATGCATAAAGATGTAGAAGGCGCCGCCGTGGTCGGGATAGATTCTTTGTTCACTATTCCGGATTTCCGCGCCGCGGAAAAGATATTCAACATACTGCTTGCGCTGCGCACGCGAACACTTAAGCACTTTTTGATCCAAACGAGAAGGAGCGAAGAGAGAATATTTGAATATGCGATGAAAGGGAATTTGCTGGATTTTTACAGGGATGAAATGAGGGAGAGAAAAGAGTTCGGCTATCCGCCGTTCAAGATATTCATAAAAATAACGTATCAAGGGGAAAAGCTCGTCACGGAAAAAGAGATGGCGAAGCTCTCTGACTTGCTTGCCGAGTGGAG
>BTQM01000027.1:0-10910 GCA_036985875.1 Patescibacteria group bacterium
TTATGCTTTTCCTTCTTCGCCCTCTTTCAGGCAGGCCAAAGTCATTTTTTGTTCTTTGGGTTCAAAAAGGGTTATTTGAAAGGTGTAGGTGTTGCCGAGTCCCAAGTGCTCCTTGAGTTTCTCCAGTGATCCGAACTCCGAAATATGCGCAAGGCCCGCGACTCCTTCTTCAACCGAAACTAGCGCTCCATACTGATTGAACTTGATTACCACCCCCTTCACGATATCTCCCTTTTTATATTTTTTCTTGGCTCCTTCCCACGGGTTTTCTTTGAGGGCCTTTATTGAAAGAGATATCTTGCCGTCTTTTATCTCAATTATTTTTGCTCTTGACTTGTCTCCGACCTTGAATATTTTTTTAGGATCTTCCACCAGTCCCCATTCTAGCTCCGAAATGTGCACGAGTCCCTCAAGCTCCTCTTCCACCTTGAGGAATACACCAAAATCAACCATTCCCGTAATTTCTCCTTCCACGATGTCCCCCACGCTATATTTGTCCACGATCTCCCGCCTTTGTTTTTGGGAGGGGTCTTTTTCAGAGAAGATCAACTTGCCTTCCTTCGGATCAGCAGAAATGATAGAAACTGAGATTTTTTCCCCCACCAGTTTTTTCAGTTCTTCCAGCACCTTGTTTTTGTCACCGTCTTCAACTCGCGGGTAGTGTCCTGGTTTTAATTGAGATGCCGGTAAAAACCCTCGCAGTCCTTGCCATTCCAAAATAAGCCCGCCCCTATTTGCTTCTTTCACGAGAAGCTCTAAGACCACTTTGTTTTTTATTGTTTCCTCTGCTTCGCCCCAAATGATCGCCCGCCGCGCTTCCTGCAGTGACAGCTCCACATATCCTTCCTCGTTCTCTTTTTCCACGACTTTTGCTGTTACGCGGTCTCCAACGACCATCTTCTTGATCATGTCGCGAGCGTTTATAAATTCCTTTCCATATATAATGCCGGTACGAAAAGGAGCCAAGTCGACATATACAGATGACGCTTCTATGCTTATTACGGGACCTTCGATCAAGTCATCAACCTCGGGCAAAGAGGATATCTTTTTTATAAGATCTCCCATTATGCTCGGTTTGCCAGTATCGCCGGACTCGAGATTTTTTTTATTTTGCCTCGGAGCTTTTTCCAAAGCCTCTGGCATGTTTGGTGCAGCAAGCTTTTTAATTTCTTCCGTAATTACTGCAGACTCTGTGTTTGTATTTGTCATAAGTTTTTAAAAATACCCGCCTCAAGCGGGTTTTGTTTCCGCCCTAAGGGTTTGTTTATGTTTCGCCGATGTGCGACAAACAAAAACAGGATTAGCCTTAAAGGTGACTGATAATTATGCGATTGTCGTCTTGTTGTTAAGACGCTCACAGTATATCCAAACTGGTTTAAAAGTCAAAGGCCGCTCGCTATATGCGTTTTGAAAACCGGAGTCGCCCTCTCCCGCGGAGGGCGCTCCTGCCGCTCGTCGGGCTGCTTCTCCCTCCGGTCGGAGACCAAGCCAGCCCTCCTGCGCGAGCTTTTCAAAATGCACATAGCTCGCTCTGTCGGAGGGAACAATTGAAAGTTTCTGTTATGACTCCTTAATTTACAATTCACCTTACGCCTGCCTGTGCGTGTACGCACGCAGACAGGCAATGTTTGTAAAAAGATCGGGGCTCACTTAGCTGGAGGGAACAGTTGGACTTTTCCGTTGCACCTCCTTAATTTCTTTTTCACCTTCCGCCTGCCTGCGCCAAGCGACCTGTCTGCGTGCGACGCACAGGCAGAAGCGCGGCAGGCAGGCAATGCTGGCAAAAAGAGAAACCCTCGCTCTGTCGAGGGGTGTGTTGCTTGGAAGCTCAGCTATTTTTGAGAGGGGTTTTTGTTGCAACATAAAGAAAATACCCCGCGGTTGTCGCGGGGTACGGTGTTGCGTTAGAACGTATGACCTTGATACATTCGATCAATGTCTTCCATGAACCTCTCTATCACTTTCGGACGTTTAACCTTCAGCGTTGGAGTCAGGAGCCCATTCTCTATTGTCCAAGGATCCAAGGAGAGGCTGAAGTTGCGTATCCGAGCATAGCCGGGGAAGTCACGCAATTGTGCGCGGAGCCGCTGTGCTATGTCCTCTCTTATGTGCGGAACGTTGAGTAATTTCGGCTTGCTCGCTTCTTCTTCGGTCAAAAGTTTCCCCGCGATATCTTTCCATCGCTCGGGGTTGAGCACTAGGAGGGCGGTGAGATACGGTTTTGCTTCACCGACGACCATCGCCTGCTCGAAGAGACCGTCCAGCGTGATGGCCATTTCCATATCGGCGGGCGGCACTTTCTCTCCGTTGGCCAATACGATGATCTCCTTGATGCGTCCAGTGATGTATATGCGACTGTCGCCGTCAATGAGCGCTTTATCTCCCGTGCGTAGCCAGCCGTCCTCGGTCATCATCGTTCGCGTTGCTTCCTCATTGTTATAATAGCCCAACATGACGCAGTCACTCTTGGTTTCCAACTCATCGTTTTCACCGATGCGTACGAGTACGCCCGGAAGCGCAGTACCGATGCTCGCCGGCAAATTATTTGAAATGCGGTTGCATGAAATAACGGGGCTTGCTTCTGTGAGTCCGTATCCCTGGATCAACGGGAGACCGAGTCCGATGAACAACCGTGCCACTTCGGGCGAGAGTGCTGCTCCGCCGGATACTGCCATTTGTATTCGGCCACCCAGTTTTTCCATCACCTTGCGTGCCACCAGCCTTTCAAGGAGCGGCCAGAGTAATAGCTTCGGGCTCCAGTTCTCTCTCCCTTGCTGGTGTTCAAAGCGCGCCCATCCGGTACGCACCGTGAATTCAAACAATGTGCGTGCTAAAGAAGATTTCTCTTCCAAGCCCACATGGATCTTAGCATATACTTTCTCATAAATGCGTGGTACCGATACAAGCACTGTCGGCTTTATTATCTGAAGGTCCTCGCCTAATTGAGAAATAGAACGCGCATATGCTACTTCCGCGCCCACCATCATAGGCAGCATATATCCCACGATTCGCTCAAACATGTGAGAGAGTGGTAGGAAAGAGAGGAATGAATCGTCGCCCGAGAATACTACGTTGTGATCGGGATACTTGCACTCGAGGCTGCTTTGGTATGTAGCGTAAGCGTTGGTAAGAATGTTTTTGTGGGAGAGCATCACTCCTTTGGGCCGCCCGGTGGTGCCGGACGTGTACACAATACTTGCCATGTCGTCGGGAGAGATTCCTTTAATCAGAAAAATATCCTGAAAAATAGGGGTTACGTTCTCATCTTCCACCGTAGCGTGGAGCCATGCGGACAATGATCTTAGTCGCATGTTTTCCCCTATGTCGTCTTTATGTATATTCTCTACACTTACGATGCGCTGCAGGCTTTCAAGTTTCTCACCTGTGTCCAGCAAGCTTTCCCATTGGTGTTTGTTCTGCACCAGCAAAAGCTTTACGTCGGCGTCGCCGATAATGTAGGATACATTTCCCGGACTGTCCTCCGCGTAAAGCGGTACGGTGACGAGTCCCAGCCCCAAAGCGGCCTGGTCAAATATGACCCAATTTATGCCATTGCCCACCATAAGCGCCACTCGATCGCCTGGCTTTAGACCTTCTTTTTCCAGCGCCACTTGCCAGCGTGCCGCCTCCATGGCGATCTCTCGCCATGTTGACGTCTTCCACGACGCATCCTTGGCATCAAATTGCCGGTAGGCGATCTTGTTGGGAGTGCGTCGCACTCTCTCGTGGAACATAGCAGGAATTGTACCAGCCGTGTCAGATGTGATTACTCCACACAGTTTGGTCATTACTTCACACAGATTGCTCATGTGATAATCTCCTTTGTTGTGTTGTCAAAGAACTCCGTAGTCTGAATCCTGTAATATCATATGATTGGTGTGTCGTCAACCCCGTGTGGGTACATTCAACCTGTCAGTACAACACTTTGAAACGCAACGCGCTAAAACAGCGCGTGAACGATTATTTGTGAAACTCACCATGGTGAGTTTCACAAATAATCGTTCTTGGTGCAGTTGTTGCAGCGCTGCATTTTCATTCCATAGCAAAATCTGGTAAGATACTTTGCGTATGATAATTACATATTACGGAGGAGAATTTTTAAAAGTACAGACGGGTGATACGACGCTTGTGTTTAATCCGTTCGGAAAAGATTCTTCGTTTGCTCATGACAAGAAATCGCCCAGGTTTGGCGCCGATGTCGTTTTTGTGAGCGTGAACGACAAGGATTTCAATGTCGTCGGACAGCTGTTGCACGGGGAAAAAGATCCTTTTGTTATTTCCGGTCCAGGTGAGTACGAAGTGAAGGGCGTTTTTATAAAAGGGTTTATAACGGAGACAACATATAGCGGCAAGAAAAGGATCAATACCATTTATTCTGTTTTATGCGATGGGATACACCTTTGCTTCTTGGGCGCGCTCGGTTCGCTTGATTCGGTTACCAGTGAGATCAAAGGAAGCATTGGAGGTCCCGATATACTTTTTGTTCCGATAGGCGGAGGGGACGTACTCTCTCCTTCCAGCGCGGGGAAGATCTCGCTCGCGTTTGTACCGAAAGTAATCATCCCCATGCATTATGACGAAAAAAACGGCAAGAGTTCGTTGCGGACGTTTTTGGGGGAAGAGGGGAGAAAAAAAGTGGATCCTCTTGATAAATTAGTGATAAAGAAAAAAGATCTTGAAGAGAAAGTAGGGGAAATAGTTGTATTAAAAGCGCAGTAGAAGATGCTCTCAGTAAACTCTAGCTATCTAAATTCTAAACAATACCAAAATCCAAATAATTCAAATCAAAAATGTTTGGGATTTTGAATTTAGGCATTTGAATTTATTTAGGATTTATTACCTCATGTTCAATCACCTTGAAAGGATCCAAAGGAAACCAGAATATGTAAGGAGAAGGATCCTTCTAGTTACGACGGTCGCCCTCTTCTTTATTATTGTGTTTGTTTGGTTTTTGTTTCCCGGCTCCAGCTTGGTGGATAACACGGAAGAAAATACCGTGTACAAGGAGCTGTCGCCGTTCTCAAATATTGAGGACGCATTTAACAGTGCGGTAGATAACATTGGCGACGGATTTGGTTCTCTTAAGGGATCGCTGGCGGGAGAGGCGCTGGATGTCGACGAATAGAAGTTCTCGCTTTGCCGAGGGGAATAGTGGTTTCTCTTTTGTAAAATCCGCCAGCTGACGGATTTGGCGGACGGGCTATTTCGGAGTCCGGAGGGGCTAGTTTTTGCATAGCGTATGTACAAAAATGTTAAGAGCTCGGCTCTTAACATTTTTCCCCTCGACCAAGCGAGCGTTTCTTTTTATAAACATTGCCTGTCTGCGTGCGTACACGCACAGGCAGGCAATGTTTATAAAAAGAGAGACGCGAGCGGCACTTTATGTTATTATAGACACATGGCGAAGCGTAAAAAAAGCATTCCTCACGACGAGGATAAGCAAAAAGAGAACATTATTTCCGTAGATATAAGCTCCGAAATGAAGGAGTCTTATTTAGATTATGCTATGTCGGTTATCACCATGCGGGCACTTCCCGATGTACGCGACGGGCTCAAGCCGGTGCACCGCAGGATCCTTTTCTCAATGCACGACATAGGACTTTCTTATTCTGCCCGATTCCGCAAGTCTGCCGCAGTGGTAGGAGATGTTTTAGGGAAATACCATCCCCATGGCGACACGTCCGTGTATGATGCGATGGTAAAGATGGCGCAGCAATTCAACATGCGCTACCCCCTTGTTATTGGTCAAGGTAACTTCGGTTCTGTTGACGGCGATTCACCGGCTGCAATGCGCTATACTGAAGCGAAAATGTCGCGCCTCTCCGGCGAGGTGCTCCGTGATCTGGATAAAGACACGGTGGAATGGAGGCCTAACTATGATGGCACTAGGCGTGAACCGGTCGTTTTCCCATCTGCGGTGCCCAACCTGCTTTTAAACGGCGTATTGGGAATTGCGGTGGGTATGGCCACCAACATCCCCCCACACAATCTGCGGGAGGTGATCGACGCGAGCGTTTATTTGATAGACAACAAGGACACAACCACCGAAGATCTATTAAAGTTTGTTAAAGGTCCCGATTTTCCGACGGGAGGCATTGTGTTTGGCAAGAAGGACATACATTACGCGTATGCTTCTGGCAGGGGAGGTGTTGTTTCCCGCGGAGAGGCAGAGATTGTTGAAGAAAAAAATTTGCAGAGAATTCTCATCACTTCTTTGCCTTTTCGGGTCAATAAAGCCGACCTCATCATGAAGATCGCGGATCTGGTGCGCGAGAAGAAAGTAGAGGGAGTGAAAGGACTTCGTGACGAATCAACGAAGGACATTCGGATCGTCATAGACCTTAGGAGTAGTGCTTATCCGCAGAAAGTCCTCAATTATCTCTATAAGCACACAGATCTTGAGACGACATTCCATTTTAATATGCTTGCGCTTGTTGACGGAGTTCCGCGGACACTCTCGCTGAAGTCAATTTTGGAGGAGTTCGTCTCTCACCGCAAGGTCGTGGTGAATAGGCGCGCGACCTTTGACCTGAGGAAGGCGCAAGAGAGGGAACACATTCTTTTGGGACTTAAAAAAGCGCTTGACCACATAGACAAGATCATCAAGCTGATCAAGGCTTCAAAAGACTCGGTGGCGGCGCACAGGAACCTCATGAAAGAATTTAAATTCTCCGATCGGCAGTCAAGAGCGATCCTTGAGATGCGGCTACAAAAACTTGCGGGGTTGGAGCGGAAGAACATTGAACTGGAGCTAAAAGAGAAGCAAAGAATCATCAAAGGACTCAAGGCGCTTTTGGCAAGTCCCAAAAAGATACTCAAGGTCATCAAAGATGAACTACTTGAAATAAAAGAGAAGTACGGCAATGAAAGGAGGACGAAAGTGGTGTCCCGCGCCGCGAAAGCAATCTCTGCCCTGGATATTATTCCCGATGAGGAATTTGCGCTTGTACTCACGAAGGGAGGTTATATAAAGAGGACGAACCCCAATGAGTTCAAACAACAGAGGCGGGGAGGGGTTGGTGTCATTGACCTCAACACCAAAGATGAAGACTTTATTACTTCTTTTCTCCTGACGAGTACGCACAGTGATCTTTTGTTTTTCTCCGACAAGGGGAAGGCGTATCAGATAAAGATGTATGATATTCCTGAAGGGAAAAGGGCGACGAAGGGGAAATCTATCATGAACTTCCTATCCCTTTCCGGCGAGGAAAAGATCACTTCCATTCTTGCAATGCCTAGGGAGCTTAGAGAGGCCGCCTCTTCGCTCCTTATGGTTACGAAGCGTGGTATTGTCAAAAAAGTATCGGCGGAGAGTTTCAAGGATGTCCGCAGAAGCGGCCTTGTTGCCATAAAACTTTCCGCCGGCGACGAGCTTCTTCGCGCACTGTTCGTGGAGAGGGAAGACGATGTGATGGTTGTGAGCTCGGCCGGGCAGTCCATACGATTCAAAGAGTCGGACGTCCGCCAGATGGGGCGCGGCGCGGGCGGTGTTAAGGCTATGAATCTTCGCAGTGGCGACGAGGTTATAGGAGCCGGTATCGTTAAGCGCTCTTACAAAGACTCTGAACTTTTGATCGTGAGCGAGAATGGGTACGGAAAGAAGACACCCCTTGCGCAATATAAGGTGCAAAAACGCGGAGGGTCCGGAATCAAGACTGCACAGGTGACATCGAAAACAGGTAAGCTCATTGTCGCGAAAATAATCACAGAAGCAGATTCCGAACTTGTTGCCATCTCTAAAAAAAGTCAGGTTATCAGGACCGACCTTAAAACAATCCCGTCACTCGGACGGCAGACACAGGGCGTGCGGATAATGAAGCTGAGGGCGGGGGATCGCATTGCTTCTCTCATATGCCTTTAGGACTTGCACCGACTGTGCAAGTCCTACTTGTAACGTAAAACGTGTGTTATCCACCGAAGGTTGTGTGACCACTCCATTATTTTAGTGGTACAATAACGTTATAAGTTTCAAGTTATAGGTTACAAGACCCATGTTTTCTGATCCAGAAAAAAATATAGAACAATTCGGACTTCATGACGGCATGGCGGTGGCTGATCTGGGTGCTGGTACGGGCGCGTATACGATAGCTGCGGCAAAGAAAGTGAGAGGGGGTGGGCGTGTGTATGCGGTGGAGGTGCAAAAAGATTTTCTGTCCACCATTAAGGAGGCTGCGTCCGCCGCTGGGGTATCTAACGTTGAGTTTATTTGGGGGGACATAGAGCGTCCAGGGAAAACAAAGATAGGAGATGGCATGGTGGATGCGGTTATTGCATCAAACGTGTTGTTTCAGGTGGAGGACAAGAAAGGGTTTATAGGTGAGATAAAAAGAATACTTAAATCTGGAGGTAAGGTGCTAGTGATTGATTGGCAGGACTCTTTTGGAGGGCTTGGGCCGGTGCGCGAGCATTTGGTGCATGCTAATGAAGCGAGGGGATTATTTGAAAACAGTGGGTTTACGTTTGCAGAGAGTATTTCCGCGGGAGAACATCACTGGGGGTTTGTGATGAAAAAATAAGAAAAATATATTATGAAGGAAGCAAATATATTTCAAATGATACTTCTGGGAGTGTTCGGGTTCTTCATTATTTTAGCGGTGCTCGGGTTTTCCGGGTTTGTTCCTGGATTTGGCGGCAAGCAAGACAAAGATCGTTTCCTGGGCAATGTTATTGTATGGGGAACATTGCCAGCCAGAACGATGACGGAGACCATAGGGGATATGTATGGGAGCGAAAAAACGGTGAGCATCACTTATATCGAGAAACGTAAATCTACGTTTGATAGAGATCTTGTAGAAGCTCTGGCAAGCGGGAGCGGTCCTGATATTATTCTTTTGCCGCAGGACCTCATATTGCGGCATGCCGATAAGGTATATGCGATTCCCTATGAAACACTGTCTCAGCGTGACTTCAAGAACCGTTTTATTGAAGAAGGAGAATTATATTTGAGCGAAGAAGGGGTACTGGCTCTACCGTTTATTATTGACCCCATGGTGATGTATTGGAATCGCGACTCGTTTTCCTCGGCGGGGTTGAGCAGCCCCCCGGCATTTTGGGACGAATTCTTTACCATCGCCCCTCTCCTTACCAGTAAAGACAGAGAATCCAATATCATTAAAAGCGCCCTCTCTTTTGGAGAGTTCAGGAACGTGCTTCACGCGAAAGACATTATTTCAATGCTCATTATGCAGGCAGGAAATCCCATTGTTGTGAAGTCGCCGATGAAAAAAAGCGGAGTAGCAACAACCCTTGATGAAAGTTTTAATTACGAAGTGCTCCCAACTAATGCGGCGGTGCGATTTTTCACCGAGTTCTCTAACCCTGTGAAAACCAGCTATTCGTGGAACAGATCACTCCAGTTCTCGCAAGATATGTTTGTATCGGGTGACTTGGCCGTGTATCTCGGTTATGCGAGTGAGCTCTCTCTATTGCAGCGCAAGAATCCTCACCTCAACTTTGACGTGGCGGAAGTCCCACAGTCGCGAGGTGGCGGGAAGAAGATAACATTTGGTAGGATGCAGGGGCTTGCAATACTTAAAGCTTCCCCCAATATCCCTGCTTCTTTCAGGGCGGTGAGCTTGCTGTCGGACGCTGAATTCATCTCTCTCATTTCCGGTGCGATCAATCTGCCGCCGGTTCGAAGAGATTTGTTGTCCAAAAAACCGACAGATTCATACCTTCCCCTGTTCTATGATGCTGCGCTTGTAAGCCGTGCGTGGCTTGATCCGTCACCTGAGTTAACCGATACCATCTTTCGCGAAATGATCGAGAGGGTTGTTTCAGGAAGGAGCAAGGTGTACGATGCGGTTTCCACGGCGGATGTTGAGTTGGAGAGATTGCTCAAATAATCCGTTGTATGCCGCGAATAAATATGCGAAAAGATAATAAAACAATTCATATTTTCGCCGTCGCCGTACCTATAATAGTGCTGCTTTTGCCACTCGTCGCTTTTTCGCAGGGTCTTGTGCCCTGTGGCAGCCAAGGCCAGTCGGAGTGCGGATTTGCCGACTTGATCGTGCTCATACAGAGTGTGATAGACTTTCTGATGTTTAAGGTCGCGATGCCTCTGGCGGCGGTCGCGTTCGCATGGGCGGGTGTACGGATGCTAATCGCGGGCGGGAACGAACAAACGATCAGTGACGCAAAAGGGATGCTCTGGAGCGTGCTCATCGGTATTCTCATCGCGCTTTCCGCGTGGCTTGTCGTCAAGGCGATCACAAGCGTACTTCTGAGACCCGAATACTCTTTACTTTCGTTTCTATAAGGAATAGTGTTGTGGTATAATATTGTAATATGAAGTGATCATTATGAAGAAATTTTTACGGATAGTGCAATATGGAATTGTTTCAATAAGCATCTTTCTTCCTTTTCTGGCGGCAGGGCAGACAAGAAAGGGGGGTGGAGTTTCTGGTGGTGCAACACTGGAAAACCCTCTGGTTTCCATCGGTTCGTTCGGTGATTTTGTCGCGGCAATTTTGGGCATCGTGGTCAAGATAGGCGTTCCCATCGCGGCGATATTCATCATCTATTCAGGGTTCCTGTTCGTGACAGCGGGGGGAAGTGAAGAGAAATTAACAAAAGCGAAGACTTCGTTCCTGTGGGCGGTCGTGGGAACGGGTATCCTTCTGGGAGCGTGGGTTCTTGCGCAAGCGATCGGCACTACCATAGAGTCACTACGTTGATTTTAGGAAAAATATATATGTTTGGACCATTAGTATATGTATTTAGTTCGAAGATATATACATATATTACTTAAGAAGTTGGACGACTGAGTTTAAAGAATAAAAAATATATTATGATAACCGATTTCAAAAGCCTCACATATGTTATTATCTCGAGCGTTCTTGACCCCCTTGTTTTGCTTATTATGGCGCTTGCCCTCGTGTATTTTCTCTGGGGTGTGTCAAAGTTCA
>BTQM01000028.1:0-9796 GCA_036985875.1 Patescibacteria group bacterium
GTATAGAACCAATCATTCTCAAGCTGAAAGATTTCATGAACACGCTTCTTGTGCCAATGGTTGTGGTATTCTGCCACATCGTGAAATCGCTCTGCGGTGAAAGAGATGTGTTTAGAGAAGGTGTTGTTGACGTATTGAAGTCAACCGTCGCAAGCGAAACTGACGCGACCGTGTGCGTGTTTCCCACAATCGGGAATGTTCCTGCAACGGCAGCGCTTGCCTCAACACTCGCAAGTGATACTCCAACTATCTCGCCGGTTGCATCTGTTGCAACAATATCTGACTTAACAGCGATCGTTTTGCTTGTTCCCGCGGGAATGGTCAGAATGCCAACGGTGTTCACGAATGTGATCACTCCGGAAGAAACAGTCGCCGCGTCCGTCAACCTTGTTGCGCCATCAAACAAATATACATTGGTCAATGTCGCGTCAGCTGATACGCCGATCCTGTTCAATGTGATCTTTGTAACGATAACATCTCCCGCCGTAGGGTTGGTCAGTGTGAAGTGTGCCAAGTCGGCGATCGCCTGCCCCATCACAATCGCGGTTGAAGCCGGCGTGTCAGAAGATAATGCTACCGAAAGATCCGTGCCTGTGGCTACAGGTGTGGTCGGTGCTGCTGCGCCCATTGAATTGAGCTTAGCCCTTGTGGAAGGACCAACGTATCCCGTACCTGCCGATAGTCCGACTGGTGTCAGAATTTCAGAAGCGTACTTGTCCTGATATTTGATAACCGCTGCTTTGGTCAAAGAACCAAAGTACGTTGTTTCGCTTCCGGATGATCCTACGCCCGAAGCCGCAACTATAGTTGCCGCGTCAGAGTTAAGAACCATCTGCAGCTGCTTTACATCTTCACCTGTGTCTCCCATTTTGAGATCACTTGTGAAAGTGTAGCCAGCCGGCGCCGGTGCGCCTCCCTGCAATGTTGCAAGCTGTGACTGCAACGATGTAATAGTTGCAAGCAAGCTCGCGATCTGGGCTGTAAGATCTTCAATGGTCGTCTGCGCTGATGCGGTGGAAAGCAATGCTCCTCCCCCCATCATGAGACCCGTTGTCAAACCTACAAAACCTGCGATCGCTTTTGCAGTTTTTGATTTCTTGAATTTGTTACTCATAATTTTCTACTGTTAATATAATTTTGCTTCATTTCTTCTTGTCGGCTCAGAGCGTTGAAGAAGAGTGAGACAATATTATTTTTGCACGAAGTGCGTTAGCTCGACTTTAAACTAACATTGTTTCGTGCGATTAATTACTATTCCGCAGTAATATAATTTTACCGCGGGCTAGTTGATAATTTTGATGTTTCATCTTTGCCGTTTACCATTCAACCACAAAGAAAAACATCGATCGTATATAATGCCGGAGTTTCCTTATTCTGTTTTCAATGATCCGTTTCGTTTCTTTCGATCTTGCAAATCTTTCTCACTTTCGTTCTTTCGGAACATCCAACAATCGATCAAACTACACAAAACACATAGCCGTACGCGGAACGCCCGCATACAACTAACCTGTATCAATTATAGTAATTTACGAAAAAACCTGCAAGTAAAGTGTGGATAACTCCAGTGCTCTATTAGTAGGGCACTGGAGTTATCGCCTCATGCATGCTACACCAGATGGACGAAAAGTCAAAGGACAAGGCTTGTAACTTGTAGCTTGAAACGTATAAAGCAACAAATCCTGCCATGGGCAGGATTTGCAATTTGCGAGTTATAAGTATATAGGTTTCACGTTACGAGCGGAGCGAGTAAGTGCTCCACCTTCTCTCCCCTTTTTTGCCCAAAATACGTGCCGCCACCAACGCAAGGAGCTCTCTTTGTATCGTTTTCTCACTGCAGCCGGAAATTGATCCTGAAATGTCCTTTATGGTAAGGTCCTTGCTTTTACTCTTTTTAAAAAGTTTCAATATCATATCCCTTCTGTTTGACTTGATGTCTTTCGGCGCTAGGACTCCGTCGCCGGAGCCATGAACTTTTTTACTGCTTCGCGCATCAAACGCACCTGTCTGCGCGCGACGCACAGGCAAGTTTCCGTGGCGTCTCGTGTCTGCAAAGGATGTGTCACGATGTGGTTTCTGCCTTTTATTATACATACCGTCAGTGCTCTTTTTTTCTCCGACACCCCTGACCTGTCCTCCTTCAGTCGCGTCCGAAGCAGGAGGAGTAAAGCGAGTGTGCCCCGCGACCCGCTGCGCAAAACCTGGCTTAAGAAACTCGTGACGAAGTCCCGATCCGCCGGAGACCTGCCCGTGCGTATCTGCACGCAAATGGGTGGGTGGATGCGACTCTTCGGAGTATTCATCCTCTCCAAGCTCAAAAAAGTCGTGCGGCAAAACGATCGCCCCAGCTTCATTCTCCACCTCGCGATGCGATTCAATAAGGACGCGGAGCGCCAGATATTCTTTCCCTAAAATAGAAAAATTCATTTCCGAGATAAGTTTTGCAGTTACGGCAACTTCAAGAAGTGCAGTAATTTCCGCCACCGCCAAAGAAAGTTTTCCGAACGTGCCTTCCGGTACGGAAGAATAATTTGGGGCGTAGAAAACGGAAGCGTCTCCCAACAAAGCGAGGGCGATTTTTCTAAGTCGCCATTTAAGGGGTTCGTCATCTGGAAAAAGACTCGAAACAAGATAAAGAGCGGTGGTAAGTTTTTCCACCTTTTTAATTAAAAAGACATTCGTGTTGCGGTTATCTAAAGAACCTTGTGGATCATTTGCTTCCACGACGCAGGATGCCGATTCGGCAGACCTCATATCGTTGCCGCCCACATGTCTTTGTGAAGATGTAGTATTCATGCCGCCCCGGCGACTTTGTCCTTTATCCTTAAGCTCCGCCTCGGATAAGCTCTTTGGCGAGGCGCCAGATGACCCATTTGACGCCGCTTGGTGCGCGTTTCGCAGATTGCGTGGCGCATGACGATAATTTTTCTTTGTCTTATAAAAACGAGTGTCTTTTTGATATGACATAGTGGTGTCCTTGAGTTTATTTCTAAAAAAATATCGATCGAGAAAAAATTATCCTTTTGGACATTTCTTAAATAAAAGCGTGTCCATTATATAAAAGCTGCCGCAAACTTACAACCCATATGGGCAAGAAAAAAACGACAGGAGACAAAAACATGGGGGAGTCAACCCCCACACCCTTCGGCTTGTTGCGCTTTGCGCGTTCTGGCAAAGTCAGAACAACAAGCCGAAAGGTGTGGGGGTCAATCCCGCCAGCTTGTAACTCGTAGCTCGTAATGTATAAGTTACAGGTTATGGGCTACACGGTCTTATGTGGTATCATGCGTGTACGCCACCATGGCAAAAGCAAACCGCACAAAAAAAAATCAAAAAAGATTCTTCAATGTAATGAGTGAACTGAAAGAAGAAACGCGACATTGGGTGCTGTCCATTCTCTTTTTCGTTTTAGCAATCTTCTTTGTCCTAGCGTCATTTGACAAAGCGGGGTTCGTTGGAAGAGGACTGTTTGGATGGTTTGATGGCTTGTTCGGGGTAGGATATGTTACCCTACCACTATTGTTTCTCTTGCTTGGAGTATCGTTTTTTAAAAATATCAAACCGCATTTTGCGATACCGAGGACGGCAGGAGCAGTTCTGTTTCTTTTATCCGGATTGGGGGCGATCGATCTTTTGGCGGGACAAGGCTCGGGTGGAATTGTGGGGAGGGTGGTGTCAAAACCATTGACCCTCCTTTTTGATTTTTGGATAAGCTTGATATTTTTGGTCGCTGTCTTTTTCATCTCGCTGGCAATAATTTTTGACACGAAGCCAACATTTAAGTCATTCTCTTTTTGGAAAAACAAGGAAGGAGAAGATTCGCCGGCTGACAGAGAAGAAGAGTTTGAGGAAGAAGAGGAGGAAGAAGAAGATAACGGCACTGTCCCCGCCACCGAGAAAACAGAAGAAGAGAAAGAAGAATCGCCGGCTGACGAAGGAAAGAAAAAAGGGGGCATTGGAAAAATGAAGGAGGCGCTGCGCGTGTCCGCCGTCTGGCGAAGAGAGGGTAAAGGCGAGAAAGCGGGAAACATATCCATAGACGACGTGGATGAAGAGTATTCTACTCCGCCTCTCTCACTCCTCGGGGAAGACAGGGGCAAACCCTCCGTGGGAAACATAAAAGCCAATGCAAATATCATAAAAAGGACCCTCCAAAACTTCGGCATACAGGTTGAAATGGATGAGGTTTCAATAGGTCCGTCGGTCACCCGCTACGCACTCAAACCCGCGGAGGGGGTAAAGCTCTCACGGATCGTGGGATTGCAAAACGATCTTTCTTTGGCTCTAGCGGCTCATCCCATAAGAATAGAAGCTCCTATTCCCGGCAAATCACTCGTGGGTATTGAGCTGCCAAACAGCACGAAAACAACGGTGGGACTAGGAACCCTTCTTGCGTCAGAAGAGTATCGGAAGTCGCTGAAGCCTCTGGTCTTCGCTCTTGGGAAAAGCATTTCCGGCAAGGTGTATTTCGGTTATCTCACAAAAATGCCACACCTCCTTATCGCGGGCGCAACAGGATCAGGAAAATCGGTCACCATCCATGCCATCATCACTTCTCTGCTTTTCAGGAACTCGCCGGCACACTTGAGATTTATTATGATAGACCCCAAAAGGGTTGAGCTCACTCTCTATAAAAATATTCCCCACCTCCTTACGCCCGTTATCACGGATCCAAAAAAGGCGATACTGTCCCTCAAGTGGGCGGCAAAAGAGATGGACAGAAGATACGATATTCTGGAGACAGAGTCAGTGCGAGACATCGCCTCATACCACAAAAACATATATGCTCCGGCGCAGGCGGGCGTGCGGAAAGAAAAAGCAGGTGGATCCGAATCCAACGAAGAGGATTCGTCCGCCTCGGTCCCCGAGAAAATGCCATACATCGTCATTGTCATTGACGAACTCGCGGACATCATGAGCCTCTATCCCCGCGAACTTGAATCAGCGATCGTGCGACTCGCGCAAATGAGCCGCGCAGTGGGTATCCACCTCGTTATTTCAACGCAACGTCCGTCCGTAAACATCATCACGGGGCTTATCAAGGCGAATATTCCGACAAGAATAGCACTTCAGGTCGTCTCTCAAATAGACTCCCGAACAATACTTGATTCGGGCGGAGCGGAGAAGCTCCTCGGAGCAGGAGACATGCTCTACCTTTCGGGCGAAATGTCAAAACCGGTGAGATTGCAGTCAGCATTCATGTCCGAGGGGGAGGTAAAGAAAGTGGTCAAATTTCTGGTCAGCGAATACGGCGACAGTATACCCAACGAGATAGTGCTTACAGATGCAAAAGGAAAGGACGTGCTGTTTGAGGCGACGCTTGAAGAGGATGATAACGATGATGAACTATATGAAGAGGCGCGAGAGATCGTGATCCACGCCGGGAAAGCGTCCTCTTCGTACCTCCAAAGAAAACTACGGGTGGGATACGCGCGCGCCGCGCGACTGCTTGATATGCTTGAAGAACGCGGAGTGGTGGGGCCTGCGGAGGGAGCAAAGCCGAGAGAAGTGCTGGAAGAGAAGCCAGGGGGAAAGGAGAGTTAAGCCCTAAATAATTATGAATTTTGAATTTCTTAATGTTTGAATCATTAAGTCATTCGGATTTCAATCGAAATTCAAAATTCTTACTTCAAAACTAAGTGCCATCATGCCAAAAGCCAAACTGTTTTTAAAGATATTTCTTCTGGTCCTCGTGGTGGCCACGATCGGCGGCTACTCCTATTATCGTGTCAAAGATTTTGTGATAGGACCCTCCATAACGATATCTTCTCCGCAGGCGGGTGCAACGCTTAGTTACTCTCTGGTAGAGGTTTCAGGGACGGCAAAAAACATATCGTACTTGAGCCTGGACGGCAGGCAAATATTTACCGATGAGGAAGGGGTCTTCAGAGAAAAATTGCTCCTCTACCCCGGGTATAATATAATAAGTATGCGCGCAAGCGATCGGTTCGAGAGAGAAACGGAAGAAATAATAGAAGTGGTCTACAAAGAAAATCGCGTCGACAATGAGAATGAGGAAGAATTATCAAATTAAATAACAAGCAAAGTAAATATATTTTATTATAACGGTGAGATCCTGCGAGGCAGGAATTCCGCGAAGCGGAATTATTTCACGGGGCGGTGATTTTATAATTGGCAGCGAGGCAACAGTGGGAGCTTGCTCACACATGCGCCGAGCGAACCAATTATATTGTATTAGTTATATACAGTCGTTTTGCTTCTTAAAAATCAATCATGGTAAAAAAAACCACAAAGAAAAAAGTAGAGAAGAAAAAAGTAGGCATCAGCATAGACGACACGATAAAGTCCATACAAACAAAGTTTGGCGAAGGAGCCATCATGAAATTAGGCGACAGGCCGAGAGTAGATGTGGATACCATATCAACGGGGTCAATAGGTCTTGATATTGCCCTAGGGGTGGGAGGATTGCCGAAAGGCAGGATCATTGAAGTGTTCGGCCCAGAATCCTCCGGCAAAACCACCCTCGCACTCCATGTTGTGGCAGAAGCGCAAAAAAAAGACGGATTATGCGCGTTCGTTGACGCGGAGCACGCGCTGGACCCCGAGTACGCCCGAAAATTGGGGGTAAACATAAACGACCTCCTAGTCTCACAGCCAGACACGGGAGAACAAGCGCTGGATATCACCGAAAGTCTTGTACGCTCCGGTAAAATTGACGTCATTGTGATCGACTCGGTAGCGGCACTGACACCGAAAGACGAAATAGAAGGAGAAATGGGAGCATATCATGTTGGCAAGCAAGCGCGCCTCATGTCCCAAGCACTACGGAAACTCACTGCCATCGTGGCGCGAAGCGGTACCGCGGTGATCTTCATCAACCAGATCAGAATGCAGATAGGGGTAATGTTCGGCAACCCCGAAACGACCCCAGGAGGAAAAGCTCTTAAGTTCTATACTTCCGTACGCCTTGATATACGACGCATCGCCCAGATAAAAAAAGGGGATGACGTCATAGGAGGAAGAGTGCGTGTAAAAGTGGTGAAAAACAAGGTCGCAGCACCGTTCAAGAAAACGGAATTTGACCTGCTCTACAACGAAGGAATATCAATGGAGGGCGAAATGCTCGCTCTCGGAGAGAAGCTCGGTATCATAAAAAAATCCGGCTCTTCCTATAGCTACGGCGAGGAAAAGCTGGGTCGCGGATACGACTCCTCTCGCCTATTCCTCAAAGAAAATACGGGGTTACGAAACAATATATTGAAGGAGGTAAAGAAACTTTTGGCGGAAGAAAAATAAGAAAACTACCAAAACATCAAACGCTCAGCGTTTGATGTTTTGGTATCCAGGCAATTCTGAATTTCGAATTTTGATCCAAGTCAGAATGGTATAATGTTTTAAACATCAAGAAATTCACTCAAAACTCAAAATTAGAGATTAAAAATTACTCAAAGCATCATGCTAGCTTACAACGAGATCACTCCAAAAAAATATATCTTAGTTGACGGAGAACCATTTGAAGTAATTTCCTCGCACGTGTTCCGCAAACAACAGAGAAAGCCGGTAAACCAGACGAAGCTCAAGCACCTTAAGACCGGAAAAGTGGTGGAGCGCTCGTTTCATCAATCAGAAAAAGCAGAAGAGGCGGATATAGATACAAAAAAGGTGACTTTTCTGTACAACAACCGCAATGAATACTGGTTCTGCGAGGAGGGAAACCCTCGCAAAAGGTTCACTCTTCCCGAAGAGATACTTGGGGGTAAAGGAAGATTCCTGAAGGAAAATGAAAGTATTGACGCACAAGTACTAGGAGAAGAGATCATAGGGGTGAAATTGCCCATAAAAGTTGATCTGAAGGTGACAGATGCCCCGCCGGCAGTAAAAGGAAATACCGCGCAAGGCGCCACAAAACAAGTTATGCTTGAAACTGGCACCACGGTACAGGTGCCGCTGTTTATAAACGAGGGCGACATTGTCCGCATCAACACAGAAACGGGCGAGTACACCGAGCGGGTGGAGATCGCTCGCTATAATGCATTTTGAAAACCGGAGTCGCCCTCTCCCGCGGAGTATCGCTCCTGCCGCTCGTCGGGCTGCTCCTCCCTTCGGTCGGAGACCAAGCCAGCCCTCCTGCGCGAGCTTTTCAAAATGCATATAGCTCGCTCTGTTGGAGGGAAAGGGAAAACATCGCCATATTCTTCGCCATCGGACACCGAAAAGATATTTATTGGTAAAGGCGAATTCCATAAAAAAGTACCTACAAAGGACAGCCCTTTGTAGGTTTTCTTTTAATCGCCTAAAATGCCAGCCGTTTTAGGCGATTATATCAACAACTGTCAACGTGCCACGTTGACAGTCAATTATCCCCTACAACTCAGCGAGTAAGATACGGAATAAGTCCCATAAAACGCGCGCGTTTTATGGCAAGCGCGAGCATTCTCTGATGCTTCGCGCACACTCCCGTCCGCTTTCGTTTGATGATGCGAGAATGGGGATTAAGCGCTTTTTTAAAAAGCTCCGTGTCCTTGTAGTCTATGTATTTTATATTGTTTGCCGAAAAGTAACACTGCATGGGTTTAATTTTCAATTTATAATTTTCAAACAATTTCTAATGACTCAATTTTTAAAAATTGCAAAGTGGTTTTAGAACGGTATATCATCCGGATTACTCTCCTCCTCTGGATACTCAATGACATCAATTTTTTCCTCTTTCGGGGCGGCCGCTCCAGCTCCCGCCGCGCTGACTGGATCGACTCCTCCACCACCCGCCTTCGGTCCAAATTGCACCCGATCCGCAACGATTTCGGTTCTGTATTTTTTCACACCCTCAGATTCCCAGCTTCGCGTCTGGAGCCTCCCTTCCACTAAAACGCTCTGCCCTTTCTTGAGGTATTGCGCGGATGTTTCCGCCTGTCTGCCAAACACAACAATGTTGTGATACTCGGCACTCTCCTTCTTGTTGCCGTCCTTGTCTTTCCATACCCGATTGGTTGCGATGGAAAATGTGGTAACAGAAGCCCCCGAAGGCAACGACCTCATCTCCGGATCCCTTGTCAAATTGCCGATGATAATTGCTTTGTTTAAATACATATTTTTAACTTATTAACCTGCGAAGCTATTCAATTACTAACTCTTCAATGGTCTTGTCCAGCTCTTTCTCCGACAGAGTGTCCGCATCCCCTTTTGGCTTCATTCCGAGTTTATGGTCAGAATCCGACCTTCTCTTTATTTTGACGGGGAACTTCCTTGCGAGAGTGCTTTCTCTAACTGTTTTTATAATGATAAACCTCAATATCTTCTCATTATTTTCCAAGCCGGATTTCAGTTCAGAAATTTTTTCCGGGTCCGCCTGAAATTTGATCCAGCCGAAATAAGCGGAATCAAATATGTTCTTTTTGTGTCCGACTGCGCGGGTCATAGGGTACGCTAGGCGTATTAATTTCGGATTTTCATCCATAACGATCATGCCCCCTATGTCTTCCACTAAATCTCTGATTGCATTTATTTCGGTGGGCACATCCTCCTCTAGAACAGTAGGCACGACATGATAGCCGATCTCGTATATTCTAGGCAGCGCTCCCTCGTCTATTTCTTCATGTACTTTCTCATCTTTCACGATGGGATAGATGGTATCAAAAAGGAGAAGAAAAGTCAAAAAATTAAAACCCATCTCAAAAATGAGTAAGGCATTATCACTCGGACGTCTCTTCCGATTCATTTACCGTTACAATGCGCGTGACTTCTGTTGCCGCGTTACCCGCAGCGTCCTCAACGTTATACGTTACGGCATACTCTCCTGCGGCGGCAGTATCTACCGTGTTCTCCGTGACAATAAGTGAGC
>BTQM01000029.1:0-9483 GCA_036985875.1 Patescibacteria group bacterium
GTGTTGCCGGGAAGGTTTCCCAATATGCCCCAACTTGTTATACTGTAAGCAATGATGACAATGGAAACATACGTGGTGCGAGACAACGATCTCATATTGGACGATCAGGACAAGCATTACGTTCTGAAAATAAGGGATCTGCCTTCAGAAGAAAAGCCGCGCGAAAAAATGCTTAAGTACGGTCCCGTGGTACTCTCCGTGCAGGAGCTTTTAGCGATCGTACTGAACGTGGGCACTAAAAAAGAAGGAGTGCTTGAGATGACCTCTCGCGTAATCAAAGAGTACGGAGAGAAAAGTCTCGCAAGCCAGACGAACCCCGAGTCGATGGCGAAGGATCTCGATATCCCTATAGTAAAAGCTACGCAAATCGTCGCGTGCGCCGAGCTGGGAAGAAGGTTCTTCCAGAAAAATGGAGCGGGCGCCACCGTGATCAGAACCGCGAAAGACGTATTTAGCCATGTGAAAGACATGCGCGAGCTGCCCAAGGAGCATTTGCGGGGCATCTATTTAAACGCACATCATCGTATCATCCACGACGAGGTGATTTCCATAGGGACGGTCAATTCAAATATCATTCACCCGCGCGAAGTGTTCAAACCGGCACTTGAGTATTCTGCGGTTGCGGTGGTGCTTGTCCACAATCATCCGTCTGGCATAACGAAACCGAGCGATGCGGATAAGGAGGTCACGAAACAGCTTGTGGAGGCAGGCAACATCCTCGGAATCAACCTGCTGGACCACGTCATCGTGACCAAAAATAAATTTAGAAGCATTGCCATTGACTACAGTTAATATGAATACATGTACCAACACACTGCCGCGCTACGAGATGCGCGCTCAATGTATTTTAATCCATTCGCAGCGGCCATCCTACAACAATAGATGCTTGCGCATTGCTCCGGCGCTACTGCTACATGACAAAGAGGAAGAGCGGATCAAAAAATATTTTCGGCAGGCGTGTGTAATGTTTGCCCACGAAGTGGAAAAACTCAAAAACATGGACAAGAAACTGACGATGCGAGAAAAAAGACATTTGATGTATTCCTTAAAGGCATTACTGGAGCTGCACTCCACGCTCAGGAAAAAATAGCGTTACCCCCCCCTGCCACGAATGTGTTTTGTTCCCTTGACCAAAATGGGTTAGGAAGATAGAATCGAGGGCAGAGTATTTGAAAAAAACTGGTGAGGAAGTGACACCATGGGCACAAAACTAATCCTTTATTTTGGGCATCCTATAAACACATACCATACGAAGCTGGAACAGGAGCTTCTTTTTGTCATCCAGAGAAATTTCCGCAATGACATTATCGAGAATCCGAGTGATAAATGCCATCAAGATGCCGCTCTGGCAATGAAAGAAAAAACGGGAAGCGCAGTGCCGTATTTCCTCAAGCATCTTGATGGATGCAATGGTGGGATATTTCTACCATTTCGCGATGGGATGTGGGATACGAGAATGTTTATGGAAGCGGATCGCCTCGAAGAGGCTGGTAAGCCTGTTTGGAAAATCACGCACGAAGGGATCATAACATTTGCCACAAATCTGAACGCAAGACTCGCGCTAAGCGCGAGAAAAACGCGGTTGCGCATCAGATATCCCGATGGAACACCCAAGCCTTACTAGAGCTTGTCAAAAAACCTCATTCCGGCTAAAAATTTCCAAATTTTGCACGAATACTTGTCAAAAACTTCTCGTAATATCCCGATATTCTTCAAAATTTTTGACAGCGTCTCGTACAAAATCTGAAAATTTCGCCATGGAAGCAGGTTTCCCGACAAGCTCTAACAACAAGCAAAACCCCCGATATGATCGGGGGTTGTTTTTGTCCGCAAAAGGTACTATGGATTTTTGGGAAAATGCTGTTTGAGGCGGGAGACTGTCTCCTGCCAAAGGCGCTTGTCCAGATCTGCGTCCATCTTTTTCCAATCCGCTCGCTCGGGACGCCCCAGAAGCTCCGCTACGATAATGCGAAGGTATTGTTTTGGCGCCGGCGGATCCCAACATATGCGATGTACACCATCGCCAAGTCTCCAGAATAGGTATGGTGCGAGGTGGTCCGTATATGCTTCGCGCAATTGGCAAAATGAATTGACCGCGGTTATCCGCCGGGTGGGAAAGTCTTTCTCCACCCGCGCAGTGAGCTCCCAAAGTTCCGCGGGAACTACATGCAAATGGGCGTGCTGTACTGTCTGACCAACCTTGCCGTGCTCAAAGCAAACACTCGGCCCCCAACCGGTCTCCCTTATTGCCAAAGACAGACGTTCTTCCCACACTGCCATCTCCTCGATTTCGCCGGGTGTCATTTCGCCGATACAAGATACGTGGCGCTTGGGAACAATAAGGGCGTATCCGCCATCAGTGATCTGTCCAAGCGTGGCAATGACATAATATGTGTCATCTTCGGCTATGATCCGCTCTTCAAGCATGGAGCGATCACAAAACGCGCAGTTGTTTATCATGCTATCTCCCACAGCTCCTCGCTTGTGTTGTGTATCTGCGGCTATGTATACTTGAAATTAAGCAGGCTGGCAAGCACCGGGTCTTTGTTCGCAGTCACATTTGGACGTCGGACGTCCAAAAAAGGCCGCGCGCGCAATAAAGTAATATACCAAAAAAGGTATCTTCGGCAATAAAAAAGGCGAGATTGTTCTCGCCTTCAAGATAGTTTTTAGGGAAATTTCATTTCTCAAATGTCGCTTTTATTTTTGCTCCACTTCTGCCGGCTTCTTCCCTAACACACTCGAGTTTTGCAAACATATGTGCAGGAAGGCCAACGGACCGGATTCTTCTCGTTTTTCCTACAACGTTAGGATCATTAACCGAAAGATTGTCAAAAATTGGACAAAAGGGACCCAAGCACTCTTGCTTTGGTAAATTACTCACTTCTCTTCTCCTATAATCCTATAAAAACCAGATGCTATTTTAATAATATCAAAAATAAGTCTTATGGCAATATTTAAGCAAATTTAAGTCGCGTTCGAACGTCGGACGTCCAAAAACAGAGGCTGGCCAAATCAAAGGTACTTGACCCCCTTAATCACACCTTCGTGCCAAAGAACCGCTAAACACGCACGGGATATGGGGTTAAAGTTAAAGGTGTAAAAATAAAAACACCCCGCTTATAAGCGGGGTGTTTTTATTTTTGGCCTAATATTAAGCGCGCTGTACGTTCTTGGCATTGGGGCCTTTTTCGCCTTCCTCAACCTCAAATGTCATTGCGTCACCTTGTGCGAGTTCGTCAAAGGTCACACCAACCAAATCCTTGGAGTGGAAGAAAAGATCCTTCTCCTCGCCTTCAGGAGTGATGAATCCGAATCCCCTATCTGTAAGTGTCTTGATAGTTCCTTTCATGATTTTATTTTTAAGTTTAATATTGTCTTCCCTAGAAATTCAACCTTTTTTTCTTGGGTATATGAATGTTACCATACTCTAACTCATTTAGATATAACACAAAAAACTGCACACGATACGCTGCCTCAACTTAGTGACCCGACCCGCCTGCCGGCGAGGCAAGCGCCTAAGTGGGTCATAATCTTATAATCCTTCTTTCGCGATGTTGACCGCGTCGGATTCGTCTAGTCCCCCATCAATAAAGGATCCTCGGGGCTTGCCCCGAGGTATTAAGTCGGTGCTCTCCGTCAGCTGACGGATCACTCATTCCTGCGGCCTGTCTGCGTGCTCCGCACAGGCAGGCAAGCCGCAGGGTATTTACCTATATTAACTCCCGCGCTCGCTCTGCCGTATTTTCGTCAATATCGTGATCCTCCATTAACTCTTTCGTTTCCTCATCCATATTTTATTTTACCCCCACCACCCTTCGCGGTATTGCGCTTCGCGCGTTCCGACCCTGCCAGAACTATATCGCGAAAGGTGTGGGGGTTTACCAAAATGACGCTCTTTGAGCACCTAAAATGGTGGCTGACACCATTTATCCTATCACAGACAGGCAGTGCTTTTTAGTCTTTGTGTCAAGATTCCTTATTATAATTTTTCTTTATCCTTATGTATGATCACACCTAAAGCAAACGCTATTGCAAGAAGGATAAAGAAGAACGCGTCTTTGTATAGATGCTCCTGATCGAGCCCAAGGAATCTACCCTCTTCTCCGGCAATATATGTTGCCGCGAACGACAGGATACCCAGTGCGATAGACGCGACCGCAAGATAATGAAGTATGTTTGACCATTTCATAGATTATGTGTAATTAAAATGCCCTATATAATAGTGACCGATCCGAACATTCCACCCTCTCGATGCCCCGGGATGGCGCAATAATACTCGAATACCCCGGATTCTGTCGGCGTAAACTCAACCACGCCGGACACTCCCGCAAGAGGAACGTCTACCCCGAGTTCATCGACGGTGAACGTGTGAAGCCCCGAATTTTGAATGCTAATCCTAACCGGCTGCCCTTTCTCCAGTGTGAGATTGTTCGGGTTGAAGAAAAGGCCGCCCGACACCATACTGATCTCCTTGACGTTTACCTCTGCGCTCCCGTCAACCGGTATTTTGGGGGCCGCCTGTTCGATTTGTGCCGGCTCTGCGGTTCCTACGCCTTCCCGCTCTCCTACGCCGAGAAGCAAGAAATACGCGCCAAGTGCAATAGCCAGAATTATTACAATCCATATTGTCGTCTTATTCATAAAAAATTTATCAATTAAATTAAGCTGTTAAAATATCAGCTTTCTATAGTATTGTGTATGCGCACCACTGAAAAAAGTTAAGTGTCAATATGGGGCCTGCTGAAAGTAAAGAAATTTGCTTTCAGCAGGCGCATAAATTGCGCTTCGCTTATTGGTGCGCATGCCAGGACTCGAACCTGGGACCTCGTCATTATCAGTGACGCGCTCTAACCAGCTGAGCTACACGCGCATAATTGAGAAATATACCAGAAAATCTGCACACTAGCAACGAGGTTTACAAGCTGAGAAAAATGCGTATCCTAAGGGGAGGTATTTTGATTGATTGAGGAGAAGAACGTGATAAGACAGCGAATGCTCTTTGTGTGGATCGTGGTCATATTTTGTATTGGCCTTGTACTTCAGGACATTGGCAAGTGGGGATTTCTTTCGGACATGATCGGTTACGCCCCTCTTAATTTGTACACAACTCTGTGGTGGTTTGATAATTTTATGCACGCTCTCGGCGGGTTGGGAGCGGCGTGGTATGTACTTTGGTGCGCAACATTTATCCGACCTGCCCTCCTTGACAGGGAAAATGCTGCGACAGTGCTGATAATATTAATACTTGCTGCACTTACGATAGGTATTCTCTGGGAAATAGCACAATTTCTTTTTGTGGAGCTACGGGGTACCTACGAGCAAAACCTAGACGATACTGTTGCGGATATTCTCTTTGACATTATCGGCGGTTTCCTTGCCGCACTATTCCTTCGTTATCGATAATTAAAAACACATCCATAAAAAAAGTCTGCGTACGCAGTGATGTAAGTTTGAATCCCGCCCAAGGCGGGATTTTTGTTATGCAAAAAATCCCCGCTCTGCGGGGATTTTTTTGTGTCTACCTTGAGTTGCGAAATAGGTTCGTAGCGAGATTGCCGCTATGGGACGAGTTCGCTTGAAGCGACGATTTTCGTAGCAGGGCTACCAAAATCGGAGCTGAAAAATGAGATCGGGGCATAGCGGGAACCGTAGCAGAAGATATTTCGTAATTCAAGGTGTCTAGTAAAATCATCCTTTATTTTGTTCCGTTCGTTATCGGTCTTTCCCGAATGTCCGATCGCTTTAAGGATATTCGATCATAATCCCTCTCGACGCCCTTGTGAGACGCCAAGGACCAACCAATTAAGCTGATGCTCAAAAAGAACATCTGCGATTTCAATTTGAATTGATCCACGACCAGCTTCCGCTAGCCGTGCCTTGTTACGACTTAGTCCCTGTTACCAAATTTACCTTCGGCCCCGCCGAGGCGGGGACTTCGGGCACTCTCGGCTTCCTTGACTTGACGGGCGGTGAGTACAAGACTTGAGAACGTATTCACCGCGGTATAGCTGACCCGCGATTACTAGCGATTCCAACTTCATGAGGTCGAGTTTCAGACCTCAATCCGAACTGAGGCTGCTTTTGAAGGATTGGCTCGGACTTTCGTCGTCGCAACCCGTTGTAGCAGCCATTGTATCATGTGTGCAGCCCAGGACATCAAAAGGACATGCTGACCTGGCGTCATCCCCTCCTTCCTCCCAGCCCTTTGCAAATTTCGACAAGGACATTAAATGTCCCGAAATTTTCAAAGGGCTGGGCAGTCTCGTCTGACACGTATAACAGACGATGGGGGTTGCGTTCGTTACCCCACTTAAGGGAACAATTCAAACCACGAACTGACGACGGCCATGCATCACCTGCCCTAATGTCCTTGTGAGAAATACCAAGTTTCCAAGGTACGTCATTAGGGTTTCAAGTCCTGGTAAGGTTCTTCGTTTATCGTCGAATTAAGCCACATGATCCACCGCTTGTGCAAGTCCCCGTCTATTCCTTTGAGTTTTAGCCTTGCGGCCGTACTTCCCAGGCGGTTCACTTAACGCGTTAGCTGTGCCTCTCAGAGGGTCGATACTCCGAAAAGCTAGTGAACATCGTTTAGGGCGTGGACTACTGGGGTATCTAATCCCATTCGCTACCCACGCTTTCGTGCCTCAGCGTCAGGAGTGCGCCAGTCTATTGCCTTCGCTTTTGGTGTTCCCCACGATATCAACGGATTTCACCCCTACACCGTGAGTTCCATAGACCCCTCGCATCCTCTAGTTTTGCCGTTTCTTTTGCGGTTTTCCGGTTGAGCCGGAAGATTTAACAAAAGACTAACAAAACCGCCTACGCACCCTTTACGCCCAGTGATTCCGGATAACGCTCGGGGCACTCGTATTACCGCTGCTGCTGGCACGAGTTTAGCAACCCCTTATTCATAGGATAACGTCAATAAAATTCCTCCCCTATAAAAGATCTTTACATACCTAAGTACTTCATCAATCACGCGACGTCGCTCCGTCAGGCTTTCGCCCATTGCGGAAGATTCTCGACTGCGGCCACCCGTAGGTGTATGGCCCGTATCTCAGTGCCATCGGTGGGGGCCAGGCTCTCACCTCCCCTAAGCGTCATAGCCTTGGTAAGCCATTACCTTACCAACAAGCTGATACTCCGCAGGCCCTTCCTTTAGCGATAAATCTTTCCCCCGAAGGGATATCAAGTATTAGCTACGGTTTCCCGTAGTTATTCCTGACTAAAGGGTAGGTTCCTACGTGTTACTACCTCGTTCGCCACTGCCCCTCACTTGGACCAATAAATTACCATGGAGCATTGAATTAATTTCTCCGAGATCATTTATAAAACCAAGTGAGGGGCCGTTTGACTTGCATGCCTTATCCACGTCGCCAGCGTTCATCCTGAGCTAGGATCAAACTCTAACATTTGATGCTTTTTACAAAGCAAATTTTTGAACGGAACAAAAGAAAAGATAATTTCCTTTTGTAACCTTACTTATTCTTACTTAGAACCCACATTTTTGAGGTGGGTTCTTTTAGATGCATATTTGATTTTCAACGTACAAACAACCGCGCATGTTCATAAGCGCCCATCCATTATATACAGAAATGGAAAAAGGTCAAGTGCATGAAAAATAAAGGATCCTCGGGGCAAGCCCCGAGGTATTAATTCAGTGCTCGCTTCGCTCACTCATTCCTGCGGCCTGTCTGCGTGCTCCGCACAGGCAGGCAAGCCGCAGGGTATTTACCTATAATTTCAAGCGAGGAGCATGTGAAAATTTATTTTCACAATGTCCGAGCGATGGGATTATATGTACTCATATATTAACTCCTCGGCTCGGAGGTATAAAAATTCCGCTTCGCTTCATTTTTACACCTCTCTCGCTCTACGTCGTTAATAGAAAAAGGCGCCCGTGCTACCGGACGCCTTGTGTGCGTGACATATGCTCAACTAGAGCAATCCGTCCTTTTTGAGGAGTGCCGCCACTTCCGGCTCGCGACCGCGAAACTCCTTGAAGTTTTCCATCGCGCCTCGGGAACCGCCTCGCTCAAGAACACTGTTGAGGAATTCGTTACCTGTTTTCCTGTCAAAGATCCCATTTTCCTGGAACTTGGAAAATGCATCCGCGGCAAGCACGTCAGCCCATTTGTAGCTGTAGTACCCCGCGCTGTACCCCATACTGAAGATATGCATAAAATTATGTGGCGTGCGAGCAAAACTTGCTTCCGGAAGGACGGCAACACTCTCTCGCACCTCTTTCCATATCTCCATCACTCTTGCCCCTTGCGAAGGATCATATTCAAGGTGAATACGAAAATCAAAAAGTGCAAAAATGAGTTGGCGTACGGTGAACATGGCAGTTTGAAAGTTCCGAGACGACTGCATGTTTTTAAGAAGCTCTTCCGGAAGCGGCTTGCCTGTCTCATGGTGTGATGAAATAAATGCAAGCGCTTCTTCTTCCCAGCACCAGTTTTCCATGAACTGACTGGGGAGCTCAATTGCATCCCGCTCAACACCGGCAAACCCTGAAACACCGGGCTCGGAAACGGTAGTGAGTATATTATGCAATGTATGACCAAGCTCATGGAAAAACGTTACCACGTCATTGTGCGTGAGCGTTGATACGTAATCAGCGAAAGAAGGCTGGAAATTGCACACCAAGACACCAATGGGTACCTGCACAACATGAGAGGTGCAGCGACGATATACAAATCCGTCCGCCCACGCGCCGCCCTGTTTCCCTGTGCGAACATATAGGTCGGTGTAAAACCCGCCGCGCAACTGCCCATCCGGGCCATATACCTCAAAAAACTTCACATCCGGGTGCCACACGTCAATACCTTTGATCTCACATACCCGGATGCCATAAAGCCGTTTTACCACTTCAAACGCGCCTTCCATAACGCTTGTTACGGGAAAGTATTTCTGCACTTCTTCCGACGACACATTGTGGTGATGCTGTTTGAGCTTTTCTGAATAATACGCCACGTCCCACGGCGCAAGCTTTTCTGCAGCATGGTGCTCTTTTGCAAACGCAGAAAGTTCTTCAAACTCCTTGCGCGCCGCGGTGTGTGCGTGTACAACAAGGTTGTCCAAAAACGACATCACTTCATCGGTTGTTTCCGCCATTTTGGTATAGATCGACAGTTCGGCGAAATTACGAAACCCCAACATGCACGCTTCTTCGTGTCGCAATGCAAGAATTTGATCCATGATATCTGTATTGTCGTATTCTCCCGCATGGGGCCCTTGGTCAGACGCCCTCGTCATATATGCTTCATGCATTTCCCGACGGAGCGCCTGATCGTCCGCATACGTCATCACCGCGCCGTAGGTGGGCAGATCAAGCGTAAGCAGCCACCCGCGGGACCCTTTTTTCTCCGCACGCTCTTGCGCGGTTTTCAAATCTGTTTCAGGTATTCCTGAAACAGATTTGGGGTCAAAGATATGCTTAGACCACGCATTCCCCGCATCAAGTACGTTTTTCTG
>BTQM01000030.1:0-9414 GCA_036985875.1 Patescibacteria group bacterium
CAGTGTCTTCGTACAGCACGCGAATATCTCCCGTTACATTTATACTTCTGTAACAAGTGTACTCACCGTGGAGGGCGTGATTGTTCAAAATAGGGTCCGATGGATTTTTTATAAAAATACTGATTTTTTCTTCGAATTTTTTCTTTTCACCAGTCCTTAGTTTTTGGAATTGCTTTTTGAACTTTTTAGAATAGATTATTATCATTTTGTTTCCAAACTTTTCATCAAATCTCGTGCATTATCAAATGGACCGGAAATATTTTTCCCTGCTTTATAATCCCCACTTGCCTGTTTAAGCAGTTTCTCCACTTCCGGACGCAGTTGCGGAGCGGCGGAAAAACGCACCGATCGGTCGCGGATAAACTCCTTGAGGTACGCATTAACCACCGTGCTTAGCGGCAGGCCGAGGTTGCGTGCGATTTTTTGCGCTTCTTCTTTAACGCCCTCATCTGTTTTTATGTGTATGACTGTTTTCATATAACCAAAGTATATACAATGGTTACATATTGTCAATTGTTAATAATAGGTGTCAGGAACCCCTTCTTCAAACCAAAATGGTGCGTGGAAACAAGATAGGGACAGGGAAAAATTTTACCCACGAGCGATTCGCGAAACACGGAAAACGGCGAGAGGTATTTCGTGAGAAATACCTCTCGCCGTTTTTATTTTTTAACCAAACAACATCAGAGCCTGCTCCCTAGGACTTCTTCCAGTATATTTATTTTAGATTCTTCCAGGCTGTGTTTACTTTTATTCTTACGCATCCAAGAGATACCCTCTTTCAGTTCTTTTGCGTCAATGCCGCGTGCAGTGTCGCTTGATGCTTCCATGTCTCCGCGAAACACCATAGTGCTGTCGTTGATCTCACTATCGTTAAAACCCCGAGCACGCAATGATGCTTTGGCTTTCCGAAACTCCTCAGGACCTATATATTTACGACTTGAACCAAAAAATCCCATTACAATCAGTATACCATTCAAGGGAAAAACATTAAGGTAGAAAAGAAGAAAAGGAAAAGGGGTTAGCCACCTTTTCTTCAAACCAAAATGGTGCGTGAGGACAAAATGGGGGGAGTGGTATGGTTCGGACATCGGATGTCCGAATTTTTGTTATCAAATGACGGACGTGCGACGTCCGCCATAAACAATGTTTGCAAAAAGAAGATGCTAGCTTGCCATGGAAAATATTAAGAGCCGAGCTCTTAATATTTTTGCGTGCTACACCCTCATCAAAATACGGTACTTTGACATAATCATAATAAAATGCTATAAGAGTCCCAGATTGCAAGCAATATATAGGAGTATCTAAGGTGAACAGAAGACAGGTTAGTTTTTTGGAAAGATTGATGGGAAAGATGTCTCCGTCGGGATTTGAGGAAGATGCGGCGCGTGTTTGGAGAGATGAGGCAAAAAAATTTACCAAAGATGTTTACTCGGATACTCACGGCAACTCATTCGCTGTTATTAATCCGAATGGCAGTCCGAAAGTAATGCTCGCGGGGCACATCGATGAGATTGGGTTGATGGTCACATACATTGACGATAGCGGATATCTTTATTTTACCGGTATCGGCGGATGGGATACCCAAGTGTTGCCCGGCCAACGCGTAAACATCAAAACCGGGACGGGGTTGGTATCCGGAGTGATAGGCCGACGGCCTATCCATCTGCTGTCAGTGGAGGAAAGAAAAAAGGTTGTTGAGTTCAGCGACCTCTGGATAGACATAGGCGCGAAAAATAAAGAGGATGCCTCTACGATCGTCAGCATCGGCGATCCAGCCGTCATACAATACGGTATGGAAAGTTTGATGAACAACATGTTGGTGGGCCGCGGTTTTGATGACAGGATAGGGGCTTACGTTGTCCTTGAAGCATTGAGGCTTTTGTCTGAAATGGGTGCGGATATGGCGGTATATGCGGTTGCCACCGCGCAGGAAGAGATAGGAACCCGCGGAGCCAAAACTAGCGTTTATGGGATCAACCCGGATATCGGAATAGCGGTTGATGTGGGTTTTGCCACAGACACACCGGGAGCGCTTGTCGATAAGAAGAAGGTTGGTGATATCAAAATGGGAGAAGGCCCTGTTATTGTTCGCGGAGCGAATATCAACCCCGTTTTATTTGAAATGTTCACCAAAACAGCCGAGAGTGAGCGTATTCCTTTTCAGGTGGAGGCCTGCCCAGGAGTAACAGGTACGGACGCGAGAGATATCCAGGCGACTCGTCAGGGCGTTCCGACTGCACTAATAGGCATTCCCAATCGGTATATGCATTCTCCTTGCGAGTTGATCCATTTGCATGACGTGGACCATGCGTCTAAATTAATAGCGCATACGGTTCTCATGTCAAAAGATACAGACTTTCGTATATCTTGAATTGGAAAGATGATGCGAGTTTAGTCCCCAAGCCATAATATTCAGGCTTGGGGACTTTTTTGTTTAATGATATATTGCACTGCTTCACGTATTTATTTTTGTTTTTTAAAGAACCACACCTGAATTCTACGGGAAGTATCGCGTACTTCTTTCAAAGTGCGGTATTATCAGCCGGCGGTAAAGCTGATATCATATTAGTATGAGATCTATGGGGCCAAACGACCAAAAAGGTTTTGTTCAAATACCGGTGTTGATCGCTGTTTTTGCAACGATAGCGCTTCTCGGTGCCGCCGGCTACGGTGGGTTTTGGGGGTATGGACAATACAAAACAGGACAACAAGAAAAAGAGCAACGGCTCCAGGAATATCAGGAATTACTGACCGCCCAGCAGAAGGCGCTGGAGGAAACGAGCGAGGAACTCAAAAAATTAAAAACGGAAAGCGAAGAGAGAACAAAAGAGATAGAAGACAACCTTGAGGCGGAAAAAGCGAAGAGGATAGATGCGGAAAGAAAAACGGCAACGCGGGAAAACGCGGCTCAGCAAAGAATTGATGAGCTGGAAAATAAGTTGTCTCGATCGCAAGTAAGCCTAGCGGACATTATCGGAGGGTGGCGTCCAATAATAGCCCGCGTTGAGTGTGATTTCCGGTATTCTACCGGCGCGAGCTATCTCAAACAAGGAGGGTCCGGGGTTATTGTAGGATATAGGGATGGTACGATATCGGTTCTTACCAGCAAGCACATCACCCAAGATGCCCAAGGATACAAGCCGTATCTTTGCAATGTTAGCTTACCCGAGGACAATGGCAGCAGTATTCCTGTTTACGGCAACACTTCCATTGGGTGGCCGACAAACAGCGAATATGATTTTGCCGACCTGTTCATAGACAACCCAAGCCAGTATGTGAGAGATCTCGCATCCCCGGGCTTTGCCGTATGTGAGGGAAAAGCGGCGATAGGGGAAAGCGTAGTGATTTTGGGGTATCCCAGCATTGGCTCGCAGACCGGCATTACCGCGACAGAGGGAATAATCTCCGGTTATGACGGTGACTACTACATAACCTCCGCGAAAGTGGAGCGGGGAAACTCCGGCGGCGCCGCAATATCAGTGAAGGGCAATTGCTATCTGGGCATTCCCACCCTCGTCCGAACCGGACAGATAGAATCGCTGGCAAGGATCCTGGACACAAAAATAATGTTCACCAAGTAGGCCCTAGGGCAGAAAATTATAAAAAGAAAACCGGCAACTATGATGTTGCCGGTTTTGTTAGTGTCTCCGGGACCCTGTTCTAGAAAATCCTTACAAAATCGGAAGTAATTGCCCAGAGAATGAGACCCAAGAACATATATCCTGATACGGTAGTAAAAACAGAGCCGATGCGTTTCATCCCGATGCTTCTAAGAAAGGCGTTAACGCTCTGCCCCCCATCAAGAGGAAACAAGGGAAGCATGTTCATGGCGCCGATCGCACCAGAGAATATTGCGGCAAGGTAGATAGCTTTTGGGTAATTAACAGCAAAGTCTCCGACCAGTTTCCCCATACCGATAGGACCCATTACTGCGTTAGTTGGGTCCTTGAACATCAACCAGGCAGTGAGCACTAGTAGAGCGATACCGGCAATATGCATCAGGAAACGGCTGAATAATTTTCTTCCGAAATAAAGACCGAACAAAATGATGAGAGGTACAACGATCTTCATGTTCCACAACACTGCCACAAAGCCAAGATGGGAAACGGTAAGAATTTGGACGTATAGGAAGAACCCCAAAAGGAGCCCCGCTGCAAACAGAAGATTTGCAAGTGGTCCCGCGCCGTATATATCCGCCTGTCGGTAATAGGAGAGCCCTTGCATTCTTTTGCCACCTTCTTCGGTGGGCTCTACGAATGCTCCCAGCAGAAGTGGTGTTAGCTGTATGGTCGCTCCGCCAAAGACCTTTTCCGAACTGAACTTTATTTTCAAGGGAAAAGGAAGCCCAACCGAGAACGTTTTTATAGCGATGCCATATTTCCGCATATAGAGCGCATGTCCCAATTCATGAAGAAAAACTGAAAAAATGACAATGAAAACAGTAAGAGTAATTGCCACTCTGAACCTCCTTCTGGTTTTTAGCTGCGTATGAACATAGAAAGAACACTGCCTCTTATATATCACGCGGCGTCTTTTTGTCAACACAACAAGCTCATGAGCAAAGTCCAAAGGTAATTCTTTGCGTAAATGATCGGCTGCATGAAACGAAGGCTAATTCACCCCTTCTGTTATTTTCAGAGTTTGTCTGGAAACTTGCAAAATATGGAAATTTTTAGCTGGAATGAGGTTTTTTGACAAGCTCCAGCACCTTCGGGATCTTTTTGAAGTCTTCCAAGAGCACCTCGCGCATTGAGCCGTTATAGAGCGCGGCGGCGGGGTGGTAGAGGGCGAAGAAGTTGCGCCGTCCGAGACCCGCCGTGGTGCGCTTGAGTACTTTGCCGTGCATCTGAGATATTTTCTCTTCGGGGAAGAAGCGCAGGAGTGCGTGCCGCCCCAAAAGAACGATAAGTTTTGGATCAATGAGCGCCACCTGCTCTTCCAGCCACCCCCTGCACGCTTCCACCTCCTCGGGGAGTGGATCGCGGTTTCCCGGCGGGCGATATTTTACAACATTGGTTATGTATACGTCTTCGCGCGCCAACCCTATCTCGCGGAGCATCTCTCCCAAAAATTTCCCCGCCGCACCGACGAACGGTTTTCCCTCAATGTCCTCTTTCTTTCCCGGCGCTTCGCCGATGAACATTATCTCCGCCTCGGCGCTTCCGTCTCCTGGCACCGCTTGGGTCGCCTCTTCGCGTAAGGTACAGCTACACTGCCTTATCCATCGCGCGTCTATCTCTGCAAGCTTACCTTGTTTATTTTTTTGCTTTTTTTCGGTACTCATCGCGAAATTGTTTTAAAATGGCAATATCTTCTTTTACTTTGTCATGTTCCGTTTCCAGGATCATATCAATGTCATACTGTTCCGCCAATCCCACCAGATACCCAAATGCTTTTTTGCCGATGTATCCGTCGCCGATATGCTCGTGACGGTCGCGCCTTGCTCCAAATTCCACCTTGCTGTCATTCACATGCATAAGCTTTATGTTTTCCAGTCCAAGCTCCTTGTCTATTTTTCTTACTGTGGCGTTGAATGATTCTTTTGTGCGCCAATCATAGCCGGACGCGAACGAATGCTGGGTATCGAGGCACACTCCGGCGATATGTTTGCTTCTGGCCAATTTAATAATGTCATTGATTTCCTTGAACGTATCACCAATGATCGCGCCCGCGCCGGCAGCATTCTCTATGAGCAGTTTACATGTGCCTTTGTATCCTTCCAGTGATTTATTAATTCCTTCCGCTGTTTTTTTGATTGCTTCTTTTCGCTCCATGTCTTTTGCTGATCCGAGATGGGTCATAATATAGGGGACACCGAGCGCACTCGCCCTCTCCAGCTCTTCGCGGATAATGTTTATTGTTCCATAGCGTATCCGATTGTTGGATGACGCATAATTGATATAGTATGGTGTGTGAATGTAGGCATTTTTAATATTGTGTCGTTTGAGCGCTTCTTTCCATTTTGTCAGCACGTCAGCAGTGAGCTCCGGCGCCTTGCCCCCTTGCGGAGAACGGGAAAACATTTGAATGACCTCGGCACCCAGCGCTGCGCCTCTCTCCGGCGCATTAAACACACCTCCCGCTATTGATACATGACAGCCGATGTTCATAGTACTTTTATCATATAACAAGTTCATTTTAGCATCTATAGTACACACAAAACAAATTTATGGTTTATGGCGTGGCTATCATAGTCTACTGTAGCCCGCGCGGACGTACAATATCATCCGCTAGTATTTAGGGTTTGGAAATAATGCTTTACTTGTATAATATAAATATCTCCGTGAACTGCAATCGCTTTTGACCAAGGAAGGATACGGTGCGGAATGACAAAACAAGATGCAAGAGAATACAAACAAAGGAAATAAAAAGATATTGATCGTTGAGGACGAGGAGCCGATGCGCATGGTGCTTGCCGACAAGCTGACCATGGAGGGATTTTCAGTGTTGGAAGCAAAAGACGGCGTGGAAGGTCTTGAGATTGCCCTGAAAGACCGTCCCGATCTTATATTGCTTGATATTATCATGCCTAGGATGGACGGCCTCACCATGTTGGAGAGATTGCGCGAGAATGAATGTTGCAAAGATACGCTGGTTATTTTACTTACGAACTTAGGTAGGTCTGATAAAATAACTAAAGTATTGGAAGGCGGAAACGTAGACTTCATGATCAAGGCCGAATGGACACTCAAAGACACCATAAAAAAGATTAAAGAAAAGCTGAGCGAAACAAGCTGATTGAACATACCTGAAGGATTTGAGGCTCCCGAGTAGTTTATTATTCCAGAAGGGTTTGATATGCCTGGAAGCTCCATTTCTCCTGAGGACGTGAGAGATATACTCGAAAACGAACCGACCCCGGAGGTCGGTTATATCTTCGGCTCAACACTTTTAGGGAATGTTTTCCAGTCATTTTCGGGCCTATTTCGCCAAAAGAGGGCTTATTTGCTAGCTTTTTTAACATTTTGAGTTATCCACAGTTTTTCATTGACACATTTCCTGAAGGGAATAAAATAGTAATTGTAGTTGTTTTCAAGCTTGCTTGAAAGCGACTACAATGGAAGATGTCACCTTCACGGGTGGCATTTTTCATTTATACTGTATAATATGTTGAAAAAATTTTTAATGAAAAAAATGCTCGCGTCCAAGATGAAAGATGTGCCGGAGGCGGAGCAAGAGAAAATGATAAAGCTTGTAACCGAGAACCCCGAACTGTTTCAAAAGATCGTCCTTGAGATCCAAGCAAAAATGAAAGAGGGCAAAGACCAGATGTCCGCGACGATGGAAGTCATGCAATCGCACCAAGAGGAGTTGAAGAAAATAATGTAATCCAAGTATGAAGGCTTTGGTGCTCATGGCACACCTGTAACTGTAAGTTAAAATTTATTCTTATGTTATCTATCGGAATTGTTGGGCTGCCTAATGTTGGTAAATCCACGCTTTTCAACGCGCTGACTGAAAAAGGTGTTCCTGCGGAGAACTATCCTTTTTGTACCATAGATCCGTCCGTGGGGATCGTTCCGGTGCCAGACAAGCGCCTTGATGCGCTTACGAACCTTTTTCATTCCGAAAAAACTATTGCTCCGGCTATAGAGTTTGTGGATATCGCCGGGTTGGTCAAGGGTGCCGCGGAAGGCGAAGGGCTAGGCAATCAATTCCTCTCTCACATCAGAGAAACGGACGCAATCGCGGAGGTGGTCCGTATCTTTGAAGACGAGAGCGTGGTGCATGTGAGCGGGGAAGTCGATCCGCTCTCCGACATTGAGGTCATCAACCTTGAGCTTATTCTTGCTGATGAGCAGACGGTCGCTAAGCGCCTTGGGAGCATTGAAAAAGACGTAAAGCGGGGAGATAAGGAGGCCGTATTTATGAAAGAGGTGCTTTTGAAGATACAAGAACACCTTCGCGCGGGGCATCTTGCGAGTGAGATGGAGTTCACCGACAAGGAAGCGCCTATCGCACGTGAGCTCCATCTCATATCCGCGAAACCCATTCTGTATGTGCTGAACAAGAAAGCCGGCGGGAAAAACCTTGATGAGGAGGGAGACGAGCGTTTTAAGGCACTCACGGCGTTTTTGGAAGAGTCAGGCAGCGCGTGGGTCATCGTTGACGCCGGCGTGGAGCATGAACTAAGCGCGCTTCCCGTGGAAGAACGGGCGGAGTTTCGCGCTGAGCTTGGCGCGAAAGAGGGAGAGGATGGTGTGAATAACTTGATAGCGAAAAGCTACGACATGTTGGGGCTCATCACCTATTTTACCACCGGCGCGGACGAGACGCGTGGGTGGACGATAAAACAAAATTCAACCGCGCCTGTTGCCGGTGCGGCAATTCACACGGACTTCCAAGAAAAATTCATCAAAGCAGACGTTATATATTGGGAAGACCTTATAAAAGCGGGCTCACTCTCAGCCGCCCGGGAACAAGGACTTCTCCGCACCGAAGGGAAAGAGTATATTGTGAAAGATGGTGATGTGGTTGAGTTTAAGATATAAAAGCCGCTCGCTCCGTTCTTTCTCAAACGATGCTTCGGTGAAAGAAAATCATAGTTGTCTTGCGACGGAAAATGAAAAACTCACCCCGCTTAAAGCGGGGCTTAAACAGTTTCATTTTCCTGCGCGCCTCCTTGATTTTCATTTCACCTCTCGCATATGTTTGAGAAAGAACGGAGCTCGCTTTGTCGGAGACTGCGCAAAAACTAGCCCCTCCGGACTGCGAAATATTTTACAAAAGAGAAACCCTCGCTTTGTTGGGGCAGACAGATTTCCTCACCCCTCGTTACTTCCAAGGGTAACCCTTGGAAGCTTTATTATGATATAATTTCATTATGGAGCAAAAACCAAAAACATCGCCCAAAGATTTTTTCCTTTACTTGGGTGCTATGATCGCGCTCTATATTAGTACCGTCAGTATTATTGCGTTGTGGTTTAGAATCATTGATACCGCATTCCCGGACCCGCTTAGATACACGGATCCTTATTCAACGGGGATAAGCATTGCCATCGCGTCCCTCATCGTTATCTTTCCAATGTTTCTTGGTATCTCGTGGGTTGTTCACAAAGACGAAAGTAAGAACTCCGAAAAACGCGAACTCGGTGTTCGCAAATGGCTTATTTATCTAACGCTTTTTGTTGCGGGAATCGTGATCGCCTCTGATCTAATTGTTCTAATCAGCAGGTTTTTAAGCGGGCGCGAGATCACTGCCGGCTTCTTTCTTAAAGTGTTGGTGATTTTCGTTGTTATCGGCGCGATCTTTGCTTACTACGTGTACAAACTTCATAAAAAAGACGGGATAAGCGACAAAATCGGAAAATATCTTACTTGGGGAACCGCGATGGTTGTCATACTCTCCATCATAGTGGGGTTTGTGGTGATGGGGTCTCCGCAAGCGCAGCGTACGAAGCGCATTGCCTG
>BTQM01000031.1:0-8881 GCA_036985875.1 Patescibacteria group bacterium
TCTCCAGCTGTTTGCGCTCCTCTTGATTTCTGCGCGTTCCCATAGAAGGGTTATATTCGTCCAGCATGTCTCTGCCGTACCTGTTCAGTAGATACGCTTCGCCGAACGACCATCCCCTTCCTACTCCTTTTATTCTTCCCAGATACTCGCGACTCCACCACTTCTCCCTATACGTCTTTTCTGCACTTTCTCGCGCCACCCAGCGCACCGCTCCGATGAATTCTTTTTCTCTCACTCCTGAACCGAAAAGGAAGTCAGAAAATTCTTTGTCGCCGCGCAGAATAAGTTTTGCAATGCCGCTTGCCGTAGCCGTGTCCTCTCTCACGACCTTTCCCATAGGAAGCAGAAATATTTCCATCCTTTTCTTTAAAAATTTCTTCGCACTGCGACGGTCAATACCAGACCTGCGTAGCACCTTCCGTCCGAATGCGGAGAGGAGAAATGCCTTTGTCATATCTCCTCTTTTTGCGCCGTCAACTATCTTAAGTGCCTCAATATCCAAAGCGACGGAGTCCAAAGGAGAGTCCCCGTCTTCTTTTCTAAAATAGAACGAGCGAAAAAATGTTTCCAGCAAAAATACGACTGCTCCGAAAGCAGATATCAGCAAGATGATCCCAGTTACTTTCGGCACAAGCGCGTTGCCGAAAAGTGCGGCCTCCTCGTTCATTACTGCGGAACCCTCCAGTGCGAGGAAAGAGACAAGTGCCGCGATCAGAAGAAGGACAGAGGTGCTCGACCACTTGTAGAGAATGTGACGGAGCTCATGCGGCAGAACACGCTCCAGTACGACGATCGGATAAAACTTACTTTTTTTTATTGGCAACTTCTTGAATGTCATGTTTGTAGTATTTCAAAGCAACAAAATAATGCCCTTGAGAGAAATAATGATTATGATCGGTGGGAGGAAGAACCAGACAACCAAAAATAGGATACCCAGAGCACTGCCCAAAACAAGCGAGAGAGCGCCCGCGATGATCAGTGTGGAACGCATGAGAAACCCGACCAAGCGCATTATGACATTTACCAGCAGAGCGGAGAAGAAGTTTCCTATATCAAATCCTGTGTGTGCTTGCTCTTCTTCTATTCTTTTCCATGGAGAGAACCATGTGGAGAAAAGAAGCGGTAGAGAGAAAAAGTGGTATATGAACCAAAGGAGATCTTTCAAAATGCGCACAATATCAACAAACGCGGCACTGTAGTGCCAAATAAAATATGCTCCCGCAAGTCGTAAAAATCCCATATATAACAGTATATAACAAAACAAAGGGTTTCAAACCCCGATGGTTACCACGACACTACTTTAAACATTAGGCGTCAGATATTTAATGTTTAGAGGTGGAGAGAAAAATAGATTAAGGGGTGAACTTGAACAAGACCTTGTTGCTGAAACGCAGGTCTATGTATTCAAGTCCCTGCGTGATATCCTGACTTCCACCCTCGGGAAATTTTGTGTCAATTGCCAACTTCAGATCATATAATATCTTCTCGAGTTCCTGCTTCGGGCTGAATACTATCTTCCCACCCGCTGTCTCCATTGCACTCTTGCCCTTCAGAAATATCTCATACTCCCCGTCTTCGCGAACAAAAAATTTATACGTTTCAAGATCGATGCTTTCTAATAGGTTCTTGAACATCAGTACGCGTCCAAATTCATAGGGAGTTAGAAACGATGTTCCAATGAGATCGCCACGTTCCGCTCCTGCAGGCGCTTCATTTACAAACGGCGCATTCAATCTCCCATAGAATTCAAAATATACATTCATAGAGAACCGTGGAGCTTCTGCGAACACGAACCCGCTGTCGTCTACGAAATAACAAGGAACGGATAAGTTCCTCTCTCTTTTAGGCAAAACATCATCGCACCACAGTGCATATATTTTCCTCTCCTTCACTGCGACAACAATGGAGGTAAGGTCAACGAAGCGCACCTTCGCATCATATATCCTGCTGAACGTATTTAGGACGTCGCGTTTTATGCGTCTTTTGGGATAAAGGAAAATATTGTCGTGAGGAAAAAACCATGCATATGTTCCCGCCATATTCATTTGTATGACTTCCCTAATCTTTTTTTCCGAAGTTATCTTGTTGCCCTCTATGTAGATATCTGCGATACGCACATATTCGCTGCGCGAGCCCCATATCAAAAGAACGAGGAGAAAAAAAGCGGCACCAATGAACAGAGCCGCTTTCAATATCATTCTTCTTTGTTTTAATCTGATGTGTCTGCTCTTTAGCATAATATATACAGAAGCTGGATATCCAAACTCAAAAATCAACTAAGCTAGTCAGGATATCTTCTCTTTCCCCATATATTTCCGCAATACCTCGGGCACCTCTATTGACCCATCTTCCTTCTGATAATTCTCAACAAGCGCGACAAGTATGCGCGGAGTTGCAATAGCGGTGCTGTTGAGCGAGTGGACGAAGTGAAGCTTACCGCCGTTGTCGCGGTATCTGATGTTTAGCCTCCTGCTTTGAAAGTCATGAAAGTATGATGATGAGTGCGTTTCGCGATACGTCTCCTCCGATGGGATCCATGTTTCAATGTCGTATTTCTTCACTTGTCCAAGCCCCAGATCTCCGCCGCAGTTAAGAACAAGCCGGTATGGGAGACCCAGAGACTGCATAAACTCCTCCGCGTTTTTTGTGATCTCTTCGTGCAAGCGCACCGATTCCTCGTGGCTTGCCTCGCAGAGCACCACCTGCTCCAGTTTGAAAAACTCATGCACGCGTATGAGCCCTTTTGTGTCTTTCCCATGGCTTCCCGCCTCTCTCCTGAAACACGGCGAGAACGAGGCGAATTTCTTCGGAAGCTCGGATGCACCGAGTACCTCGCCCATATAGTAACCCATTGTGGCCACTTCCGCAGTGCCGGCAAAATAATCCCCATCCTGGTTTTTGTAGAGGTCGTCTTCTCCCTGCGGGATGTATCCCGTTCCCAGAAGCCCCTCTTTCCTCACCAGCGACGGAACGATCATCGGCTGAAAACCTTTCCCAACCAACCTCTCCAGCACGTACTGCCAAACGGCGAAAGAAAGCAATGCGCCGTCATTTTTTAAAAAGTACCCCCTGAAGCCGGACACCTTGGCACCTCTTTCAAAATCAACAATATCGAGGTCCTGCATCAGTTCAATGTGACTTTTGGGCGTGAAAGAAAATGACGGCTTTTCGCCCCACATGCGGATCTCTTTGTTGTCTGAATCGTCCTTTCCTTCTGGTACGGACATATCGGGGATATTGGGCACCCCGATCATCAACTGCTGCCATTTCTGCATTATTTTTTTGAGCTCCTCTTCTTTCTTCTGTAGCTCTTTCTTGAGGACTCCCATTTCTGCGATGAGAGCTTCCCGCGTCGCCTGATCCGCAGTTTTTCCGATCTGTTCGGTCGCTTCGTTTTGCTTTGCCCGCATCCCTTCAACCTCCGCCAAAAGAGCTCTCCGCTTCTCATCCACATCAAGCAGGGCATCCACGTTAAAATCAATATGCTTTTTGCGAGCGCCGCCTTTTATGAGTTCTTTGTTCTCGCGTATGAATTTTATGTCCAACATATAAAAACAATTCTTAATGATGTAATTTCTCTATAGTTTGAAAATCGTGTGTTTATCATAACAAAGATGCTAATATAATGAAACATTGTTATGGAAAGCGGCATAAAAAAATTATCGGCGGAAGAATTCCCTCATGCACTCCTTGAACTCCCCGATCCACCTAAGGAGCTTTTTGTGAAAGGAGAGTTGCCCGACGGTGATTCGGTGCTGTTGACCGTTGTAGGTTCACGGAAATTCTCACCGTACGGCAGAGACGCATGTGAGAAGATCGTCGCGGAGCTTGCGGGATACGACATTGCTATCGTCTCGGGACTCGCGCTCGGCATTGACGCCATCGCGCACAAAGCGGCGCTTGCGGCAGGATTGAAGACGATCGCCATTCCCGGGTCGGGACTGGATGAGAGCGTGCTTTATCCCTCCACCAACCGCCTTCTTGCGAGAAAGATAGTGGAGGAAGGCGGGGCCCTTCTGTCGGAATTCTCTCCCGACTTCCGCGCTACGGTGTGGGGCTTTCCACAACGCAACAGGATCATGGCGGGACTTTCCCGCGCTACACTCATTATAGAGGCGGGAGAGAAGTCGGGAACGCTCATCACCGCGCGCCTCGCGCTTGATTACAATAAAGATGTGTACGTCGTGCCCGGCTCTATCTTCTCGGGCAGCTCGCGCGGAACGAACAAACTAATGAGGCAAGGGGCGTCCCCCATCACTTCCGGAGCCGACCTGCTCCAAGAACTCGGATTTGACGTTGCCGAAGGAGAGTCGCACCAAGCCGAAATGGATCTGAAAAACGCTTCGCCGGACGAGAAAAAAGTTCTGGAGTTTCTCCGCGAGCCGCTCCCTCGCAACGAGCTTCTGCGGGCGCTGGAGATGCCCGTAAGCGCCGCGAACGCGCTCCTCTCCGCGATGGAGATCAAAGGGTTAGTAAAAGAGAGCGCGGGGAATATGCACAGGGAACGTTAAGAAACGATTTGCAAAAAAAAACTTTTTGTAGTACATATTACTCTACTATGGAATTAGTTATTGTAGAATCGCCCGCAAAGGCGAAGACGATAAAAAAATATCTTGGCAAAGGCTTCACGGTGAAAGCGAGCGTGGGGCATATTCGCGACCTTCCCAAGTCCAACAAAAACGCGATCGATATCAAAGCGGGGTTCGTACCGCACTATGTTATATCCGAAGGGAAAGAAAAAGTGGTCGCGGAATTGAAACGGCTCTCCATTAAAGCAAACCACGTGCTTCTTGCGACCGACCCTGACCGCGAAGGAGAAGCTATCGCGTGGCACATCAAAGAAGCGACCGGCGCAAAGAACGCAAAACGTATCGTCTTTCATGAGATCACCAAGAGCGCTATCACGGAAGCAATGGGGCACCCGCGTGAAATAGATGAGGACCTCTTGAGGGCGCAAGAAGCGCGAAGAGTGCTTGACCGCTTGTTCGGCTATGATCTCTCCGGCTTGATATGGAAAAAGGTTCGCTACGGGCTTTCGGCGGGGCGCGTCCAGTCCCCCGCTCTGCGCATTTTAATGGAGCGCGAACGGGAAATAAGGGCGTTCACTCCGGAAACATTCTGGACGATAACCGCGCTCCTCCAGACGGCAAGCAAGGAAGAGGTGGAATTCACATGTTCAGACGAGCCTCGGGACAAAAAAGAGATGGAGCACATTCTTGATGTCGGAAAGAAAAACAAGTGGAGCGTTGTGGGCGTAAAAGAAACAGAGACGCGGCGTGCTCCTCGGGCGCCGTTCATCACCTCCACCCTCCAGCAGACGGCAAGCACGCGCCTTGGGTTTACGCCGGCTCGGACGATGATGTTCGCGCAACGGCTGTATGAAGCGGGTCTTATCACTTACATGAGAACCGACAGCATCACCTTGAGCAAAGGGGCACAAGCGGCAGCGCTCCAAGAAGTTGCAAAAAAATATGGCAAGGAGTACGTACAGACGCGTGTTTATAAAACGAAAAGCAAATCCGCACAGGAAGCCCATGAAGCGATCCGTCCTACCGATCTTTCCATCAGGGAGGCCGGTGCAGGAGCAGACCAAGAAAAACTCTATGCGCTTATCTGGAAGCGAACAATGGCTTCGCAAATGAGCGACGCGAAAGTGCTAAAAACAAAGATCGTCGCCAATGTGAAAAGTAGTGAAACAGAAAAGGCAATTCCTGATTTTGGCGCAAACGGATCTCGCGTTCTTTTTGACGGATGGCTCGCCGTCGACCCCAATTCGCGCGGAGATGACGTGGAGCTGCCGAAAGTATCCGCGGGAGAAATGCTACGGTTGAAAACGATCGACGCGGAAGAAAAACAAACGCAACCGCCATCGCGCTACAGTGAAGCAGGTCTGGTGAAAGAGCTTGAGAGACGCGGCATCGGGCGCCCGAGCACCTACGCACCGACCATAAAAACACTTCTTGAAAGAGGGTACGTAGAAAAAGAAGGAAAAACGCTCCACCCGACCGATACGGGCGATGTCGTCAGCAGTTTTCTGGAAAAACATTTCACAGACTATATCAGCGATTCATTTACGGCGGAGATGGAAGATGAACTTGATGATATTGCGAACGGCAAGAGAAAGTATCTTAAAACACTTAAAGATTTTTATGGACCGTTCTCGAAAGAAGTGAAATCAAAAGAAGATATTGATAAACTCACCACCCTCGGTGATGCGGACGCTTCCATCAAGTGTCCGGAGTGCGGCGGGAAGATGGTCATCAAGCTTGGCAAATCGGGGAAGTTTTTGAGTTGCGCTGCGTTTCCGGAATGTAGCGGCGCACGTACAATAGACGGGAAAAAGGTTGAGGGGCCTAAAGAGACAGGAGAGGAGTGTCCGGAGTGCGACGGAAAGCTGGTAGAGCGTGAAGGGAAATATGGAAAATTCATCTCCTGTGGCAATTACCCCAAATGCAAATACATAAAAAAAGAGAACGAGGACGGAACGCCGGTAGGCGGAACTGGAGTGAAGTGCCCCAAATGCAAAAAAGGTGAACTATCAGAGCGTCGAGGGCGATTCGGTGTCTTCTATGGATGCTCAAATTATCCAGCGTGCAAATACGCCATAAAGGCAAAGCCCACGGGCAGGAAATGCCCCGAGTGCGATTCACTTATGATGGAGGGGACCAAAACGATCCCTGAACGCTGCAGCGACAAGGTGTGTCCCAATCATAGACCAGATAAATTATGATTTTCGTGACGAAATGCAGAAACTTTTAGCGAAAAACGTAAAGAGCGACGATGGTGTACCTAGAAGGTACGACGAGGAGAGATTTGCGTTTTGCAGCAAAAGTTTCAAATTGCAGTAGAAAATAATGACTTATCTGGTCGTTAAAAGACCAGATAAATTAGAGAAGAAATAAAAAAAGACCGTTCTGCCCACTAAAGGGTAGAACGGTCAAAGTTAAAACGTTAGGCGTTCTCCGGAACCGGAACGCTGTGTTCATCAAGGACGATCTCTTCAATATAATCCGCTGCGTTCACCAATGTGTCTCCGCATGAGCATACCGTATGACCCGTTCCATTACTGAAACCATAGTCATAACATTCAGTACAGACTAGCAACATCTTTCTTGTAGCTTTATTCGCAGTGTCAAAGAAATCGCAAAATTTCTTGATATTTGACACGTCACGGTAGAGGAGATAGTCGCTATCGGTTATGAGAGGCGCTGTCTTGTGATGCGTGCTTCTCAAAGGACATTCTTCCACATGCTGTGAATAACCATCCTTGCCGCCAATAACAGGTAATTTACAAAAGGGACACTTGAAAGTCATAGTATTACCCTCCTTAAAAGACAATGAACAAATTTCACCCCTGCGCTCAAAAAAATGAATAAATCCATTGTTTTTGGGCGGGGGGATGTACTTTTACCCACAATGCAGGTATAATCACTGGTATAAGTATAATACTAAATATGCAAGATGTCAAGAGCATCATATCCATACTTAAATCGCCCTCCGAAAAAGACAAGGAGCTTGTAAAGAGCGCGTATGAGTTTGCCGAGAAGGTGCATAAGGGAGAAAAACGATTTACCGGGGAACCTTACTTCACTCATGTATTTGAAACAGGAAAGCACCTCGCCGCTTTCGGCATGGACGCCAAGACCACTTCCGCTGGGCTCCTGCACGACACAATAGAGAACGCCGGCATTTCGGGAGAAGAGCTCGAGAAACGATTCGGCGAGGAAATACGATTTTTGGTGGAAGGAGTAACAAAGCTAGGAACATTAAAGTATCGGGGGCTGGAGCGACACGTAGAGAGTCTGAGAAAACTCTTCGTCGCAACGGCGCAAGATTTCAGGGTGCTCATCATCAAACTCGCGGACAGGCTTCACAATGCGGGAACGCTCCACGGTCATACGCGCCCCGACAAACAGCGAAGGATCGCCCTTGAAACACTTGAGATATACGCCCCGCTTGCAAACAGGCTCGGTATGGGAAAATTGAAGGGTGATCTTGAGGACTACGTATTCCCTTACGTGCACCCGGAAGCCTGTCAGGAAGTAAAAGAGTTGCTCAAACAAAAAAGTAAGATCAACAAGAAATATCTGGAAAAGATACGCAGGTCCCTCCAAAAAGAATTGGCCAAACAGGGCATGCAAAATATAAAAACTGACTACCGCGTGAAACACCTCTACAGTCTCTACAAGAAACTTCTGAAGCGCGACATGGATATAGACAAGATCCACGACATAGTCGCGTTGCGCATCATCGTATCCACTCTAGGAGATTGCTACCGCGTATTGGGAATAATACACGGCATGTGGACCCCATTGCCCGGAAGGATCAAGGATTACATCGCCGTCCCGAAACCAAACGGCTACCGTTCTCTTCACACAACCATCTTTACGGGCGACGGCGGCATTGTTGAGGTACAAATAAGAACCGAGGAAATGCACAACGAAGCAGAGTATGGGATCGTCTCGCACCTCTCATACAAAGACAAGGGCGTCAAGCAAACAGACAAGCTGCGATGGATCCAGCAGTTAATAGAGTGGCAGAAGAGTGTTTCCGAGACTGGCGAATTTCTGGAGAACCTCAAGATGGACTTCTTCGAGGACAGAATTTTTATTTTCACGCCGGAAGGAGATGTGATAGATCTGCCCGAGCAGTCAAGCCCGATCGATTTCGCGTACGCAATACACTCGGACATAGGAGACCATGCGGCGGGAGCAAAAGTGAACGGAAAATTTGTCGCACTCGGCACAAAATTGCAAAACGGCGATATCGTTGAAATACAAACAAAAAAATCAAACCGTCCGGTAAGTAAGTGGTCTGATTACGCAAAAACAACTCTGGCGAAGAGGAGGATAAGGAGCGCTTTGCAAAAAGAGCAATAAGC
>BTQM01000032.1:0-8158 GCA_036985875.1 Patescibacteria group bacterium
CACCCTGACGGCATCCCCTGCAGTCTTTATCCTTATTAACATGTCCGCTATTTTGTCATTCATAATCTAGTTGTTAGTGGGTGGTTTGTGGTAAGCAGGAAAGAGAGAAAATCAAAAATGATGCTCGTATCTCTGCTCACTATCTACTACCCACTGCTCTTTACCATGAAGATTTTTTGATCCCAGGAATCTTCCCTTCATTGGCAAGTTCCCGAAAACATATTCGGCAAAGGTCAAAGTCGCGCATATATCCGTGCTTTCTCCCGCAACGAAAACAACGGCGCACGATTCGTGAGCTAAATTTCGGTTTCTTTTGCGCCCTCGCAATAACAGATTTCTTTGCCATTTTTATTTACAAACTACACATGAAACACCTGAATGGTCCCTGCGCGCCTTCATATTAGTCCGAACACTCCTCTACCAATATCTCACTTTTTTTCTCTTAGCCCTGCTATGGCGAGACCGCCTTGGAGACAAGAGGAGAAAAGTGGATTAAGTAAACGAAGAATTCAAACAACAAAAGCTCAAAACGAGCTTGTTGACAATGCTAGCAAGAAGGGGTTCTCGTGTCAACCACCCGTACGAAACAAGGTGCTCTTGCTTCTGTCCTCGTCCAGCCTAAGCAAGCCCCAACATCACCTATTAAGAGAGTTGCGGGGGGCTAAACATTATAAAGAGCCGGGACCAGAAAACGATGCTATTTGATGACTGGAAGGAGGAGTTTTGAGTTTTTCGTCGCAGAGGCGACTATAATGTTCGCCAGCCGAAGCTCTCTCTTATGGGCGTGCGTTGGGACGAGCGATCTTCTCTTTTTTAAAAGGAATCCCGATGAGTTCCAAAAGGGCCGCCGCCTCATCGCGGTTTTTTGCGGTTGTAACGATAGTGATAGACATCCCAAAAACATCTTTCAAATCCTCGTTGGAAGTCTCGGGAAAAATAATATGTTCCCGAATACCAATGGTGTAGTTACCAATCTCGTCAATTCCTTTTTTCTCAAGCCCCCTAAAGTCACGCATACGCGGGAGCGCTATATTGATCAATTTATCCAAAAACGCATACATTCTTTCCCCTCGCAGTGTCACCATGGCGCCTATTTTATCCCCCTGGCGAAGCTTGAACGCCGCAATGGATCTCTTCGCTCCGCGGGGCGCGGTCTTCTGTCCAGTTATTTTTGTGAGCCCATCAGACACAAGTTTGCCTCTGTTTTTGTCCTTGGATGACCCCGTACTGCTGCTTATCACCACCTTGGTGATCTTCGGCACCGACAATGGATTGTTGTACCCAAATCTGCCCTTGAGTTCCTTATACGCTTTATTTTGTTTTTCTTTTACGGTTAACATGATTGCTTCGCTCCAATTTCTAATTTTCAATTTCTGAACAATGTTTAAATGTCCTAATCTCCTAATTAAAAAATTGAGTTATTGGAAATTGTTTGAAAATTAGAAATTATTTATTATATCTCTACTCCGCTTTTCTTGCTTACCCTCACTTTTTTTCCGCTAATCACTTTCATCCCGATCCGCACAGGTTTACCTGTCTTCGGATCCGCTATCATTACATTTGATACGTGGACGGGAGCCGCTATCTCAATGATCTGCCCTTTCTGTCCGGACTTTTTGGGGCGCATGCTTTTTTTCTTTATATTGACGCCCTCAATAACAACCATGTCCTTGTGTGGTATCGCCTTTATCACTTTCCCCTTCTTTCCCTTATCCTTTCCCGCCACCACTATTATGTTGTCACCTTTTTTTATTTTCATGATATAACGACGTGATACCAGCTTATACGACTTCCGGCGCAAGAGACGCTATTTTCTGAAATCCCAGTTCGCTTATTTCCCGCGGTATCGGTCCGAAGATCCTTCCGCCCTTTGGCTCTTTGCTCCCTTTTTCAACGACCACAACGGCATTCTCGTCAAAACGAATATATGATCCGTCTTTTCTCCTATATGGCTTCCTCTGGCGCACAACAATGGCACGTAGTACATCCTTTTTTTTCACAAGCTTCCTCGGCTCTGCCACGCGCACGGACAACACGACCGCATCGCCTATTCTAGCGTACCTTTTTTTTGATCCCCCCAACACCTTGAATACTTTTCCTATCTTCCCTCCCGTGTTGTCGGCTATTTTTACAATTGTTTCTGCTTGAATCATATTTGCTTCGTTACAATTTCTAATTCTAATTGAAAATTATTTTTTCTCGAGCACTACTTTAAAGGTTTTATCTTTTGAGATCGGGCGCGTCTCCTCTATCCTTACCTTATCTCCAACTTTATATTCATTCTTTTCGTCATGTGCCTTATATCGCTTGGTTCTCCTAATATACTTCCCGTATTTGGGATGTTTTACAAAACGATCAGCGGAAACAACGACCGTCTTATCCATCTTGTCCGAAACAACAACGCCCCTAAGGACCTTCTTGATCTTTGTTTGTTTTGTTGCAGTTTTTTGTTTCATCGTATTACGCAGTAAAATTTATATATGCATATAGCACAAACACAGGAAAAAGGATCTTCATGCCGCACATCTGGCATGAGTCCAGTCATGCAGAACTTCGTGCATTCACTTCCGTCAATATTCTTGCGATCTCTTTCCTCAAATTCCTTGCTTCTTTGATGTTCTTGACCTTGCTGCCGGCAACACCAAAGCGAAACTTGCGCAACGCCACCCTCTTCTCAGCAAGTTCTTTGCGCAGATCACTGTCCTCTTTGTTTTTCAATGCTGACATGGTTCCCTATAATATGTATTTAAATACCTAAAGTCAACCCCGCTAGAAGTAGGGGCGCCACAACGCTATGCCCTTTCGCGCCTCACCAGCTTTGTTTTGAGCGGGAGTTTCGCTCCAGCCTTTCTAAGTGCTTCCCGTGCTGTATGCTCATCCACTCCGTCCACTTCAAACAATATCCTTCCCGGTCTTACATTGAAACAATATCCTTCCGGGGAGCCTTTCCCCTTGCCCATCCCCACTTCCGCCGGTTTTGACGTATACGGCCTGTCGGGAAAAATTCTTATCCACATTTTTCCCGTTTTCTGCATCGTCCTTGTAATCGCCTTTCGCGCCGCCTCAATCTGGTTTGATCTGATCCTCGCCGTCCCTTGAGCTTTCAACCCGAAAGAGCCGAACGCGAGCTCTATGCCACGAGTTTCCGGCCGCATCATCTTGAGAAGATTCTTCCTTCCCGTCTGCCATTTTCTAAATTTTACCTTTTTGGGAAATAACATGATCGTTTCACTACAATTTCTAAACAATATCTTAATGTTCTAATTAAAACATTGATCCATTGAAAGATTATTTTTTCTGCCCATCAGAAAAAATTTCTCCTTTATATATCCATACTTTGATACCAATAATGCCGTAGGGGAGTCGAGCTCTTTCTTTTGCAAAATCTATGTCGGCGCGAAATGTCTGCAGGGGGATCCCGCCTTTCTTTACCTGCTCTCTCCGGCTCATTTCTGCACCCCCTAGCCGTCCAGAGAGAGAGATTTTTACTCCCTTTACATCCCTGTTCGCCATTACCTTATCTATGGTTTGCCTCATCACCATCCTGAACGGAAGCCTCTTTTGCAGACCCTCCGCTATCATTTTGCCCACAATTGCAGAGTTAGATTCGGGAGAACGCACCTCCTCAATATCAATCTTGAAATCATCAGGTATAAACAAGTGGAGCTTTTCTCCTTTTTTCATAACGTCCGATTTCAATTTCACAGAACCCTCTCCGCTTTTCCCGATGATCATTCCAGGCCGCGATGTTTTGATAATAATCCGCAAGGATTTCTCGCTCCTCTCCATCTCAATACCAGCAACGTAGTGTTCCTGTAGTCTTTCCTCAAGATACTCTCGAAGCAACACGTCACTTTTTAAAAAATTCTTATACTGCTCTTTACCTCCAAACCAGCGAGACTTCCAGTCTCTTATAATTCCCAGTCTGTGCGCATATGGATGTACGATGTGTGTCATATTGTAAAAATTTCAGCCAGAGGCTGATCCGCCCTCGGCGGAAAATAATGAAAAATTAAAATTATTGAATTGCCTTGGGTGATACCTTATTTTTATTCTTTGCTTTTTGCTCTTTCATTTTAGATTGTTCTTGCTTGGCGAGGACAATCGTTATGTGGCTTGACCTCTTCCTGATCGTCATCCCCCTTCCCCTTGCCCGAGCCCTGTACCTCTTGAGTGTCCTTCCCTGATCCACCGCGATCTCGTCAACAAACAAATTCTCTTTTCCAATGTGAGAATTGTGTTTCGCGCTTGCAATCGCGGAATTAATAAGCTTTATCACGGCCAAAGAAGCACGCTTGTTCAAAAAACCAAGCTCGGTGAGGGCTCTGTCCACAGTTTTCCCTCTTACCAAATCCGCTACTAAGCGCACTTTCCTGGGAGATTGTCTGTAATTTTGCAATGTTGCTTTCATGTATCTAGATTGATTGGCCTTGTTGGCTTGTTATTAGCGGCAACCTTGCCACCGTAAAGACTGATTAAGCTAGCCAAGCTGAAAGCCGTTTTACTTATTAGTTTCCACTACCGTCTTTGCCGCCTTTGCCGCCGCTATTTCGGCTTCTTTTTTCTTTTGTTCAAGCTCCTTCTGCATCTTTCCACCGTGCCTCACAAATTTTTTTGTGGGAGCAAACTCCCCAAGTCGATGCCCCACCATATCTTCATTCACCCTCACTTCAATATGGTCTTTACCATTGTGCACACCGAACACAAACCCCACCATCTCGGGAGATATTTGTGAAGCCCTTGCCCAAGTTTTAATAACTTCAGCTTCTTCCGGCTTCTTCCCCTCCACCTTTTCAAGAAGTTTTTCGTCCACATAGGGACCTTTTTTGAGTGATCTAGTCATGATGCAAAAAGAAAACAGGCCCAAAAGAGCCGTCCCTGCTCCAACATACCTACCCGACAAACCAAGCAGGTCGCTCTCCATCCTACCAAACCATACAATAATGTCAATCTCATGGTCATTGACGCTATTGTCTTCCCATACTATAGTCAGGGGTAGAGGTATTGTTGCTTACAATGAATTTTCTTACGATTCGAGGGTTTGAAATGATAAAGATCACAGATTCTTCGCGCATACGAGCAAGAAAGATTGCCCGCGAATGCTTAAGCAAGGTAAGCACTCATGACCATCGCTTACTTGGTGCAAAAGCAAACGCCGTGATACTGCATGGTCTTCGCGGACACATGAGGACGAAAGCGATGCGAAAGCTCGCCGACGCACTTGAGGATGCCGGGTGCAATACCACCATATGCGATCTTCCCCAGCATGGAACGAACGCCGGGAAAAAGCAAAGATGGACGAAGATCAAAAGTTTTAAGGACTTTGTCAGAATAGCAAGGGCAATGACCTACATTACACTTCTCTCACGATCAAGAGGAGATCTGCCCACGTTCATCATAGGATACAGTCTGGGCGCCTTGATCACGATACGTCTCCTGCAATTGAATCCGTTTATCAGGAAAAATATTAAAGGGGTGATATGCCTCAGCACGCCGCTTAAAGTGGATCACCACGCAGGAAAGGCGATACGGCGCAATAGGCAGCTAATTGAGAGACTTTCTCCATTTCTGCTTAAATACCTGCCTTGGCTTCCAGTAAGCAAAGTGCCATCTTCAAAGACTGGCCGTTTGGCAGCAGATGATGAGGAATGGGTAACGGACCCGCTTTTCTATAAAGGACCCCTAGTATTCCGCATGGCGTGGAAGATCCGCACTGCCGCGCAGAACGCAAACAACAATCTGGGACTTATCAATATGCCCATCCTTTTTCTTCATGGGGGAAAAGACGCTATTTCACCCCTTAGCGCGGTCATGAAAGCGTACGGAAATATCCCTTCCGAAGATAAAACGCTTAAGCTATATAAGGAAGTTCGTCATGATATCATCAACGGTGAAGTGCTTGAGGACATGGCACATTGGTTAAAAGAACGGATACGTCAATACGAAAAAGAAAATGGTAGCACTGCAAAATGGAATTTCAAAAATCTTTTGAAATTATTCAAGAAATAAAGACCCGCTCCTTTGCAAAAAGGCGGGTCTTTTTATTAAAGACATGAGCGTGCGAACTGAAACATCCACACCTCCGACCAGAGGGGTTAATATACACAAAGCGCATATTTATTTTGAAGTGGCAGTATATCCCAGCTCCCCAATCTCGGTAAGAAGGGCATCAAGCGAGACTTTATCATCATCAAATTCAACTTCGCCCATCTTTTTATCGTAATCAACTTTAACGGATGAAACACCCTCTTTGTTTGAAAGAAGCATTTCAATGCCGGTAGAACAAGCACCGCAATGCATTCCTTCTATTTTTAAATTAGTTTTTTGAATCATAAATATTTAAATCTGAAATTCGAATTTCAAATTTTACTTTACTTTTGGTTTATAACGTTTTAATAATAATGAATTACCGACCACGGAAACCGAGCTGAAGGCCATTGCAAACCCGGCAATCTCGGGTCGAAGGGTGAAACCCCAGATCGGATAGAGAATGCCAGCCGCTACTGGTATAGAAACTACATTGTAGAAAAATGCCCAGAAGAAATTTGTCCAGATTTTTTTAACAGTTTTCTTGGAAAGATCCAGTCCGGTAACAATATCCCTGAGGTCATCTTTGATCAAAACGATGTTTCCAGCCGCAATAGCTACGTCAGTACCTGAACCAACGGCAATACCAATATCCGCCTGAGCCAGCGCCGGCGCATCATTGACGCCATCGCCAACCATTGCCACAACCCTTCCTTCTTTCTGAAGTTTCTTTATAAGGCTAGCTTTGTCTTGAGGCAAGACTTCGGCTATTGCTTTGTCCACACCAATCTCACGAGCAATAGCATCAGCTGTTTCTTGATTGTCTCCTGTAATCATTATAATCTCAAGATTCATTTTTTTCAAAGCACGGATCGCTTCTTTAGAGTGTTCTTTTAGCGTATCTGCAAGCGCCATAATAGCGAGAGTTTCTTTTTCATTCGCGACATAAACTACGGTTTTCGCCTCACTTCGCAAACGGCTGATCTCTTTTTCAAATTTCGGATCTAGCGTTACGCCAATCTTTTCCATAAGCCGCCAATTGCCGACAAAGACTTTATGTTCCTCATAATTTACTTCAACTCCCATACCTTCATGGTTTTTGAAATGTTCCGGTTCGGATATTTCAATTTTTTTATTTTCAGCGGTTTTCATCACGGCCAGCGCCAATGGATGCTCTGATCCTTTTTCAGCAGTTGCGGCCATTTTTAAAATATCATCTTCGCTGAAATTGTTAACTGGGAAAATATCCGTTACGACCGGTTCTCCTTTTGTTAGAGTTCCAGTCTTATCAAGGGTGATAGTGTCAATCTTATACGCCTTCTCTAGGGCATCCCCGCCTTTTATTAAAACGCCAAACTCCGCTCCTTTTCCGGTGCCAACCATTATGGCTGTCGGGGTAGCGAGTCCGAGCGCACACGGACAAGAAATTATCAAAACCGCCACCATTATAAGGAGCGCCGGCGTGAACGCCCAACCAGCGAAAAAATACCAGAAAGAAAACGCTAAAAATGAAAAAACTACTACAACAGGGACGAAGTACTCGGATATTTTGTCCGCCAAGCGCTGAATGGGGGCTCTGATCGCCTGCGCTTCTTCCACCATCTGTATTATCTGATGAAGTAGGGTATCTTTGCCAACTTTTTGCGCGGAAAATTTAAGTCGACCGGAAATATTTATAGTAGCTCCAATAACCTCATCTCCTTTTACTTTTTTAACAGGCATTGATTCTCCGGTAATGATTTTTTCGTCAACCGCAGACTCACCATCAACCACCATGCCGTCAACAGCAATTTGTCCCCCCGGCTTAACCACAATTATATCTCCGACGACGATCTCATCAATCGGCATTTCGACCTCTTTCCCGTCTTTGACAACCAATGCTGTATTGGGACGCAATTTCAAAAGTTTCTTAATTGCGTCAGACGCTTTCCCACGCGCCATCTCTTCAAAATAGCGTCCGAGTATAATGAAAGATATCAACGCCGCTGATGATTCCCAGTATGGATGATCGATATTCAAGAAAAAGAATCCGATGGCGCTATAGAAAAATGCGGCTGATGTTCCCAAAACCACCAATACATCCATGTTTGACGAGCCGACACGAAGTGCGGTGAAAGCATTTTTGTAAAAA
>BTQM01000033.1:0-7771 GCA_036985875.1 Patescibacteria group bacterium
CGCATCTTCGTACGAATCGGGTTCGGATAGTTTTTCTATGAGCTTGTCAACGTTCACTTCAAATACAAACCCATCCGTTTTAGGAGCCAGAGTTTGGAAAATATGTCCGTCATATCCACCCATCCCATCAAATCCCCGCTCCTGTACCCCGAGATGTTCAAGTAAGGCATTTAGTGATCTCTCGAGTGCAATATGCGCCTCTTTTTCGTTTTTCTTCTTGTTGGCGTCTTGTATGCCCATACCCAAAGAGAGATGTTCGCCTTCCTTATCAAACACCTCTCCAATCTCAAAGATTCTCACCTGCGACACGCCAAGTAGGTCGGCATAGTGTATGTTAAACGCGAGAGTGCTTTTGAGCATGTCTGCAATGCGTGATCTCAAAAAGCCCTTGTCGCTTGCAATAGGATTTTGTACGGACACCTCTCCCACTTCACTAAATGTGGACGTATATATTTCAGAAAACCCTAATCCGGCTAGAATATTTCTTATTTTGTTCATGTAGTAGAAGCGTTTGTTGATCGGAGTGGACGCAGTGCCTTCTTCCAAAGCGCGAGGGGTAATATTTTTGTACCCATACACCCTCCCGATCTCTTCTATCAGATCTTCCTTGATGCGCAGATCGAGTCGCTCTGGCGGAATAGTAACAACAAAGCGTTCTTCATCCCTGTTTGCAATTCTCCCATACCGCATATTCTTGAACATCGCGGCTTTTTCCAAATCCTCCACCACTGCCTTTTTCGTTTGTGAACTTGTATGCAGAATTTTACCGTTTCCCAAATACATACCCACATGATCAACACCCGATGGAACTTCGGTACCACGCAAAAACTCTACGGATTTTTTGCGTATCCCGACCTTAATAATGAGGCCGGTGTTTGAAAAAACCAAATCTCCAAACTCAAGCTCGTCTTTTTTGATCTCTTCTGAAAAAACAAACTGATCTATTGAAATTCTTGGTATCGCTATTCCCGCTTCTTGAAAAATCCACGAGGTTAGTGACGAACAATCAAAAATTTCAGGTGCGTCATATGAAATACTCGCCCCAAACTCATACTTCTTGCCCAAAACCATCCCCGAATCAATAATTTCCTTGATCTTGCCTATCGGGATAATCCTTTCGTACCCAAATCCAAACCTATTTAGAATATCTTCAACCTCCTTTTTTGATATATTAACACCCAAAAGAGAGTTGATCTCGTCCAAAGAAACTCCCACCTTGTAGGGATTTGCTTTAATGGGATACACATCAACAATATCGCCAATTTGAGTATCTCCATCTCCGGCAATCTCTGCAATAAGCACTACGGCTTCTTCCATCCCCCACCCCGCCATCTCCGGTGTTATTTCATTTTCAAATCGCTTTGATGAATCGGTTAAAATATGTAACTTGCGCGAGGTCTTCCGCACCGAGACCGGCGCGAAATTTGCCGCTTCCAAAATAATGTTTGTTGTGCCTTCGTCCACTTCCGCCTTTTCTCCACCCTTTACACCGGCAATGGCAAGAGGTTCCTTATCATCAGCAATGACAAGGATGCTTTCATCAAGTTCTACTTCTTTTCCATCTAATGTTGTGATCTTTTCCCTTGCCTGCGCCACTCTTACAACAATCCCGCCCTCTACTTTATCCGCGTCAAACGCGTGAAGCGGCTGTCCAGTATCAAACATTACATAGTTTGTTGCATCAACAATATTGTTGATGGACTTCTGTCCTATTGCCTCGAGACGCTCTTTAAGCCAATCGGGTGATGGGCCAACATTCACTTCCTCGATCTTTCTCCCCATATATCGTCGACACAAATCCGGTTCATTAATTTTTATTTTCAACTCTTCTTCTAATTCTTTGCTTTTAATCTGTAATTTTGATTTTTGCTCTTTGATTTTTAATTTCAAGAGGACTGCGAGTTCTCTCGCTATCCCCCTGTGCGACAAACAATCGTGCGCACGATTTGGAAGCACATCAATATCTAAAATATAGTCATCCCCTTTCTGCTCCACATTCTCCACTTCAAAGGCACGCATAGTCAAAAGCTCAGCAAGCTCTTCCGCCGGCGGAAGCGATTCTTCGAAATATGTTTGAAGCCATTTGTATGAAACTAGCATAATTAAAATTGATCCACTAAACGCAAATCTCCCGCATACAGCATGCGCACATCGGGGATACCGTATTTAAGCATCACGAGACGATCGATCCCGACACCAAATGCAAACCCGCTCCACTCCCGCGGATCAACACCTACGTTATTTAGAACATTGGGATGCACCATGCCCGCACCAAGTACTTCGATCCAACCGCTTCCTTTGCATGACGAGCATCCGTGCCCCTTGCACCTCGCGCACCGCATGTCAATCTCCACTCCCGGTTCAACAAACGGGAAATATCCAGGGCGAAGTTTTATTTTAATATCATCGCCGAAAAGTTTTTTGAGAAAAGTATCCAACACACCCTTCAGGTGCGCAAGCGAAATATCCTTGCCCACCGCAAGACCTTCTATCTGATAGAACTGTAATTCGTGCATCACATCAGTCGCTTCATGGCGAAATACTTTCCCAGGAACAATAATATTGAAAGGGGGCTTATGGGTTTCCATGTAGCGTATTTGTACTGGGGACGTATGGGTTCGCAATACTGTCCCCTCTTTTCCCTTCACCCAAAATGTATCCTGCATATCCCGAGCGGGATGATCCTTGGGAACATTAAGTGCGTCAAAATTGTGGTATTCATCCTCTATTTCGGGACCGTCTGCAACCTCAAATCCCATGGAAACAAAAATACCACTGACCTCCCTGATCAGCGTCGTCAAGGGGTGCAAGTGCCCCTGCGCGTGTCCTCCCTGCCCTTTCTGTAAATTATCGCCCATAACGGCTATTATACCCGAAACGGTGGATTGTTAAAGCAAAACCCGCCATCTATAGATGGCGGGTGAGTTTATTCATTCAGCAGTTTTACTATTGGAAAAGTTTGCCTATAGCACCCAGACTAGACACGAGGCTACAAAGCAAAACCTATAGCTACAGCAAGAGCAATAACAGCTAAAATGAAAAAAAGTAGCGCTCCCTGATCCCAATCATTACGTCTTGAGTCTGTCAAACCCATTATCCGTGGCCCATACCAGTATATCAAGTAGCACAACGCAGACAAGACGGCCAGAACAACCGGTAGAATAAATACAATAAGAATACTCACGGCATAGCCTCCTTTTTTTTCGTAATGTATCTAACGTATATAGTTCCATCACCATACTCACATCTATTACGGTGATTGTCAACCCTTCGTGGGAGCACGCTCAAACCTTGAGACACAACGATCTGGAGACTTTCGAGTCCCTCTGCTGGCAATAAAATCAAAAACCTCAAAGCTATCGCTTCGGGGTTTAAGATTTTACGGAGCCAGCAGGAGGACTCGGTCACAAGTCACTAAATATTTTATTCGTCCTCAGTAAACTCGGACTCCAAAAATACTAAGTGCTTTCAACCCCAGCTCGGCGACAATTTTTCTTCCTCTTCGCTTCAGAAAAATCGTATACCGCCTCCGCTTTTCGAGTCCTCTGTTGGCAATAAAATCAAAAACCTCAAAGCTATCGCTTCGGGGTTTAAGATTTTACGGAGCCAGCAGGAGGACTCGAACCCCCGACCTGAGCTTTACAAAAGCCCTGCTCTACCAACTGAGCTATGCTGGCATCACGCCTTTAATGAGTATACAGAAACACGACTTCTCCTGCCACTTATCGTTCGTCCTTGATCTTTCTTTTGTGCTCCGCGATGTTTTTCAAGAAAAACGAAGAGGTGCCCCTGTGTTTTAAGTTGTTTTTCCCATTCATGGAATCAGCAAGCGCGGTATACCTGTTCATGACATTGTTTTTCGCGATAACAAACATATTTTTTGTTCTCAATAGTGTCGAAAAAATGCCCGCCTTCCACTTGCCATTTAGATAAATGGAGGATTTTCCCTTAAAAAACAAGTGTGGTGATGAGAAAGCTCCGCCATGAGAGACCGTCTGACATCCACCGTCCTCTACCTCGACACCTCGCAAGCGCAGTGATTTATAAACGACCATTATCACAAGGCCTGAAAATGATCCTAGAAACAATAGTGTGAGAACAGACATGGGCTTATGTTTACTTTTCCGACACGGAGAACCGTATGAATTTCGTTATCTGTATCCTCTCTCCAAATTTTTGTGTCGCTCCCTCGACAAGCTCTTTTATCGTCGTACTGGAATCTTTAACAAACGGCTGCTCAAAAAGGGTTCTTTCTTTAAAGTAGGAGTCTAGCCTCCCATCAAGCATTTTTTTCTTGATCTCGTCAGACTTTCCAGACTCCTCTACGTCTTTTGAGAAAAGTTCGGCGAGCTTTTCTTTCTCCTCGGAAGATATATCTTCGTAGGAGTTAAATTCTGGCGCGCTTGCGGCGACATGCATCGCAATGTCATACGCGAGTTTTTTGAACTCCTCGTTCTTTGCAACAAAATCTGTTTCGCATGAAAGCTCCACCATGGCGCCTATATTTCCATTCCCATGAATGTACGCGGCAATAGTGCCGGCGCCAAGCCCTCGCCCTGATTTCTTGGATGCGATCTCCTTTCCTTTCTTCTTGAGGATCAACTCAGCTTTCGCTATATCTCCCTCGGCTTCTTCCAGAGCTTTCTTGCACTGCATCACGGATATGCCCGTTTGCTCTCTCAATTCTTTAATTTGTTCTGTTGTGATCATACGTTGGTTATTGGTTTGTAGTGAGTAATGAGAAAATCGTAGTAAGTGGTTATCCTACGTTACGTTTAGGTATGAATTTTAAAGAAAATTAAATTATTAGGACTTACTCAGTTGGATACGGTTAGAGGTACAACGAAGAAATGCGCCGACTGCCGTAAGTTCCGGTTATTTTTCGTCTACTGTGATAGCGGGTTCCGGCTGGCTGGCTTTTCCCTTTTTGTATGCCGAGACGATACGATCAACAAAAAACTTTATGCTTGCGTGCGAAGCATCATTGGCAGGAATAGGATAATCAACCTCCTTCATGTTGCAATCCGAATTTAAAAGACTCACAATGGGAATCCCCGCATCCTTTGTTTCCGCAACAGCCATTTTCTCCTTCTTCGAATCAATGATGAAAAGTGCTGCGGGCAGTTGTTTCATCAGCAACAGTCCCAGGAATTTCTTCTCCAGACCTTCAATTTCCCTATCGATCATAAGACGTTCCTTCTTTGTGTACATCGCGAACTCTCCCTTCTCTTTTTTCTGCATAAGATCCTCAAGATGATCAATGCGTTTTTTTATTTCAGAAAAATTCGTTATAGTGCCGCCCACCCACCTAGTCGCCGCATACGGCATGCCGATCGAAGTTGCTCCCGCAACGATAGTCTCGTGCGCTTCGCTTTTTCCACCCACAAAAAGAATTTGTTTCCCCTCTTTCCCGAGCGAGAAGACAAACTCCAGAGCACGGGATAAATACTCGCTGGTTTTCTCAAGGTCGATAATCTCAACATTATTTTTCACCCCGAACATAATCGGCTTTGCAGACGGATGCCTTCTTGACTTTGAATAGCCAAAATGCGCGCCAACGCCAAACATCTCCTCTATAAGGGTGCTGTCCTTTTTCGCAGTCTCTTTTTTTACTTGCTGTTCCATAGGAAAAAACTCTATCAAAAAACACCGAGGAATGCAAATGCCTTGCAGTTACTTAAAGCATTCTGTGATATCAAGCTAGGAGCGCGCAAGATGCCCACAAACATAGCTCACGTTTATTCGTCAGAGAACGTTTTTTCAGCTTCAGCAAGCGCGTCCATGATGGGACCAATCCCCCCAGCAAAGATGCCCTCTATGTTGCTCCATGACTTTTTGATGCGGTGGTCGGTCACCCGATCTTGCAGAATATTGTACGTACGGATCTTCTCCGACCGATCGCCTGTCCCTATCTGGCTTTTGCGCTCTGATGAAAGTTTCGCCGCTTCCTCCTCTGTCTTCTTCGCCTCCAGCTTGGCGGAGAGGATCGACATTGCTTTCTCGCGATTTTTCAGTTGGCTCCTCTCGCTTGTACAGCGAACGGTGATACCGGTCGGCTTGTGAACAATCCTTACCGCTGTTTCCACTTTATTCACATTCTGTCCTCCGGCGCCGCCTGATCGGGAGAAATCTATTTCTAAATCAGATGGATCAATCTCCATATTTCTTGTCTTATGGACAGGCAAAATAGCAACAGAAGCAGTAGAGGTATGAATGCGCCCCGATTTCTCCGTAGCTGGAATTCTCTGAACCCTGTGCACCCCCATTTCATAGCGGAGTTTTTTGTATACATCACGCCCGACCACCTCGAATGATGCCTCTTTGTATCCACCCAGCTCACTCAAAGACGCATGCAATTTCTTGAATGTCCAGCCATGGCTTTCCGCGTATCGTTCATACATATTCGCCAGATCCTCCGCGAAGATCGCCGCTTCCTCCCCTCCCGCGCCCGCGCGCACCTCAAGGATGATCTCGTTGGGAAATTCTTCTTCTTCTTTTTCCGACGCTATGATCGATTCTATTTGCTCCAATACTGACGTCTTCTGTTGCGCGAGCATGGCACGCTCCTCTTTTGCAAGCTCAGCCATCGCCGGATCATCCCCTTCCAGCTCCTCAAGTTTTTTTTCTTCACCCAAAAGCCGTTCGTATTCTCCGGCGAGAAAACTTGTTTTGGGATTTTTTTTATATTGTTTCAGGTCTATTTCCATAGTTTTTACTCCTTTGTATCCACAAATATCATCTTGTCGCATTCAATAAAAACGAGGTGGATCCTCGTTTTTTCCGACTCGACAGAGCGAGGGTTTCTCTTTTTTGTAAACTTACGAGAGGTAATTTAAAAATCAAAGAGTTGAATAGAAAAATTTATCTGTTTGAGGACGCTGAAAGCGGACGAGTTATGAATTTTTCGTTATGAAACGATTATGATTTTTAATTACCGAAGTACTGTTTACAAAAAAGATGAAACCCGAGCGGCCTTTATTTTTTCTTTTTTGCCGGTTTTTTCGCCGGCTTTGTTGCCACTTTTTTTACCGATTTTGTTATCGGTTTTTTCGCCGCCGCTTTTCTCTTCTTGAATTTTTCTACCCTCCCCGCGGTGTCCATTATTTTCTCCTCGCCGGTAAAAAATGGATGACATGCGCTGCAAATCTCCACCTCAAAGCTCTCTAGCGTAGAACCGATCTTTAGCGTATTGCCACAGGCGCACTTTACTTTTGCCTGTCCGTAATATTGTGGGTGAATGTCTTTTTTCATAATAGTTACATCTGGTACGATGTTCGATTCGCGCAACCTCGCGACACAGCGACAATGTAGCATAAACACAGGGGTATCGCAAGGCGCGGCGCCGCTACAAATCAAGAATATCTATGTCTTTTTGGAATCTCTGCGCCATCTTCGCCACACTGGAACCGTACCCTCTCATGTGCTTGCCCAATGTTTTTTTTGTCGTATTACTGATTCCCGAATAGTATTTTGCCGCGGTACAGCTCCTTCTGTCAAAGGTGGTTGAAAACCCCTTTGGTCCAGCGCACATATCCCACGCATCACTCAAATAAAGCATGGTACCCACAAACGCATCCAGATTCACGAATGGTGACGGCGACCTGCCATTGAGTACATATTTTAACACCTTCGCAACCCGCTTTTTATACCCGTACCCGTTTTCTATATCCCACCATGTTCTCGGCATGAACTGCGCGGGCCCCATCGCCCCCCCATATGAACCATCGCTAGGGATCGGGCAGGATACGGGAGTAGTAGCGGGGTTCCTCCC
>BTQM01000034.1:0-7462 GCA_036985875.1 Patescibacteria group bacterium
GAGTTGGGTGTTGACATACAACTTTCCAACACCTGCTTCCCTCAGTCCCCTTATTATCAAAACTCTGCGTGGAATAAATTCAAGTTCAGGGCGCAAATATCCTGCACATTTAGCGACACAGGGGTAACAACGCAAGAATTCTACAACGACTTCAGCAGAGGCGGATGGGCCGCATACAGACGAATGGCGTTTCAGCCGCAAAACAATCCGTTCGGACTCTACATCATGACACAAAACGAACTTGCAGGGAGAACAGCGAAAGCACTGGACCGTGATAAGCAGGAGTTGGGCTGGGGAAAGGGCGTACGCCCTTTGAGAGACCGCGTTACCGGAATCGTCAAAATCCCCGGCTCCATCATACAGGGACAGCTGGATAACGCGTTCTCAAGCCAGATCCGGAGGATGGAGAACGCCGACGAGCTGACGGAGATCGTGTCAAACTTCGTGGGAGGGCTTGTTACCAACGCGATAAACGAGGGCGTATTCTAAAATATTTTCTATGAGAATCATCGCAACAAAAAAAACATGGGTGGTGGTACTGATCGCGGTGATCATTCTCGCGATACTCATATTGAGTCCTTTTGGCGCGGAAGTGGCGCAAGCGGACCACAATAGCACCCACGTAGTAAAAAGTAGCGACGAAAAAAAAGCGCCTGCAGGACTCAGTTGCGGCATAACGGCACTGGATCATTGCGTGGCTCTTCTGGGATATTATCTGTTTTTCTGGCCGGCATCATGGCTGTTGATCGTGGCAGGAGCGATATTTGACTCAATGATGGCATTTTCACTGAGTCGCAGCGTGATAAATCAACCATTTGTGATGGAAGGATGGAGGGCAGTGAGAGATGTTGCGAACATGGCGTTCATATTCGTGCTCCTGTATATCTCCATCGCAACGATCCTCAATCTGGGAAATTACAAAAAGTTTCTTGTCAATCTGGTGATCGTCGCGCTACTGATCAACTTCAGCGCGTTTTTCACCAAGGTCGTCATTGATGCTTCAAATATTGTCGCGCTGGAGTTCTACAACGCCATTGCCGCGCCTGTCACAGATTACGCGACGGGAATTACCGTAAAAGAAACGTCTATATCGGCGGTGTTCATCACGGGATTTGATCCCCAAAAGATCGTGGGGTCGGAAGTATTCAAAAATTGGATAAAGGAGGGCAACAGCGTCGCATCTTTGTTCTTCGTATTCATCGCTGGCGGTGTCATTTCTATCGTTGCCTCATACGCACTTCTTAGGGTGGGATTTATGTTTCTCTCTCGTTTGGTGGCATTTTGGTTCCTGATCATCGCGTCCCCTTTGGCATTCATCGCGTTTGCTCTCCCAAACGCCTCTTTTGCCAATAAATGGTGGCACCAGCTCGTCAGCCAAGCGCTCGTCGCGCCGGTATTCCTCTTTCTAATGTACATCATCGCCAAGATCGTCCAGAGCGGTTTTCTGAACGATGTTTTCAAAACCAGAACAGGCGAATGGTACGAGATCATCGTAAACGTGATCCTCACATTCTCCGTCCTTATCGTTGCGCTCCTCAAATCGGTAAGCATCACGGAGAAGCTCGCGGGGGAGGCGGGAGGAATGGCGAAAAAGCTTACCGGACTGCTTGCCTTTACGCCCGCCGGTAGACTGGGGCGGCTTGCGGGAGGGCTTGCAAGACGGCAGCTTGTACAGCGCCCCGCGAGCGCCATTGCGCGCTCTCGCATAGCGAAGAGATTCGCCGCGAAAAGTCCGAGGATCGGAGGAGCGGCGATCGGAGCACTGGATACAGCCGGCGGAGCGACGTATGATAAATATATTGCGAAGAAGGCGAAGGAGAGTGCGGCGATCGGAAAAAGGATCGGGGAAAGAGGTCCGGGAGAGAGACGATTTGAAGGGGCGGCACGGCAGGAAATCTACACCAGAGGACTTGAGAAACCTACTAGATTACAGAGCGTTACGGGAGACGCCCGGGTAAGCAGAGAGGCGGCGATGAGACTGCGCAAAAAGAAAACCAATATTGAAAAGATCGCGGAAGAAGTGTCTAAAACAAATAAAAGCCAAACGTCTGAGGGCAAACAAGCATAGTCCTTGTACGTTATAAGTCGCGAGTTATAGGTTATAAGTTAAAATGGCATACACAGACGAACAATTATTTAAAGCGTTTGGGCGCCTACCTGAAGATGTTCAGGATGTTTTTGCCGACCCGAATTTGGGTCCTCTCATACACACGATAGCGATTGACCACGGTGTTGATCCCGCGGGATCACTTGACATAGAGGACGAGGTGGCACACGTCCTGCTAGGTCTCGCATATCCTGAAGAGCTTGCGGTGAACATACGGCGCAAGCTCGGCATACCGGAAGAGAAAGCGCGAAAAATAGCTTCTGAAATACAAATAAAGATATTTAAGAACGTGATGAAGTCTCTGCACGACATGCACAAATCCAAAAAAAGCACAGCAGGAACAACGCATATAGAAGCAGGGAAAGGCGAGACCGCCACGACGCCCGCGCCGGAAGCACAAAAGCCACCCGAAGAAAAAACTTCCACCGACGTGCCTCAGTCCATCCAGACACCTCTTCCGACACTGGAAAAAGAAGCGGGCAAGGTAACCCCGCAGCATATTTTTGAAAAGAAGCTGGAAGGAGTATTCAAAACCTCCCCGGCAGTCGTAACCAAAGTGGGCGAACAAACAACACCGTCGACACTAAAACAGCAAGCGCTTGAGGGACGCCCGAAGCATGTGGATCCGTATAGGGAAGCGGTTGAATAGCTTTTTTGAATTCTGAATTTCGAATTTTGATTCAAATCCGAATTTCCCAATTTTGAAACAAACGCTTCGCTTTAATTTTCAATTTAAAGTTCTGTAATATGCAATTCAAAGTTCCACAATATATTGAGGTAGAGGACAAGATATTCGGACCGTTCACGTTCAAGCAGTTTATTTACATCGGCGGAGCGCTGGGGATATCCTATGTTGTCTTTCAGGTCCTTCCTTTTTTGCTGGCAATACCCCTGATAGTGGGGATAGGATTTTTCGCGTGGGCTCTTGCGTTTTACCCCAAAGAAAAATTCGGTAAGCCATTCATAGGAGTTGTGGAAGCAGCATTTAAATATACAATGAATGACCGGCTTTACACATGGAAAAAATCTCCTCCAAAAAAAATACTTGAAAAAGAGGATGAGAGAGAGCGCGCACCCCTCCTGTCTGTTCCCAAAGTCTCCGGTGGCGGGCTAAAAAACATATCGCAAAATCTGGATGTGGGAACTGCCGAGGAAGAGGGGAGCGAAGAGAAGAAGTGACTGCTCCGGAACCGAAACTCCCCTCGTCTTTCTAAAAACGTGATATAATAGCTCGACAAGCTTAAATCAGCTTACTAGCTTAATAATTTGATTTTCAAAAGCTGATCAAGCTATAAGCTAACGAAGTTGGTGAAGTTATTCATTATGGCAATAAAATCAAAAGCGACACAAGGGTTCGTACCAATAGAAGAAGTGCGAGATGGAGTGGTTATATTAAAAGACGGCTCCATGAGGATGATCCTCATGGTCTCATCAAGCAATTTCGCCTTAAAGTCGGAGGATGAGCAACGAGCCGTTCTCGCGCAATTCCAAACCTTCCTAAATTCTCTGGAGTTCTCAACTCAAATATTCATCCAGTCGAGACGGCTTGATATCCGGCCATACCTCTCACTCTTGAGGGAGCGGCTCAAAGAGCAAATGGGCGACCTGATGAGAATACAGATACAGGAATATATAGACTTTATAAAAAACTTCACAGACTCAACAAACATCATGACAAAAACATTTTTTGTCATACTTCCATACTCACATCCGATACTTTCACAAAAAACGACCTCTCCGTTTGACTTTTTCAGCAAAAAGAAAAATGCCACCAGGAAAGAGAGCCGTGAGGAACAAAAGCTGGAGGCGTTTGAAGAAGCTCGCTCACAACTGGAGCAAAGGGTAAGCGTAGCAAAACAAGGGCTTGCGCGTACAGGACTGCGCGCGGTCGTGTTGGGAACAGAGGAGATAATCGAGCTGTATTATAAGTTTTTCAATCCCGGAGAAACTGAGAAGCCCGTCAAGATCAAGGGATGAGAAAGTTGAATTTCCAATTTTGAATCAAAAATGAATGATCTAATCTTCAAACATTTGAAATTCGATCAAAATTCACCACTTAAGAAGTCGGGTATCCAAGTGACGCAGAAGTCCGACAGCCAAGTACGCGTTACAAGTTATAAGTTATAAGATTTTATGGCATTATCATTATTTGGCAAGAAAAAGGAGGAGAAGAATGAAGCATCAGTTCTTCCGGAAGAAATACATGAAACGGAGAGCTTGGAGCTAAGGGATATTATCGCTCCCTCCGCCGTAAAAATCGGTCCCAAAGAGATATGGCTTGGAGAGAAGGTTATGAGAACATTCTTTGTTGTCTCATACCCGAGAATGCTTTCGGACAACTGGCTTTCCCCCCTCATAAATCTGGACAAGGTGTTTGATATTTCTATCTTCATACACCCAATCGAAACACAGAAAATCCTCAAAAAATTTCAAAAAAAGGTGGCTGAGGTGCAAAGCCAGATATCAATCCGCGAAGAAAAAGGGTTCGTGCGGGATCCCATGCTGGACATTGCGTATCAGGACCTTGAAGACTTGCGCGACCGCCTCCAGCAAGCACAGGAAAAGATATTTGACGTAGGGCTCTATATCGCAATATACGCGGACAGCGAAGATGAGCTTAGAAAAGTGGAGTCGGAAATAAAATCAATGCTTGAGTCCCGCCTTATCTACATCAGACCGGCTCTTTTCCAGCAAGAAGAAGGATTGAGAAGCATCACTCCAATAGGCACAGACGAGCTGGGGATACACTCAAAGCTCAATTCCTCTCCGCTCTCAAGTATTTTCCCTTTTGTGTCATTTGACCTCACTTCGGACAAGGGAATTTTGTACGGTATCAACAGGCACAATTCTTCACTGGTACTTTTTGACAGATTTTCTCTTCCCAACTACAATTCCGTCACATTCGCCACTTCCGGCGCGGGCAAGTCATACGCGACAAAATTGGAAATCTTAAGAAGTCTTATGTTTGACATAGACATCATCCTCATAGACCCGGAAAGAGAATATGAATATCTGGCGGAAGCGACCGGAGGAAGACACTTTAACATATCGCTCACTTCAGAGAACCATATAAATCCATTTGACTTGCCCATACCGCAGGAAGATGAGTCCACTGCAGATGTACTACGCTCCCACATCATAACCCTCGTGGGACTCTTCAGAGTCATGTTGAGCGGACTTACACCCGAGGAAGACGCAATCATAGACAGAGCGATCACTGAAGTATATGCCCTAAAAGATATAACGCCGGATTCTGATTTCGCGAACATAGAGCCACCGCTTCTCTCTGATTTTGAAATGGTGCTTGCGGGTATAGAGGGATCAGAGTCTTTGGTTCAAAAACTTTCAAAATACACTAGGGGCACATGGTCCGGATTCATCAATAATCCCACCAATGTCGATATTAACAAGAAATTCATCGTCTTTTCGGTAAGAGATATGCAAGACGAGCTCAAGCCGGTGGCAATGTACATCATCACCAACTTTATATGGAACGCCGTCAGGAGAACGCTCCGCAAGAGACTTCTTGTGGTGGATGAGGCATGGTGGATGATGAAATCAGAAGATACTGCCTCGTTCCTCTTCAGCATGGCAAAGAGGGGAAGAAAATACTACTTGGGTCTTTCAACGATCACGCAGGATGTGGGTGACTTCCTCCGCTCTCCCTACGGATTGCCGATCATCACAAACTCTTCCATGCAGCTTTTGATGAAACAATCCCCGGTTTCAATAGACTTGGTGCAGAAAACCTTTAACTTGACCGACGAAGAAAAATATCTTCTCTTGGAATCAGGATTGGGTGAAGGAATATTTTTCGCGGGGCTCAAACATGTCGCGATAAAGATCATCGCTTCGTACACGGAAGACCAGATCATCACCTCCGACCCGACTCAGATTTTGGCAATAAAAAATGCGAAAAAAGAACTGGAGGCAGCGGAGGGATAGAGAAGCTGGCAGGGTGCGTTGTTTTCTCCTATAATGAGGATAGCTTAGTTTAGCTTATGCACTTGGACACCCGACTTCTTGGTTGGTAAATGACCGCATTTTGGACACAATAATCTAAATTACACATACAGAAGTCGGGTGTTCAAGTGCAGCTTATCAAGCTACAAGCTAACTAAGCTGTTCAAGCTAATTAAGCTGTTTATATATGGCAAAGACCTTTCTAAGCGTAACAATAGTGTCCATGGCGGTTTTGCTGTTCCCGCTTGCCGCCCCCGCTCAAATACCTACGTCCATACTGGATGATATCTCCAACTTTAGCACTAGTACACAAGCGCAAATAGAAGAGATTCTATCTAGTATTCCCACTGCGGGAGAAGCCCTGACGGACGGGTTAGAGCAGTATATGGAGATAATTACACGCCCAAAGTATCCCGACCCATACGAGAAAGTTTCTATTGAGGCGATAAGCTTTCTTACCGACCTTAACAGAGCGGAGATTTTTTGGTATGTGAACGACAAACTGAAAGAGCGTGGAGTTGGAAAGACGAGATTCTCCTTTAGTGTGGGTGGCGTACGCAGCACATCAATCGTTGATCTGGTCATAAAAACGACGGAAGGAAAGCGAGTAGATAAGCAAATCTCATTCAGACCCGTGGAATTAAGCCTCTTGTGGGAAGCGAATACATACACGCCTCCTTTTTATAAAGGCAGGGCGCTTATCTCGCCAGAGGGAGCGCTGAAAGTGGTCGCTCTTCCAAACTTCATCACCGCTGGTGGAACATACATACCCGCCGAAAAACTTGTGTATGTGTGGAAAAAAGACGGCGAAGTGCTGGAGAAGGAATCAGGATACGGGAAAAGAATGTTCTACATCAAAGCTCCAATACCTTTCTGGGACACAAATATTGAGGTTGAGGTTTCCTCGCTTGGCGGCTCACTCAAAGCAGGAAAGAGTGTCAACATCTTTCCCAAAAACCCCAAAGTTATATTTTATAGAGACAATCCTTTGGGTGGAGTACAGTACGAGAATGCCGTAGGCGGGGAGCTTGATCTGTCAAGAACAGAGATCGCGATAAAGGCAGAACCCTATTTCTTTTCGGTGGACGACATGGAGGAGAACTTGGTATACAGCTGGTCCATGGACGATAGAACGATAGAGGGCGACAAGGAAAGGATAACGTTCAGGCAGGAAGAAGAGGGGGGAGTGGGCATATCTCGCATAAGTCTTGCGATACAAAACCTCGCAAGGACATACCAGTCCGCCTCAAGGTCATTCCTCCTAAATTTTAAAAGTGCAGGATCATTTAATTTTTAATGTTAGGACTTGCACAGTCGGATGCAGTTTGAGGCGCGCGAACCAAATGGAGTAAGCTGTATCAAACATACAGCGAACGACATCGGGTGAAGTGC
>BTQM01000035.1:0-6837 GCA_036985875.1 Patescibacteria group bacterium
ACTTCTTTTTTGCGCGAGCAAGAACTATGAACGAGGTCGGGTCTCATTCATAGCTCTTACGATATATCGTAAGATATGAAGCGAAGAAAAAGCCCCGCTGGGTGTGCGGAGCTTTAGAATAGTTGCGACAAAAAGGAATACCGTCTCTTATGGCTTTGTTTCTTCTTCTGGCGCATCAATGTGCTTGTTTGCTCGACTTTCCCACCTTGAGAGCGAACGATCAAGAGATTCGATTCTGCGGACGAGGGCATCTTTGCTTTCTTGAACATATATGCGCCTGTTTTCAATAAATTTCCGGATATCCTCGCGCGTTGCCGGAAGAAGTTTATCTTGCCATTCATAATCGCAGGTAAGTCCGTGTTGTGGTGTGGATTCCTGAACTTCAACTCTCCCCGGTGCCGTACCAGTTCGTGTATATTCATACCCATCTGTCCAATAAATAGCATAGGCCGGCTTACCGTTCCAAATGGCGGTCGTAGGGCCGCGATAAAACCCCGGTTCAACTAATTTCATCTGTGCCTCCACTCTACATTGTAATTTTATATCTATGCCGACAATATCAAAATAGATATTGATGTCAAGGCGGATCGTTCTCGTTCCGCTTTCGGATGCTTACGAGATACTCCGCTTTTCAAGTCCCTACGCAAGACAAGCAATTGCACGTGCACAGAGGACTTGGTCACAAATCACTAAGTCTTTTTATCGCACTTCGTGCTCAAAAAGCCAAAGTGTTCGCGACCCCGCCGTTCAAGTCCCACGCCGCGGTAAAACAGTAAGACCCCGGTGCATCTGCACCGAGGCCTAACTGTTTTATGCGCGATCGAAGGGACTTGAACCCTCAACCTCCCGCGTGACAAGCGGGTGCTCTAACCAAATTGAGCTACGACCGCATTATTCATTACCTGTTTGCGATACGGGAATCCTATCAAAAATGTCCGCACAAAACAACTCTTGTGTCGACGGGAGGATTTGAACCTCCGACCTTGGGTTTATGAGTCCCACGCTCTAACCAACTGAGCTACGCCGACATAGTGTTACGGTATCATCTTTAATGCGGGATTTCAATCTAATACCAAGCCCCGCTAAGTAACAAGCATGTCTTCTAAAATTTTGCCTGCGACTTCGAAAAAATGCCCCTGCATATCTCTGTGCCTCGCTCGAAATTTTGAAATCCATTTGTGTTCAAGGGCTAGTTGGACTTGATATAAAACCACCCCGTCTTAGACGGGGTGGTTTTATATTTCACTTTATCTTGTTGCGGGGGTAGGAATTGAACCCACTGCCTTCGGGTTATGAGCCCGATGTGCAACCGTTACACCTCCCCGCGATGTTGCGAGATACCCTACTGCTATCTTATACTACGACACAAATAAAAACGCAACCCACATCCCGCCGCCAGCGGTATTTTGCGTGTTACAGCGCCCCCAGCTCTCCCAACACATTCTCAAACAAGCCAATCGCCTTTCGTGCCCCCCTCTGACTCAGATCAAACCCTTCTTCATGCGCGATACGGTTCCTTACTTTATGCGCCTCCCATGCATCAGATAATGTTCGCAAGTTGCCGCCCTCGGCAGATTTCAGCCGCTCTCCCAAAGTATCGCCCGCGTAACCGACATCTCTAAGCGTACGCTCCAGTACATTGTCCGCTTCTATCACGGCAAGTTTCCACTCTGCGGGGTTTTCGGCATCAAGATGGTTGAGAACAACATCCCACTGCGTTATTCTATTTTTCGTTTCCAACGCTTTAGTATCAACGGGCATATAAAGGGCACGCTCCTTTTTTTGCACCTCTTTGAACTTTATGAAAACAAACACTATTCCAGCAATAAAGAGTGCGGAGAGCGTATTAAGTATATTTTTAATCAAGGGAAGATGTGGCTCAATAAAACTCTGTATGTAAAGAGAATATACGGACTGTATAAAGCCCAACGAGGTATTCAACAGGTATTCAAAGTTTAATATGTCTATGATATCCATGTTTTTATGCTGTTAGGGACTGTTCAAAATCTTTTCCAACCTTAAACAAGACGTCCTCACGAAAGTGCGGCGCCATGAATTGGACCCCCAAAGGAAGACCCGCTGCTCCGTCTCCGCTAAGGCCAGAAGGCACCGATAACGCCGGAATTCCAGCGATGTTTGCCGGCACCGTGAAAATATCTGCCAAATACATCTGTAGCGGGTCGTCTTTTCTCTCACCAATTGTAAACGCAGGCGTTGGAGAGGTCGGCGTGGCGATAATATGGACTCCGCCGCCTGATGGGTCAAACGCCGCTTCAAAGTCTCTCCGGATGAGCTTTCGCACGGCATTTGCTTTATTATAATACGCATCGTAATAACCGGAAGAGAGAACATAAGCTCCCAACAGTATCCTTCTGCGCACCTCCCGCCCGAACCCCTCTCCGCGTGTTGACGCGTAGTCCCCGATAAGATCCTTCCCCTCCTTATAGAGTCCGTACCGAACGCCGTCGTAACGGGCAAGGTTTGTGGACGCTTCGGCGGGCATGATGATGTAATACGCCGCCAAAGAATACGCTATGTTGGGGAGCGCTATCTCCCTTATTTCATACCCCCTCTCGCGGAGTTTGTCCATGGATGCGTTAAAATTCTCCCGCACCCCCTCATCCAGTCCATCTGCCTCCAAAAAGGCAGTTGGAACACCTATCACGAGAGCTCTTCCCTTCTCATCCGCCCCAAAAGCATGAACATCATCAGGGGCGGAAGTGCTATCCATCTCATCCGCTCCTCTTATGGCGTGGAACAATATCTCCGCATCACCAACCGTCTTTGTCATCGGTCCTATTTGGTCAAGAGATGATGCCATCGCCATAAGCCCGTGGCGCGATACCGCTCCGTAGGTGGGCTTAAGCCCGACGATCCCACAAAGTGACGCCGGCTGGCGAATAGAACCGCCCGTATCAGACCCCAGCGAAGCAAGCGCGCCGTCCATGGCAACCGCGGCGGCGGAACCGCCCGAGGATCCTCCGGGAATACGAGACGGGTCATGTGGATTTCTCGTCACTCCATACGCGGAGTTTTCGGTGGAGCTACCCATGGCAAACTCATCCATGTTGGTCCTGCCCAAGAATACGGCTCCTGCTTCTTTTAATTTAGTTATTACCGTTGCATCATATACCGCCTTGTAATGTTCAAGGATCTTTGAGGCAGAACTTGCGACTTTTCCTTTGATCAGCATGTTGTCCTTAATGGCAATGGGGATGCCGACCAAAGGATTCTTTTCGCCGTTTTTAATGCGCTCGTCCGCGCGCACAGCCTGCGCACTCACGTCATCAAACACCTCAAGGTATGCGTTTATTTCAGGATTTTTCTCTTCAATCACTTTTAGATATGCTTCAGCAAGCTCTTGCGCCGAAAAATCACCCCCTATAAGGCTTTCGTGGGTAGATTTAATTGTTAAGTTTTTTATGTCCACTGTATTTCTGCCCACTAATTAAGTATTCTTTTCACTTTGATGTACCCATCTTCCTTACTTGGCACTTCGTTCAATATCTCTTCCGTGTACATGCCGCTCGCATGCGGCTCGCCATCTTCTCTCATTACATTCCTCAAGCGCTCCGGCGCATGATCCTCCGGAACAGAAGAAGTGACATTCCCCACCTCCGACACGTACCCCAAAACAGACTCAAGGTCTTTGAGCAAGGCATCTTTTTCTTTTTCAGATATCTCGATCCTCGTGAGTTTTGCCAGTTTTTCTACGTCTTTTCGCTCGATCATCGTCCTGTATCATACCACGATTTGGCATGATACGAAAAGCAGAGACTTGGAAGCCCTACGTATTTCACGTTGACAAAGCCGAGTCGGACTTCCAAACGGCATTACTCTTCCAGCATTTTGAGAAACTTTTGTTCATTCACTATGCGCACCCCAAGCTTCTTCGCTTGGGCATACTTGGAGCCCGGCTTCCCGCCTGCCACTACAAAATCGGTTTGAGAGGACACCGAGCTTGAGACCTTGCCACCGAACGCTCGTATTTTTTCTCCCGCTTCGTCGCGCGAGAGAGAGGACAAGCTGCCGGTAAGAACAAACGTCTTGCCTTGTAGCTTGGAACGTGTAGCGTGTAACTTGAGCGGTATCACGATCGTTACACCGAGACTATGCAGCCTTTTGAGAAGTTTGGTGTTATTTTTATTATTGAACCACTCCACTAAACTCTCTGCAACGGTGGTTCCAATGCCATCTACGGACGCCCAGTCTTGTGCACTGACTTTAGGGAATTGCCTTGCCATGTCATTCACGTTCCGTACTTCTTTTCCGCCTGTTATATGCGCCACATTCCCTGCTATAAGATGCGCCGTCTCTATTCCCACATGCCTGATGCCCAATCCGAAAAGAAATTTTGCAAGCGGCACACTCTTGCTTTTCTCGATTGCTTCAACCAGATTCTCGGCGGAACGCTCTCCAAATCTCTCAAGCGCAGCAAGGTCGCCCGTTTTCAGCTCGTATATGTCGGCAACATCCCTGATGAGTCCTTCGTTCATGAGCTGCGCCACCACTTTCTCTCCCATACCATCAATGTTCATTGCTTTTTTGCTAACGAAGTGCGCAATGTGTTCAAGCTCCTGCGCGAAGCAATTTTTATTCGTGCAATAATGCGCGGCGCTCTCACCCTCTTTGCCGCCGATTACTTCTTTCTTCACCTTTCCTCCGCACGCGGGACACGCGGTGGGCATGGTGAATTTTTTCTCTTTTCCGGTCCGCAGGTCCTTGAGTACTTCCACCACTTCCGGTATGATATCGCCCGCCTTGCGGATGATAACGGTGTCACCAGTGCGCACATCAAGACGATGGACCTCGCTTTCATTATGAAGCGTTGCGCGGCTCACAGTGGAACCGGCAACCGTCACAGGGCGCAAGTGGGCAACGGGCGTCAACGCTCCCGTGCGCCCCACTTGCACGACAATATCCTCCACCACAGTCGTCACTTCCTCGGCGGGAAACTTGAGCGCTATCGCATACCGCGGCGCTTTGCCGGTATAGCCCAACTTCTCCTGCATGGTCCGCTCGTTTAACTTCACAACTATGCCGTCAATCCAATAGTCCTGCCTTTCGCGCTTGCGTGCCCACGACTTCCAAAAAGAGATCACTTCCTTAATGTTTTTGCAAAGATGGAAGTGCGGGTTCACTTTGAAACCAAGTTCCTGGAGTAATTTGAGTTCTTTGAATTGCGTCTGGGGGAGTGTGACCGAGGCGGACGCAAGATCGTAGATAAAGCTGTCCAATTTCCGCGACGCAGCCACTTTGGGATCAAGCTGGCGAATGGAGCCCGCAGCCACGTTGCGGGGATTTGCAAACTGCGGCTCGCCTTCTTTTTTACGTTTTTTGTTCAACTGCGCAAAGGCCTTCTTCCCCATCCATATCTCTCCCTCAACCACGACATCGATATCGCGCTCAAGGCGCAATGGGATACTCTCTATCGTACGCACGTTTTGCGTTACATCTTCCCCAATAACCCCGTCACCGCGCGTCGTCGCCACCCTCAACACCCCGCTCTTGTACGTAAGAATTGTTTTAAACCCGTCAATCTTCAGTTCACAAGTATATTCTATCTTGGACGGGCGCCCGAGCTCTTTGAGAAGCATCCTCCGCACGCGCTTATCAAATTCCCGAATTTCTTCTTCGCTGAACGCGTCGTTGAAAGACCATTGCCTGACGGTATGCCGCACCTTTGAGAACTTGTCCAAGGGCTTCCCTCCTACGCGCTGAGTAGGGGAATCGGAAGTAATGAGTTTCGGAAACCGCCGTTCAAGCTCTGAGAGTTCATGTTTCAGGGAGTCAAGCGCCTCGTCGGAGATCTCCTGCCTATCTAACACGTGATACAGATAGCGGTGACGCCTAATCACCTTGCGAAGTTTCTTTGCGCGCTCTCTGTCCGGTTTGGGGATGTTTTGGGACATGATGGTTGAGATGGTTGCAAGAGGGTTGAGATGATTGAAAAACTTTTTCGTCGCGAAATTTTAGATTTTCGAGCGAGACAAGGAAGGCAAGCAAAAAGATTTGAAACGTAGCAGGGTTACGGTGAAAATCCTTTTGTGCCGTCTGACGAAGTCGCAGCCGAAAGGATAAAATTGCAGCAGAAAAAGTTTTTCAAACATCTCATTTAGTACGATACCCTGATCCCTCGCTCAACCCTTCTCTGCCGCGCCGGATCACACGAATTAAGTCCCCTAACGTCAATTTTTGTTCTGACATTACCGGAGCCGTCTTCGTACTTCGCGATCAAAACGATCGCGCATGGGTCGCCTATGTCGGGAGAAAACTGCAATGTAAACGTAGTGGTCGCCGCATCAGCAGTGCGCGCAGGCGGACCGTTATAATTCCATACGCTGGAAATATCCGTGTTAATGCAATTTATACCGCTCCCGCTTGGAAGAGGCATTGAATTGGTAGAAGTAGCAAACACACTTTCCGTGAACGGCGCTGGCGGAGTAAGGTCCCACAACAGCGCGCATTCAATACCAGTATCCGCCGCATAAAAAGCAACCGACGACTCCCTCCCAATGGAAGACAGGATCAGCTCCTTGAGCGTGATGTTGAGCGCGCTCATGCCGATAGAGAGCACGATGCCTGCGGTAAGGATCGCGATAAAGAGCGCAACACCGGCATTAGCTTGTAGCTTGCTATTATTTTTTATCTTTCCTGTATTATGCATCATAGGTTATGGGTTGTTCGTTTAGCGCCATTCAAAGACGTGCTCTTTAATGGTTACGCTCTTGTCTTTGCCAGCACGCGTCCAAGAAACCGTCACCGAAACCAACGCGTCATAGTCGTTATAGTCGCTGCCGTCATAAAAAGGGCTCTCAATGGCAACCTCCCTTCTAA
>BTQM01000036.1:0-6595 GCA_036985875.1 Patescibacteria group bacterium
CAAAGAGCGCACGCCCCTTCCCCAACCCAACTCCTGCTTATCACGGTCCAGTGCTTTCGCTGTTCTCCCTGCAAGTTCGTTTTGTGTCATGATGTAGAGTCCGAACGGATTGTTTTGCGGCTGAAATGCCATTCGTCTGTATGCGGACCATCCGCCTCTACTGAAGTCGTTGTAGAATTCTTGCGTTGTTACCCCTGTGTCGCTAAATGTGCAGGATATTTGCGCCCTGAACTTGAATTTATTCCACGCAGAGTTTTGATAATAAGGGAACTGAGGGAAGCAGGTGTTGGAAAGTTGTATGTCAACACCCAACTCGTCGGAGACTTTGTTGGTGAGATCGGTAAGTTCTTTCTGTAGGTCGCGCACAATACTGTTGACGCTTTTTAGTATCTTGTTGGCAAGGTTGGTAACGACCACATTGATCGCCGCCTGCGCCGCGCTGTACGCTACAAGGTCCCTTATGTATTCTTTGGTCCAGAGCCCCGTGTTCATTCTAACGTTTAAACTTGCCGTTACGTTGAGCTTAATGTCATTGACCGGTACGAATACTCCCTGTGCCTGCGCTTTCTGAGGGATGAGCGCGAAAGATGATAGCGATAGGGAAAGCAGGACAAAAAGAGAGATCATAAATACACTGCGTTTTTTTACTCTCATAGTGTTTGAAAATATACGTATCGCCTTTTTGCGCTTACACTGTTTTTACTCTTTTGGTCCATAAAGAAATGCGCTTAATTCATTTGTTATGATTATCATACTCTCAATATATTCCTGATATCGCGTGATGCCTATAAGGCCCAAGAGAGGGTCTTTCAGGACGCCTTGCATCTGCTCAATTGAGCTTGTGACAGCATCATACATGTTCACCATGTCCAGATGTGTTTGCGCGATCTCGGAAGGAACCTCAAGTGTCAAGAGCTCACCCGTGATGGCGCGGTACGCGCTCTCTATTGCACCGAGTTTCTCAAGCTCCACCTCGTCGTTTTCCGAGAGTGCCCGCTCCACCACCTCAATGGGATTGTCTGGATAGCCGTCTATGTATGAGAGAGAGATGCTCTCCATCTCGCTCTTGTACGCTTCAAATGCCTCCTCATTTTCCTTCGGGGCGATGGATATGTCGCTCAAGCGATAGGGAGGTCGGGTGTCCAGCTTTTCATTTGACAGGATATCTTTCACGAACAGGCTCTCTAGAGCTCTTCTTGATTCTTCATCAAGCTCTCCTGTCTGCTGAAGGACGGTATAAGCTAAGTTAGAGGTTTCTGCAAGAATGCCCGTAAGTGTCCCCGACAGTACCTCTTCGCTGTTTTCCGGCGTCCTCTCTACGGACTCTTTTGGGCGAACGGATTCCAGCTCATCGTTTGGCGCCGCCTTTGCCGGGTTTCTTCCCGCTCGCACCTCTTCACCGTCCGGTGTGGAGTCTCCGTCCGAGTCGGGGTTTTGCGGATCTGTGCCCCAGAGTGATTCTTCCCAGTCTAGAAGTCCGTCTTTGTCGGAATCTATGGCAACGATACTGCTCAGCACCTCCTTTGTTTTTTCGCCATCGTATTCCCTTTCAAAAACCAATTTATTGCCCACAGAGGTTTTCTCTTCCAGCAAAAAGATGCCTACTCCCACGATCACAACCAGAAGAGACAAAGAAAATAAAAAAACCAGTTTTTTATGTGGAAAATATTTCAAGTTTTCTTTAAACTTCTCTGTTCTTGCGTATTCAGAGAAGTCCCCATTAAATTATATCAAACCCAAGCCATTTTAGTATAACATATAGGATTTTTCTGTGGATAAGGACACAGCACGTAATTTACAACTTATAACTTACGGCGCAGAGCATGAAATTTATAAGTTATATGTTACAGGTTGTGGGTTACAAGTTATGGGTTATAATACGCGCATACTATGAAAGATTTTCCGGTGAAATATGCCTTTGCAATGCTTCGTGGCGCCATTGCGGGAATTGCTGTTACTGCTATTCTTTTCTGGCTTGCTGTTTCTTTTCCTCTCCCTAACATCCCGGCTCTCTATGCCCAAACCGCCGGAGATATGATGGCGCAGATCATTACATTGCGTGCCCAGATATCCCTTTTGCAGGAGGAGCTCGCTGTGCTTTCAAGCGAAGCGTCCAAAAGCGCCCCCCTTTTTGCGAGAAACTTGGGAGCGGGAGAGCGCGGTGAGGATGTGAGAGAGCTGCAGATTTTTCTCAACTCTTCTTCTGAGACGCGCCTCGCGACGTACGGTCCTGGTTCTCCCGGTAGCGAAACGCCTTATTTCGGGCGTTTGACTGCGTCGGCAGTTGAGAGATTTCAGGAACTCTTTGCGCCCGAGATACTCGCTCCTTCGGGATTATCTCTGGGAACCGGCTATGTCGGTCCTTCCACAAGAGCGAAATTGAATGCGCTCTATGCCGAAAGAGCGGATAGCACGGAAGCAGTTCGTGCCGACCCCGCTTCTTTGGAGAGTGGTCTCGCCGGAGCGCTTACCGAAGAAGAAGTGACATTCATGCGCTATTCTCTTCCAGTGTCTGACGGCTTGTTAGTTACGTTTCCTTCTGCGTATTTTGGCCCTGTCGGCATGGAAGTGGCGCTCTACGGCGCGGGATTTTCTTCTGTCGGCAACGATATCCACTTCGGTTCCTCGTATGTTCTCCGGGGTGTGCGGACTAGTGATCCCTCCATCCTTTCTTTTGTTGTGCCGCGGGATTTTCCCCTTGGGTATTATGAAATATGGGTAACCAATGAAAATGGGAAGAGCAATGACGGCGCATTTTTTGTGATTACGGATCCGTCCACATCAGCTCCCGAGATTGTCCGCATTTCGCCCGTGGCGGTATCTGTTGGAAAACAGGTTACCTTGTATGGGTCTGGGTTTACCAGAGTGGGCAACATGGTGCGCACAAGCTACGCGATCATTGAGAATGTTCCTTCTCCGGATGGGAAAACGCTTGTATTCGAAGTAACCCCGCCGTTCTTGGCAGACCTTCCCGAGGCGGCGCGCGGGCAGGTGCAATTGGAACTATGGGTGTACATCGTGAACGCGAATGGAGTGAGTGGTACCGGGCGTTTCATGGTAGCATACTAAGTATGTGCGTATGATGCATATCAAGAGAAAATTATTTGTGATCTCCATCATTTCTATACTGGTACTTGTTATTTCGTTTACGATATTTCCGGCAGGCGAATCGCAAGCGATCATTCCATTTGGCGGACAGATCAAAAGCGTATTCTATTGTACCTGTAGCAATAATATATTACTTACCATTGGTCCTCCCAATGGCGGCAGTCTTATATATCAACCTGGCGGCACAAGGCTGTATGCGTATGGACAAGTGTTCAGGCCGGGACCGTGGACGCTTGGTAACTATTCGCCCGGTGGAGCATGCCTTGTGTATGTCGGGGTTGGGTGTGCCGCCATTGGTTCGCAAGGTACCATCAAGAGTACCGGCACATCGCTGTAAATTATCCCACACTCTCCGAGGATCCTCCGCCGTTGCGAAAGATGGCGGGCGAAGCGTCTTCACCATAGCGTACAAAAATGTTAAGAGCCGAGCTCTTAACATTTTTATGTATTAAGGTGAGAGTTTGGAGAGAGGGGGAGGCGGCGGGTAAGACACATCCAGTTTTCCACGGATAATTTTTCTGCCCTTATGCCAGATGGGATGCCACAGTGGGCAAGTGCATCCTCAACGGCTTTTTTCTCGCTTACCACGCTCAAGTTGTTCAGGAGCGTTTTTCTTTTGTGCGAAAATCCCAGCTTCACAATACGCAACATTGGCAAGGCCTGGCCTTGCCAATGTTTTGAGATATTTTCTATGGAGAGAATTGCGGAATCCACCTTTGGTTTCGGGGAAAAACAGCGCGCGGGAACACTTTTTTTGTATTTTGGTTCCCCGTACACTTTCACGCTCATGGAAAGGATGCTTTCTTTGCCGTCTTTCGCCACGATCCTCTCCGCGACTTCTTTTTGCAGCAGGAGCACCATACGCTCCGGTGGAGTGTTGCTCTCCAGAAAATGCCGCAGTAGAGCCCCGGTGATGTAGTAGGGGATGTTGGCTACTACAGAATAGCTTCCCGCTCTGAGCTTGTGGCTTTCGGGACTGAAATCTAAAATATCACCATGCACCAGCGTGAGCTTTCCATCGGCGATCTCGTTTGCGAATTTTTCACGCAAGGGCGCGATAAGGCGGTCATCTTTCTCCACCGCAATTACCTTCCCCGCGTTCTCCAGCAGTGTTTCCGTGAGTACTCCCTTTCCCGGTCCCACCTCAAGCACAGTATCACTTGGAGAGAGTTGAGCCGCTTTTATAATTGATGACACTACCGCTTTTGATGTAAGAAAATGCTGTCCCAATGTTTTTTTCGGTCTCATATTATTCACTACAATTACAAAATAGTACAGTTAACTGTACTATTTTGTAATTTAAGATAAATCAATAACTCCAATCTCATCCCTTGTTTCCTGTTCAATAAAATTCTCGTCTATGTCCGTGATGAATTCGGAAGGGATATTGATCTGTTTTGCGCCGAATATGGTGCGCAGTGAGGCATAGGAGAGAAAAAGTTTGCGTTTAGCTCTCGTGAGCGCCACGTAGAAGAGCCGCCGCTCCTCCTCTTCTTGTTCTCTTTCTATTTCCGTTTCCCCCATTTTTTTGTGGGGAAACAGGTCTTGCTCAAGTCCCGTGATGAACACATACGGGAACTCCAGTCCTTTTGCAGCGTGGACGGTCATAAGTTTTACTGCACCCTCTTCTTTTATGAGGGAATCTTGGTCGGTGGCAAGCGCCGCGTCGGAGAGGAGTCGCTCCACCCCTTCTTCCGGCGGGAATATGTCGTATTTACCGGCGAGCGTTACGAGCTCTCGTATGTTTTCAAGCCGCTCCTTGTCCTCATCGCTCCCTTCCCTCAATATTTTCTCAAGCCCCGTTTCCTGCAGGATGAACATGATGAGGCGGGATGTTTTTTCTTTAAGCGCTGTCTTTTTTATGGACGCAAGAAGATTCCTGAAGTGTGCCACTTTTTCGGCCATAGCTCTCGTGAATTCGCCCTCCCTTCCTTGAGACATCCTTGCGAGCGTCACTTTCCCGATCCCCCTCGGAGGGACGTTGATAACCCTCTTCATGTCGTGTACATTCGCCGAGTTAAGCGCTGCCTTTATGAACGCCAGCATGTCTTTCACCTCTTTTCGCTCAAAGAACTTTACCCCCAAGACTTGATACGGGATGCCCGACGCAAGAAATGCCTCTTCCAGCACGCGGGATTGAAAGTTCGCACGATAGAGTACCGCGATGTTCTTGGGCATCGCGCCGTCTCCCATGAGCGCTCCCGCTTTCTCCGCGACAAATGCCGCTTCGTCCGTTTCGTCGTATGCCTCAAAAAGCGAAATTTTCTCACCCTCATCGTTGTTCGTGAAGAGATTTTTTTCTTTTCTTATCTTATTTTTTCTTATGATATCGTTTGCGACCGCCAGAATGTTTTGCGTTGAGCGGTAGTTTTCTTCAAGAACCACCATTTTTGCGCCCGGATAGTTTTTTTCAAAGCCCAAGATATTTTGTATATTTGCCCCTCGCCAGCCGTAAATGTTCTGGTCGGAGTCTCCCACGGCGCATATATTTCTGCCCTCTCCCACAAGCAGCTTGGCGAGCTCGTACTGTGCGGTATTGGTATCCTGATATTCGTCTATGTGGATGTAGCGCCATCTGTTCAGGTAGTGAGTGCGTATATCACTGTGATTTTTCAGAAGCATGACCGTTTTTACGATAAGGTCATCAAAATCAAGCGCGTTTTGCTTTTTCAAAGATATTTCATATGCAAGCCACACCGAAGAGAGGATGCGTGGGAAATATTGGTTCCCCGCCGCTTCCGCATAGATTCTGGGTTCGGTAAGCTTCCCTTTTTCTACAGAGATTGCCCGAGCGAGACGCTCGGTGGCGAATTGTTTAGGGTCAAGATCTTGAGATTTCATCACTTCTTTGAGGGTTGCAAGCGCGTCTTTTTTGTCCAATATGGTAAAATGCCTCGTTATTCCCATGCATTCCCCGGACTCCCGCAGAATATGCACCCCCAGAGCGTGGAACGTGCTTACAAATGGCCCTTGTCCCTCCAAACTATTAGACGCTCGGCGTCTAATAGTTTGGAGGGAAAGGAGTGAGGTTACGCGTTCTCTCATTTCCTTTGCCGCTTTGTTGGTGAACGTGATGGCAAGGATATGCTCCGGCGCGATCCCTTTCGCGATGAGATGGATGATCCGGTGCGTCAGTGTCCTCGTTTTTCCCGTGCCTGCTCCGGCAACGATAAGCAAGGGGCCTTCCTTGTGCAAAACCGCTTCCTTTTGCGCCGGATTTAGCCCGTTGAGATATTCCATGGTGGCAATACTATCACACGATGGCGGATCTGGAAAACTGAAAATACGAAACTATTTTTAATTTAAAGTTAGAACCTACACAGTCGGATGCAGTTGCCGGCGCACGAACCAAATGGAGTAAGCTGTATAAGTATTACAGTGAGTGACATTTAGTGAAGTGCTCCCTGTTTACTCAAGAGCGCATCGATTGATTTGTAAACAGCAGTGCCCTTGGGGCGTAACGAAGAAATGTGCCGACTGTGTAGGT
>BTQM01000037.1:0-6290 GCA_036985875.1 Patescibacteria group bacterium
CGGCAATAGGTATCAGGCTTCACGTAAAAGATCCAGTGGGGAGCATGATAATAGACATAGGCGGTGGGACAACGGACATCGCGGTGATCTCTCTCGGTGGGATCGTGCGCTCGAAGAATCTGAGAATTGCCGGGGATAAATTGAATGAGGACATAATATCTTATATAAGAGATGAATTTAAAATTCTTGTCGGGGATAAGACGGCGGAGAGTGTGAAGATCGCGATAGGCGGAGTGATGGGAGAAGACGAATCCATGGAAGCATCCGTACGCGGGCGCGACATTGTAACAGGACTCCCGCGCGAGGTTGCAATAACCGATTCAGATGTTAGAGAAGCGATAATGCCATCCATCAATAATCTGATCGACTCGGTTAAGGAGGTTCTTGAAACGACACCGCCGGAGATACTATCCGACGTGATGCATCGAGGCATTGTGCTGACTGGTGGTGGAGCGCTTATTCGCGGACTGGACCGTTTACTTGGCGATATATTGAAGATTCCGATACACATTGCTGATGACCCTCTCACGGCCGTTGCCCGTGGAACAGGTGTGATACTTGAAGACCTCCCCTCATTTACGGAGATATTAATTGAGAGCGAAAATGAATTACCGCCTCAATAAAAGACCGTTAGGTTCCATATCCGGAAGGGAGAGTGCGCGCTTCAAAAAAAGATTACTCCTTACGGTGGTTTTCGTCGTACTCCTATATATTCTTTTACTTACTCCCGTTTTCGGAGTTATCTCAAAAGGGGTTGGATACGTTGCGGTTCCGGCATGGAAAGCCGGGGATCGCGCTCGCGATGTTTGGCAACAAGCCCAGATGTTCTTTGCAGCAAAGAACGCTCTTATTGCTGAGAATAGGCGCTTGAAAAAAGATATTTATACAACAAGCTTCAAATTACTGGATAGGAATTTGCTCTTTGAAGAAAATTTGGAACTCAAAGAGATTCTTGGAAGGGAGGCGTTTCCACAAACCACCCTGGCGGCAGTCTTGGCGGGTCCAGGCAGATCTTTGTACGACACTCTTATTATTGATGTGGGAGAGAATATGGGAGTACAAAAGGGAGATAGGGTGCTCCACGAGGGATCCGTTGTGATCGGAGAGGTCTCCGAAGTATATCCAACATCGTCGAAAGTAAAACTGTTCTCTTCGCCGGGAGAGGCTACTCAAGTGTCTCTGGGGGAAGAAAATATCTTTACGGTTGCGTACGGCCGAGGAGGAGGAAACTTTGAAGTGAAGCTGCCACGTGGAAGTGAGATTCGGGAAGGAGACGTGATCATCATCCCTGGCATCACCAAGCAAGTTCTTGGTGTAGTTGAATACATAGAGACAAAGGCAAGTGACCCGTTCAAGCGTATTATCTTCAAAGGCCCCGCTCCAGTTTTTAATCTTAAATGGGTGGAAGTGTTGGCGGGTACAGGTATGGATCAATAAATATGGTGTTAAGAATTTTTCTTGATCTCGCGATCATTTTCAGCATTTTGTATCTTAATTGGTGGATTGCCGCGCTGTTTGCCATAGGCGGCATATTAATATTCCGTAATTTTTATGAAGCGGTTGCGCTCGGTCTTCTCATTGACATTCTTTACGGCGCGCCCGCGGCGGAATTTTTTGGGTTTAGATTTGTCTCCACTGCCATTTTCGCAATTCTTTTTGTTGGGGTTAGCCGCTTGAGGGAGAACATACGGATCAAGTTATAAGTTACACGATGTTTTCATTCAAAAAAAAATATACGCGCAATAGAGAGATAGATCCGGATGAGATATTTCTTGACTCAAGCAACCTTCCAGATTTTGATGTGCATCAATTTGAAGGAAGGATCGAGAAGCCGATCACTAAAAACACAGTGAGGTTTGTGTGGATATTCTTTCTTCTGGTTCAGGCATTGTTTATTTTTAGGGTGGGCATGCTGCAGGTTGTGCAAGGAGACGTGTTTGTTGCAAGGAGCGAGAACAATAGATTACAGAATACCCCCATCTTTTCTGAGCGCGGTATCATATATGACAGAAACGGAGTTGAGCTTGCATGGAACTCCCCCGGGGAAAAAGAGTTTTTCTCAAGATCATACACTGCCGCGCGCGGACTCGCTCATGTATTGGGATATGTTGGGTATCCTGCCGTTGACCGCAGAGGATTTTATTATCAGGATGAGTTTAGTGGTAAGGAAGGGATCGAGAAGTTCTATGACAGTGCATTGAATGGCAAAAACGGTTTAAAGATAATAGAAACAAATGCCCTGCTAGAAGTGCAATCCGAGAGTGTTATCAAGCTTCCCGAGAACGGGGAAAACCTGACACTTACTGTTGATTCCGTACTTCAGTCCAAGCTTTTTGAACTTCTCGCGAGTTTGTCGGCGGAGCGGGGGTTTGTCGGCGGAGCGGGGGTGCTCATGGACGTGGATAATGGTGAGATCCTCGCACTTGCAAGTTTCCCCGAGTACGATCCGAGTGTTTTGTCAGAAGGAAAAGATATTATGGCGATAGGTGGGTATCGGATCGATGAGAGAAAACCGTTCTTAAACAGGGCGGTGTCGGGTGTCTATACGCCCGGTTCCATCGTTAAACCTTTCGTTGCTTTAGGTGCTTTGTCCGAAGGTGTGATAACGCCGGATCAGAAGATATTGAGCACCGGCTCCATTGAGATCGCGAACCCCTATTTCCCCGACCTAAAGTCGGTTTTTGTCGACTGGAAGGCGCATGGATGGGTTGACATGCGAGATGCGCTTGCTGTTTCGTCAAACGTGTATTTTTATGAAGTAGGCGGAGGATTTGAAAAGCAAAAGGGTATTGGTATTTTAAATATTAAAAAATATGCGCAACTGTTCGGACTAGGAGAACCTACGGGCATTGATCTGTCTGGAGAGGCAAAAGGGGTGATTCCCGATCCACAGTGGAAATCTGAAATGTTTGATGGTGAACCTTGGAGAGTTGGCGATACATATAACACTGCCATAGGGCAGTACGGTTTTCAGGTAACGCCACTGCAAATGGCAAGAGCCGTCGCTGCGATCGCGAACGGAGGCGTGCTAGTTCCCCCGCATGTTCTGCAAGAGAGAGCCGGTGATCTCGTGCAGATAGATGGCATTGACGCAAGGGACCTGGATGTTGTCATAGATGGGATGAGGCGCGGGGTAGTTAGTGGAACCGCAAGTGGGCTCAATGTCTCTTTTGTTCGTGTTGCCGCGAAAACAGGAACGGCAGAGGTTGGTGTTTCAAAAAAACTCGTTCACTCATGGATCGTTGGATTTTTCCCTTATGAGAAGCCGAAGTTCTCTTTCGCCGTTGTGATGGAGAAAGGGCCGAGCGAGAACGTTATCGGCGCGTTGTTTGTGATGCGCCAACTACTTGAATGGATGGCGGTGGAGAGACCGGAGTATTTGGAATAGCTTCGTCAGCTTGGCGAGCTTTATTAGATCTTTTAGCTTTTGCCGGCGGCAATTCGCCCACCAGCTAAGTTTGACTCAGCGGGGGAAAGCATATACAATGGTCCAATGACGGAAGAAAAAGAGTACTTAAGCAAAGGGAAATTCAAAGAATTGGGCGATGAGCTCGACTTTTTAAAGACGACTCGGAGAAAAGAAATTGCTGAAAAATTGGAATTTGCGAAGTCTCTTGGCGACCTTTCTGAGAACGCTGAATATCAGGAAGCGCGACAGGAACAGGCGGCGACGGAAGACAGGATAATGACCATTGAGGGCATTCTTTCTTCCGCTGAGATTATCTCCAAAAACCGTAGCACTGTTGTAGGGGTAGGCTCCAAGGTCATTATCAAAAGGGAGGGAACAAGAGGCACGCAGGAATACCAGATTGTGGGCTCAGAAGAAGCGGATATGGCGGAGGGAAAGGTATCAAACAAATCTCCGATAGGGGAGGCTCTCTTGGGAGGGAGTAAAGGTGATACCGTTACATATTCTACGCCGAAGGGTGAAATGAAAATTAAAATAATGAAAGTGAAATAAAGGGCGCTCGGACTATTCTTTTTACAAACGTGCTCGCGGTGAAAGGAAATTACAGTCGGTTCGTCACGAAAAATCTATAACTCGCCCAAAGGACTCAAACAGATAAATTTTTCTACCCACCTCCTTAATTTCTCTTTCACCTACCGCAATGTTTGCAAAAAGAATAGTCCTCGCTTGGTCGGGGGGAAACGGATGAACTTTTCTGTTACGACTCCTTAATTTCCAATTTACCTCTCGTAATGTTTGTAAAAAGATTAGTGCTCGCTTTGTCGGAGGGAACAAATATTTGCCGTTAAGCAGATTAAAAATCTATTATGGCTTCTATAGAAGAAATACGCGAAGAGCGTCTAAAAAAAATAGCCATCTTGAGGGATAAAGGCATTGACCCTTATCCCATTTCTTCGTCCCCCGACGTTTCCGTGGAGAAGCTTGTTTTAAATTTTTCAAAACTTTCCAAAAGGAAGAAACCCCTCAAGCTTGTAGGGAGAGTAAAGGCGCTGCGCGGACAGGGTGCCCTCATTTTCCTTGATTTCAGTGACGGAACAGGGATGTTTCAGGGACTCCTAAAGAAAGGCGAGATGAAGGAGGATCTCCGCGAACTTTTTATTGCAACCGTGGATATCGGCGACTTTATTGAACTCAAAGGTACGCTTTTTACCACAAAAAGGAAAGAGAAGACGCTTCTGGTGAAAGACTGGAGAATGCTTGCGAAAAGTCTAAGACCTCTTCCCGACAAATGGCACGGACTCAAGGATGTAGAGGAGCGATTCAGGAGGAGATATTTGGATACCCTAATGTCTCCAGAAGTGAAGGAGCGCTTCATGGTACGCTCAAAGATGATCACTGAACTTAGAAGTTTTCTTGGCAAAGAAGGATTTTTGGAGGTTGAGACGCCGATACTGCAACCCTCTCCGGGCGGAGCGACAGCGGAACCGTTCTCAACGCACCATGACGCGCTTAATATGGGCCTATATTTGAGAATTGCGCCTGAGCTTTACCTCAAGCGGCTTTTAGTGGGCGGATTTGATAAGGTCTATGAGATAGGAAGAAATTTCAGAAATGAGGGCATTGACGTTACACATAATCCCGAATTCACGATGCTTGAATTTTATGAAAGTTTCAGCGATGCGAAAAAGCAGATGGCGTTCGTGGAGAAAATGATACGCTCTGCCGTCAAGAAACTGTTTAAAAAATCCACAATTGCCCATAACGGAAAGAACATAGATTTTTCCAAAAAGTTCACCGTCGTTTCTTTCTTTGACTTGCTGAAAAGATACGCCCTGATATCTCATCCGGAGAATATGGACAAAAATGAAATAACACTCAAGGCGAAACAACTCGGCATTGATGTGGACGAGGCGGACACCGTGGAGAAGACAATGGATAGTATCTATAAAAAGGTATGCAGACCCAAGCTTATCCAGCCGACATTCATTGTCGGTTATCCGGCGAATTATTTGCCTCTGGCGAAACGATTGCCTAAAGACGCGACGCTTGTTGACGCATTTCAATTGGTGATTGGCGGCATTGAGCTGGCAAAGGGATTTTCCGAATTGAACGACCCGATCGATCAGCTGGAGCGGTTTGCACAGCAGGAAGCGAGGCGAGAGGCAGGAGACAAGGAGGCGCACGGCGCCGACCGGGAATTTCTTGAGGCGATGGAGTACGGGATGCCTCCGGCGGGCGGTGTTGGTATAGGCATAGACCGTCTCGCGATGCTTCTGACGGACACACACAACATTCGCGAAGTGATCCTTTTCCCCACGCTTCGGCCGAGATCCGACCTCTAATGTTCTGACAAATGAAAAAGCCCCCGAAATATTGGGGGCTTACGCATAGCTATTTATTTTCCTTTTGGCCTTGAACTGTCGTAATTTTTGGAAGACTTTTCCTTCTTATCCTTGGCGGCATCGTTCTGTTTTGTGCCTTTGGACACGGGAACTTTTTTTTGCGAAAGATTTGACCTGGAACTGTTATAGGATTCCGCTGCCTGCGCGACACCAAAGAACGTGAAAGAAAAGGCGAACAGGGTGGCCAGTAGGGCGATCTTCAGTTTTTTCAGCATTGTGTATCTCCTTTGAGGGTTGAGTTTTGTAAAAGATCAAGACTGATTGATATATAATACCCTTTTCCGTGTTTTGTCAAGCCCGTTGGAGGCAGTAGCGCTGCAAAAACTCCCTTAGGCTAAGCCTACTAGGGAAGTTTTTTAATAAAAAGCCCCCGAAATATTGGGGGCTTACGCATAGCTATTTATTTTCCTTTTGACCGAGAACTGTCGTAATTTTTGGAAGACTTTTCCTTCTTATCCTTGGCGGCACTTTCCTTCTTT
>BTQM01000038.1:0-6288 GCA_036985875.1 Patescibacteria group bacterium
GGGCTCGCTTTGTTGGAGGTAACAATTGAAAGTTTCTGCTCTCCGCCAGCTTGCGGATCCTTAATTTCTCTTTCACCTACCGCCTGCCTGTGCGTGTACGCACGCAGACAGGCAATGTTTGCAAAAAGAACAGTCCTCGCTCTGTCGGAGGCGGTCACTCAAATTCGGACATCGGATGTCCGAATTTGAGAAATTAGCTAATTTTGTGTGGTATAATGAGATATTATGATCCTCACACACGATCACATCCTTGAGGAGATGGAAAAGAAAAATATCCTCATTGAGCCCTTGACGTCGAACGACCAAATAGGCCCTGCGTCAATAGACATCCACCTAGGCAATCTTTTCAGGCGGTTCAAGACACGCAAGGCAGCTCTGCCAGTGCGAGAAGATACAAATTTTAAAGAGATTACGGATTATGTTGAGATCGGCAAAGATGATCATTTGACCTTGGAGCCCGGCGAGATGATCCTCGGCATTACGTGGGAGAAGATCACGCTTTCGGAAAGTATCGCGGGGTGGATCGAGGGACGAAGCAGATTTGCACGCTTGGGACTCGCGGTGCACATAACTTCGGGTTTCATCCAACCTGGGATCGCCAATCATCAGGTGCTTGAGATCGCCAATCTAAGCCCCGCGCCGCTTGCTCTATATCCTGGTGTGCGCATTTGTCAAATAGTATTTGAACGCTGTGAAGGCACGGCGAGATATAAGGGGCTTTTCCAAGGGCAAGATAAGCCATAATATACAGCGATGAAATTCTTGTGAAAGTTTGGCGGAAAAATACACGCCGTATCAGGTTATAAACTGTGCCATGGCACAGTTTATAACCTGATACTATTTACATATTTAAAAAAATACGGGGCGCATATATGCGTCCCGTATGGATTATATTACTACTTTTTATTGCCGTCCTTGTCGGAACCATTTTTGTTTTTATCTGTTCCGGTCAACAAACCTCTAGAGCGAATGATCGTGGGAGAAGCACCGTCGCTAATAACCGACTTGTCCACAATGATCTTGTACGCGCCCTCCTTTGAGGGTAGGTCATACATTGTATCAAGCAAAGCTTTTTCCCAAATAGTTCTTAAGCCGCGCGCGCCAGTTCCGGTCTCAATCGCTTGTCGGGCGACTTCCCGAAGAGTTTCTTTCGGAAACTCAATTTCGCACCCCTCCTCCGCAAACAACTGGGTATACTGCTTGATAATAGCATTTTTTGGCTCCGTCTGGATATGCACGAGTGCTTCTTCGTCAAGCTCCCCAAGCGTCGCAATGATCGGGATGCGTCCAGCCAACTCCGGGATAATACCAAATTTCATGATATCCTCATGTTTCACATGTTGATATATCTCCGTTAAGGTGTCGCGCGTTGACGCACCGGCAATATTTGCACGGAAACCGATACTGCTTTTCTTGGATCGCTGACTTATGATTTTTTCAAGTCCGTCAAACGCACCGCCCAATATAAAAAGAATGTTGGTGGTATCAACATGCAAAAACTTCTGTTGAGGATCTTTGTGCCCGCCATTTGACGGTACTGAGGCAATAGTGCCTTCAATCAACTTCAGCAGTGCCTGTTGAACACCTTCGCCAGAAACATCCCGCACAATGGACTTACCTGCCCGCGGCTTTGCGATCTTGTCAATCTCGTCAATATAGACAATGCCCTTTTCTGCCGCCTTGATGTCAAAGTCGCATTTCTGCAGCAGCTTATGCAAGATGATTTCCACGTTGTCACCCACATATCCCGCCTCTGTAAGGCTTGTCGCATCGGCAATCGCAAAAGGAACGTCGAGTATCCTTGCCAATGTCTCGGCAAGTAACGTTTTACCCGAGCCGGTTGGACCAACCAATAGAATATTGCTCTTGTTAATGAGAGCATCATCCGCGCCAGATTCAAGTGCTACACCCACTCGCTTGAAATGATTGTACACAGCAACCGAGAGGATCTTCTTTGCGTGCTCCTGCCCTACTACGTATTCGCCAAGGAGCGTATTGATCTCATGCGGAATGAGCAATCTTTTCTTTTCTACATCAGCAGATTCTATATCAGCAGATTCAAGCATTTCCGCGCAAAGATAAATGCAATCGCTACAAATATTGGAACCTAGTGGCCCCTTAATGATCGTGGACACTTCCCTTCGATCCTTGCCACAAAAAGAACAGTAAATTAGATTTTTGCCTTGAGGCATAATGCACCCCCTTTTGACGACATTCTAATGGATCACCTTTTCTGATATCTATACTAGGATACTTTTGAGAAATAGCAAGCACGGTGAGAGAGTACTGGAAAAATACGAACGCGCTCTCGATTAGCGCGTTATACCTTACCCTCATATATGCTTCGCGTATATTATCTCTAGGGCTCTGGTAATCTGAAAAACTTCACTTCATCACAAGGGTACTGCTGTTTGTATTCAATCACTGCGCTCTTGAACAAACAGGGAGCGTTTCGTTTTTCAGATTACGAGCGCTTACCGTCGCTAATAATTTTTCGGAGTATATCCTCAGGAATTTCTTTCGGTTTTTTTGCGGGTAGGGAGGAGGCATTTTCACTTGCTCCTTTTTTCTTTAAAACGCCTGTATCAGATCCTGAACGAGTATCTTTTTGTCTGTCGGTTTGTACATCGGATACTTTAGCCGGCGCCTTATTCGCGGGCGTACGAGGAAGCTCGCGTGGTTCATCCCGCAACTTTGGAGTGTGCGTTTCTTTTTTGTCTCTATCTGCGTGCGACGCATAGGCAGGGGATGCTTTTTTCGTTTCTTCTCTTTTCGCTTCGTCTACCTGTGCCGGTGCCACGGCAGACAGGCCTGTCTTGTTAGACTTTTCGTCCAGCGCTTTTTTTAGTGCTTCTTTCAATCCTGTGAAATTTTCTGAAGGCCCTTTTTCTTTTCTGTTTTCTACACGAGGGAATTTGGGGGCATCCTTCTTTAGTGCATCAAGAGATACGGTTTTTGGGGGTGAGCGTTTTTCCTGCCGAGGATGAGTGAGTTGACGCTCGCGGTTCACCTCCATGTCGCGGCGATGATACTCGCCTGTCTGCCGTGACACCGACACAGGCAGGCCTGTCTGCGTGCGTCCTGTCTGCGCAGGCGAGCCTTCCCTTGTGGATACTTGTCGCACGGCAGAAGACTCAGGCGCCCTGTTTCCTCCCATTGGAGCACTCCTTCTACTCATTTGTTCTCTGCCTCCTGTATAGTACCCTTGTGCGGATGCGTGGGGCCTTTGATAGCGCCCTCCTGTCTGCGTGCTACGCACAGGTGGGCCTGTATCCCGAGGAGATGCATGCCGCGTATCTCTTTCTCCAGATTGCATGGGCAGGCCTGTCTGTGTGCGACGCACAGGTGGGCGGACAGGAGGGGCGACCGGCTGGTACCACTTCTTGATCTCTTCTTCCACTGCAGACCTTGGGTGCGCAAACGACGCCCTTGAACCCCCTATGACCTTTTCCCTGTATGATATTTCTGGCGGTGAAATAGGCGGAAGCGTGGTCGCGGAGAATGGATGAGAGCTTACGCCGCCGATCATCAGTTTGAGATAGATCTGAAAAACGCCCAGATTCACCAAGTCTTCCGCAGTAAACACGGGGGCGAATTCTTTTTCAAGGACATCCGCATCGTAGGCGCCAACCCTGAACGTGATCATAGTCCCCACATTGCCAAACACGGCCGCCCTCACCTCGTCGGACATCTGTTCTATGTATTGATGCGCTATTGTTAGGTTGAGCTTGTACTTTCTCGCCTCGGACAAAATATCCGCAAAGGATTCGTTGGCAAAAGACTGGAACTCGTCAACATATACATAAAAATTCGGAAGCTTTTCCGCTTCGCAGGTCGGAAGGTCTGCACGTGACATAGCCGCAAGATATATTTTTGTAATAAGCATGCTTCCCAAAAGATTCGCATTGCCTTCCCCAATTTGACCTTTTGAGAGGTTGATGATGAGAATCTTCTTCTCGTCCATCATCTTCCTGATATCAAAACTGGATTTGGGCTGTCCGATTATGTTTCGGATAAGAGGATTAGCGGTTAGCTGTCCAACTTTGTTTTGGATCGCGGGTGTGGCCTCTTGCGTATACCTGTCGGTATACTTCGCGTACTCATCAACCCAGAAAGACCGCGTGGAAGGATCAGTGATGTTGTCAACCACTTTCTTGCGGTAATCTTTGTCGGTGAGCATTCTGTTGACACCAAGTAATGTGGAGTTCGGATACTCTAGGAGGGCGAGGAGGATATTGGTGAGGATATACTCCATGCGCGCCGACCACATGTCAATCCATATCTTTTTGAACGCGCTCATAAGACCTGTCACGACCAGATGTCTCTTGTCAGACCCTACGTCCTCCATAATGTTGAAGGAGATCGGATTTTCTATGTCAAACGGCGCAAAGTAAACGACATCTTTTATTCGCTCCTCCGGAATATAGTCAAGCAGAAGATCCGCAGTTTTTCCATGCGGGTCCACGAACGCCATCCCTTCGCCGTTTTTAATGTCCTGCACGGCCATATTTTCAAGAAGCGTGGATTTTCCCATCCCCGTTTTTCCGATGACGTACACATGGCGCGTTCTGTCGCTTGTCTTTATTCCGAAAGGGATTTTCTTGTTTCGCGCATCGGTTTGCGCAAAATATGTGATGTTGTCTTTTTCCTCCATATATATAGCCACCGCAAAACAAATTTACACCTTTTTAGCGCGTATTTTCACCTATCTCACATCCATTCAAAACTCAATGTAGCTAATGCTATATCTCGTTTCTCATGAATGCGATCTAGGCAAAAATCCACTGCAAAAAACATGAAAATTTGTTTTGCGGGGGCTATAATTTAAGTATATAGTATAACGCAAAAATTACGAAGCCGTGGATATGGGATAAAAGAAAAGCCCCGAATTCGCCAACTGGCGAATTCAGAGCTTAAAGACTTAGGCAGTTTTTAGTCTATTAAGAGCAGTTTCCGCCTGTTTATCTTGAGAATACCGCTTGATATGGCGGCGGAGTTTTCGTGCCTTGTTCTTCTCTCTACGCCCTTCGGTACGATAGCGTTCGCACGAGGCTGCCTTTTTGCCGTACTTTTTTGTACCCTTTCCGCCTGTACTTTGGCCTTTTTGACCCATGATGCACCTCCTTTTCAGTGCGTGAAAAACGAAAGACTGAAATTGGAATCCTATGGGAGATACTGCATTAAAATTAAGCCTCTGTCAAGGAGACGCTCGCGTAACGTACAACTTCCCAAACTCCGCCGCGGGCGGAGTTTGTACGTTACAAGTTACAAGTTATACGTTATTGGTTGTGAGTTATAAGCTCTACTCTTCTAATAGTGCCGATCTTGTATATGTATTTGCAGCATCCCACAACATCCACGAGGTGAGGCCGGCGTCATAGACGGCTTGTATTTGCGCGCGCACCATCTCGGGCGTATATGGCACAGGGTAGTCGTTATCCTGAAGCCACGGACGAAGCTTCTGTGGAGAGGAGGATGCGGCGATGAGCCGTTCCACCGCACGATCCATTGAAAACTTCACAATATCATACGGATGCGCGTTTACGTTACTATAACCGTTGAAACCCGTTGGGTAATGGGACGGATAGACCATCGGGGCGATATAGTCAAAGTACGGCGCTGCATATTCAAGAATTTGCCCGATATTCAGGTCGTCCGTGTTGGTGGTGACCATACCGAAGAGATCTGCGGATGTTACGGCGCCCGTGTCAGCGAGACGCTTATTGAGATACACAAAAAACTCCCTTATCACTTCCGCCTTGCCGGTAGTGGGATTTGCGAGAATCCGCTCTTCACTAAACGGGTAATACATGTCATTCATGTTCCCGTCCGAAGGGAAGCGAATGTAGTCAAAGTTGAGTTCGTCAAAACCGACAGCGTATGACTCCCGTGCGATCGCCACAATGTAATCCCATACATCCGTGGCTCCCGCGTCAAGCCAGCTTATGCCTTTATAGTCTTTCCATATTTCACCGTCGGACTCGCGTCTCACCGCCAAATCGGGCCGCGCGCGCACCAGATAGGAATCTTGAAAAACGGATATCCTTCCGATAACGTAAATCTGTTTTTCATGAAGATATCCGATGAACTCTTTTATGTTCGGGATGCGCACTTCCGACGATCCGATGTCGCGAAGCGCGGGATCGGACACTTCAAACGAAATTCTCCCCGTATCATCTTTGATGTCGATCACGACGGAATTGATCTCCGTGGAATCTATAACGCTTATGATCCGCTCTTCACGAAGGTCTTTCGTGCCGGCAATCCAACTTGTCATGTAGATCGCTT
>BTQM01000039.1:0-6138 GCA_036985875.1 Patescibacteria group bacterium
CCCGTATCATCTTTGATGTCGATCACGACGGAATTGATCTCCGTGGAATCTATAACGCTTATGATCCGCTCTTCACGAAGGTCTTTCGTGCCGGCAATCCAACTTGTCATGTAGATCGCTTTGAGTGGCTTCGGGGTTTTGATGTGTGTAACCACAAAGGGAGGCGCTTCCTCTTTGTCGCTCGCCGACAGGCCCGTGTTTACGTCGCCGCTGTCGGAATTGGAGGCGAGAGGAGATTCGTAGGTAAGAGAGGTGAAAGGGGGTAAACCAAAATACAATAGAGAAAAGGAACCTACGACCAAAACACCCACAGCTAAGGTTTTCCCTCTCAGATAGTTCATATATCAAGTATTACGAGACAAGCTCTAATGCGGAGTATCTCCTTACTCATGAGATACTTCTCTTTCCATCCCCTCTTCAGGACTGCCGTTTACTTCGGTGCGCTCAGGTGCACCACCGTCTACTACGCGCTTGCATTCGGCGCAATATTCCGTGCTTGAAAAATAGGCCAACGCGGCAATAAGCAAGCCGGCCAACACAAAAAATACACTCTCCGCCGACCCGGGAAATCCTAAGAACGGCATAAGTGCGATCAGGATCCCAAGAATAATAGTTATGGATTTTTTTGACATGATAGTATTATACGCCATACCCTATCTCTTCTCAACCATCACGACAAACTCTCCTCTTTGTTTTTCTTTATTCTCCTGAAAGTATGACAGAAGCTCCTCTGCGCTGCCGGAGATGATCTCCTCGTGAATTTTTGTGAGTTCACGGGCGACAACAAGCGTGCGTCCTATCACAAGGTTTGCTTTTAGGGATTCCAGAGTTTTAATAATTCGGTGCGGTGATTCATAAAAGACCGCCGTTCTTTTTGACGCGGCGATCTCTTTGAAAAGGGTTTCCCTCCCCTTCTTGTGCGGTAAGAATCCTAAAAACAGAAACTCTGATGCGGGGAGTCCCGCGGCGGAGAGCGCCGCAATGACCGCGCTTGGGCCGGGAATTGGAATAATTTGGATATCTCCCCCGAATTTTTCTTTTATCTGTTGTATGAGGAGAACACCAGGATCAGAAATGGTTGGCGTTCCAGCGTCTGACACTAGCGCAATCTCCTTCCCCTCTTCTATCAACGTAAAAATTTTCTCAACTTTGGAAAGTTTGCTGTGTGAATGATAGCTCATCATCGGCGTGTCAATCTCATATTTCTGCAACAACCTTTTTGTCACGCGAGTATCTTCGCACAGCACCACATCAACCTCCTTAAGTATCCGAAGGGCGCGCAAGGTGATATCTTCAAGGTTTCCTATCGGCGTTGCGACGATGTAGAGAGTTGGCATATTTAAAACAATACCTGTGAGGGTATTGTTTGTCTAGTATATATTTGTATATTGACCGAGAGAGATTTTTTCTGTAATCTTTTTTATGGATATGAATTTAATTTGAGGAAGCCGCGAATGAATATAGGGATTATCTTGGGTTTATTTTATTCTTTATTAAGGATACCGCAAAAAGCCCGGCGACTGAATCAATACCCGGGCGAAAGTGGCGTAATGATCTATAAAGGCAACGGGGTTCGTTTAGTAGAAATGAGAGGTTGTCAGGCGACTGAAAGATGCAATCCGCAAGAAGGCGTTGTGGTAGGGTTTGAGGAAATCGAAAATCCCGGTGCTACTACGAGTCCATCAATATTTCGTAAAAATCTAATAGCACTGATAAAATTAGATACCTGCGAAATCACTAAAAGACCTGCAATGCCCCGAGAATGGGATATGCACGATGGCCTACCGGAGCATTGCCGGTAGATCTGATTGATCTACTTTTTTGAAACGGAGCACAGATGTGCTCCGTTTTTGTTTTTGGCGGGAGGTTCACCCTTTGTATTAAAATGTGTTGTCGCAGGAGGCGGAGCGAGCGAAGCCGGCTTTTTGTGCTTCACTCTCGGTACAAAAATACTGCTCGCCCTTGCGTAGGTCTATTTTGATGCGGTTATAGTTTGGGCATCCTTCAAAGAAGTAATTTTTGCCATATCCTTTTTCGGAGATGTTGCCTTTGATAGTGCACTTGTTATTTGGTGGAAGTGTATCGTTTTCGCGAAGTGCTTGTGTGTCGCGCTCTTCATAGTCGCAAGCACCCCAGAGACCCCTTTCTTCTTTTTTTGCTTCCTCCTGCGCGCTTGCCAGAAGATCGCGGTAGCGATTGTCGGGAGCTATTGCGAACGTGAAGGCGTATCCTTGTCGCACAAGTAAGTTGTTTACAAATACATCGTCTTCTTCGGGTGCATCTGCCGGAATATATATGTAGCGAAGGTAACGATCATAGCGGTCGACGCCGGAGATGTCTTTTTCAATACGAATATCTTTATTTTCTACGAGTTCTTCAAGAAACGCGAGGGACTGGTCATAATAGCATTCTCCACGTTCGGGTGCGTCTATGCCGAGGAGGCGTATTCGTTTTTTGTTTCCAATATCAATAGTGTCGCCGTCTATGACACGCATGGCGGTGTGGAGAGAATTTTCAAATGTGTCAGCACGGTTGTCGCGAACTAATTTATAGCCACCGACCACACCGCCAGAGAGGAGTATTGCGAGTAGGATACTGAGGATGGATTTGCTTGTTGTCATTGTGCATATTGTAGCATGAATGAATAATCGCCTAAAATAAGGGGATTTTGGGCGATTCACACCACTTGGACGTCCGACGTCCAAGTGGTGTGGGGGTGTACTCCCACACCCATATTTTCATTGCAGGCTTTTGTTGATACGTTGTTTTAAAACTATAAGTGCGCGACCGTCTTTTTTCAGTGAACATTCCCTTTTTCGAGCCTCACTCTCATCTGTATAAGCTTCGTAGTAACAAAGCTTGAGCGGTCGCCTGTGCGCAGTGGATTTTACAACGCCATTGTTATGTTCCGAAAGCCTGCGTCGTAAATCATTTGTTGATCCTGTATAAAGATTGCCGTCTTTCGCACTTTTCAATATATACAAATAATACATAGTTTTACGACTATGAAAATATAGGTGTGGGGGTGTAATAGGTGCTGCGGCCGGAGCCTTTTTGTGTGAGTTTGCCTTCTTCTTCAAGTTCGGACAGGTAGTTTGTTGCGGTGGAGTCGGAGATGCAAAACATGTCTTCTACATCGTCGTTCGTGATGCGCCCGGCTTTTTCTGCTTGCACCATGATGCGGTTCTTGCGTTTTTGTATGCGTTCTTGTATTGTTTGCCTCCCTCTTTTTGCGTCTTGCTCGGAAAATGGCGCACTTCTGTTTTTGAACGTCGGATGTCCAAATAGGTATCCGGCTATAATGCCTATTGTGCCAATTGCGAAGAAGATGAGTATTATGTATAGAGTTGGCATAAATTACGGTATTTATGAACAATGCCCATGTTTCATAAGATGCGGGCATTGTTCATCTTTTCTATTTGAACCATTCTTTAAAACTTTTTGGCCATCCGAGGAGCAGAAGAAGTGCGAGCGCAGATGCGGGAGCGAGGAGTTCTTCAACGAGCTCCCAAGGTTCTCCGATGAACGGAAGCACGTGCATAAACGCGGTCCAAGATGTCCACAGCACCGCCCACAAAACCACGATGCGCCAGGGCTTGATGAGTATGATCGCACCTACCAGTACATCCAAAACGCCAACGGCAATAAGTGCTTTTGCCGCCAAGGATACGTCCCATCCCGTCGCGCCCATGATCCACCTCACCCATTCATCGTTCCCCACAAGTGAAACTCTCCCGTGCCCAATAAACGTCCCCGCAAGCCCGACCCGGAGCACCCATTCAATTATTTTTCCATTGCTCATATAGCTTTATTATATCGCCGCAATAGCAAGCGCCACAGTCGCATATGTGGATAACTGCCGCTTGGCAGTCACATAAAAAACACCCCCGCATGCGAGGGTGTGAGAGCATAAAGGCATTCGCCTTTGCTTATGTGAATTGTTTGAGGACGTACCAGAGAAACCGAAGTCCAAAACCCGGCCCGGCTCCGTAATCAGACGCGTCTTTCTCAAACTGAGCGCCCACGTCAATGTACATCCATTCAGCGGGATCATATTGTAGGAAATCTGCAAGGAACACAATTCCTGCCGACTGCTCGCCAAAAGATATTTCGTTCACCAAGTCAGCACGGTCCCCCACATACTCGTTGTCAATATGATTGAGATGGCTAAGGGAAGGCCACAGAATGATCTTCTCCGCTGCATCCTGCTCGGCAACCCGCGCTTTTTTCTCCAAAGCCGGCGTTGCCGCAAGTACCTTGAGGATATCCGGCGCAAAACCGCTGATATCGCACAATGTTGCAACGGAGATAGTGCAATCGGGACGAAGATGTTTTTCCGAATATGCAATGGCATCCGCAAGAATGAGACGTCCCTCGCAATCGGTATTGATTATTTCAACCGTCGTACCGTCAAATGCGCGCACCACCGAGTGAGGATCTATCGCTTGAGGGCCGATCGCATTGTGCACAACGGGCACCAGTGCGACAACTTCAACCGGAAGATGGTGCTCTTCGGCAAGTCGCACAGCTCCCAATACGGTCGCGGCGCCAGCCATGTCATAGTGCATGTTTTCATAGCTGCCGGTGAGCTTGAGGTCAATCCCCCCGCTGTCAAACGTTACTCCTTTGCCCGTAAGAACGATCTTCTTCACCGGTTTCTCGCGCTCTGTAGCAGGCTTGTAGTGCACTTTCAAGAGCACCGGCTCATGTGCACTCCCCTGTCCAACTGCGGCGATAAGACCGAAGCCGAACCTACGGAGTGTCTCCGTTCCGTAGATCAGCGATACATGCGTCTGCGGTGAGAACGAATGGCCTTTGACGCCCGCCCATGTCAGGGCTTTGCCCTTGTCTGCCTTCATCACTTGTTTCGGCGCGACCCCTACCGCATGTTCAATGAACAAGGAGGGGTATTTTTCGTTTGTGGGAAGCTCAATGAGCCGCCGCACATATGAGAGGGTGTTCCCCATGGACTTACCGTCCCCAATCGCTTTTTGGAAGAATCCATCCACGGCCTTGCCGTAATGCCCAAAATATGTGAACGTAACAGACGTTATTTTCGGCTTTGGGTCCTTCTTGTACGCGTCTAGCGTATTGTTCCCGTAGATGATCGATTCGGTGATCGTCTGAACAAAAAGCATTAGTTTCTCCCGCTGGATATCGCTCACGATGTTTTTCGGATGGAATCTTCCCGGAAGCAGTATTGTCATCTCCCGGAAATTTTTCTCGCGCAGCTGCTCCACGGCAAACACAGACCGCTCGCTCACCGTACGGTAAAAATTGATGTCATCAACCTTCCAGTTTTTCCTCTTCTTCCACGGGTATTGAATATATACGATACCCAGGATACACGTTTTCCTGTTCTGTCGTATCGGGAACAGCTGGAATGTGGTATTGTCTTTTGCCTTCATGCTGTCTGTCATTTTCCGAAGTTTCTCAATTTCGGGAAAATGATCCGAGATGGCCTTGTCTTCCTGCTCTTCAAATACATAGACCAGGGTTGGTACTCTCGCGGAGAGCTTCAGTTCGTCAAACGGCATAAAATAGAACTGGATATTTTCACTGTCCATGCCTTTATCCTCTCTGTCAACGTACACATGTACACCTGCCCCCCATTATACATAAAACTATAGCCGCCGCCACCTGTAATACATACCCTATTCATCACCTTAAAGAGTATTATCGAGAACCTGTATTCCAAGCCGGGGTGCCGGTTCCGTAGAAAAATTTGTAAGATTTGTGTTGCCGGGAAGGTTTCCCAATATGCCCCAACTTGTTATACTGTAAGCAATGATGACAATGGAAACATACGTGGTGCGGGACAACGATCTCATATTGGGCGATCAGGACAAGCATTACGTTCTAAAAATAAGGGATCTGCCTTCAGAAGAAAAGCCGCGCGAAAAACTGCTCAAGTACGGTCCCGTGGTACTCTCCGTGCAGGAGCTTTTAGCGATCGTACTGAACGTGGGCACTAAAAAAGAAGGAGTGCTTGAGATGACCTCTCGCGTGATCAAAGAATACGGAGAGAAAAGTCTCGCAAGCCAGACGAACCCCGAGTCGATGGCGAAGGATCTCGATATCCCTATAGTAAAAGCTACGCAAATCGTCGCGTGCGCCGAGCTGGGAAGAAGGTTCTTC
>BTQM01000040.1:0-5549 GCA_036985875.1 Patescibacteria group bacterium
TCCAAGTGAGTGGTTCACGACCACTGCCCATGGTTCTTAACTTAAATTAAAGAAAAGAGCCGGGAACAGTGGGAATGAAATTTCTCTCTATGTGACCAACTCGCCTTGTTGCGAGACAAGCCGGCGAAACGGGTTGGCCTCTGGCAAAGACTTACCCGTGCAAACAGGCAAACCACTACATCAAAACGAACGCCCAGCAACAGCAAAACGCCCAATGGTAACATTAACATCGGGTTGGTTCATTATCTCGAACCCCAACTTACTAAATCGTCCGAACGAGATATATTTTTTGCCCTTTTTGTCCCGTACCTCATTGTCCATAGTTCAGTACATATATTATACAGTAATGACGCATAAATTCTTCAGGAATTTCGCAAATATGTGGATAAATCCCCAAAAATGTCCGACACTCGGTGTCCAACATTTTTTGTTGGACACCGAGTGTCGGACATTTTATAATAAGGTGGTATGAGAAAAGTATTATTCGCGCCCGAAGAAGTCTATCACCTGTACGGGAGGGGAAATGATAAGCAAAAACTCTTTTTGGATAAGAGAGATTGGATTCGCTTTCTTTTTCTTATTCTTTATTTGCAATCACACCTCCCCCTGTACCACGCAACTTCCGCCGTAAACAATTTCAAAAAAAATGGAAAATTCGGTGTTTCAAGGAAAATGAGGACAAAAATTCTTGAGAGCAGGGGTGTTGAACTTGTATCTTTTGTATTAATGCCGAATCATTTTCATCTTGTCGTGCGCGAACTGAAGGAGGGCGGGATCTCGGAGTACATGCAAAAGGTTTTAATGGCCTACGCAAAGTACTTTAATGCAAAATACAAGAGGTCGGGACATGTGTTCCAGGGACCGTTTGGTGCTACGCATGTGGCAAGCAACGAGCAGCTGCTGCATTTGTCGGCATATATTCACCGCAATCCGCGGGAGATGTCAGAATGGAGAAACAAGGAGCACACTTACACGTGGTCAAGCTATCAGGACTGCACGGGAAAAAACAGGTGGGGCGAACTTTTAAAAAACGATATCATAATTGAGCAATTCACGGACAGTAACACATACAAAAAATTTGTAGATACAAGCGGAACAAAGGATTTTTGAAATACCAAGCAACACCCGACGATATCCTTCGGTTTTTTAAGCCATTTACCCCTAAAATGTTGGACACTCGGTGTCCAACATTTTAGGGGATTAGAGTTCTTCTTTTTCGGGAACGATCACTTTTGCTTTCCAGAATTTTGAACGAATGGTCTTTGTGATCTCTTCTACTTCCTTGTTCCCCATCAGCTTGAGAAGCAATACCCCCGCAAAAATTCCGATAAGCCCGGACAGAAGACCCTGCAGAAATATTCCCCAAAACGTATTTAGGTTGAATATGTCGTCAAATACGCGGAGAAACTGGTAGGCAACGAACCCCATCGCGATCGCACCAGCAAAACTGTGCCAAAATGTTCTCCTGAGCATCGCTGGGAGTCTTCCAAAGTCCTTTTTGAACAAGTGGAGAAAAAGGAGTGCATTGGCAATCATTCCAATGGAATACGCAAGGGGAAGCATGAGTACTACTGTCCCCTCTATGCCTTCAACACGAAGCAACGACTCTGTAAAATATCTGAAGAAGTCAGAGTTTGTAAAAAATGAGGTCAGGGCATACGCAGCCGCGACGATGCCCAAGGAAGAGAGTACGTTTATTAAGAGTGGCTTCTTCGTGTTGCCAGCTGCGTAGTATCCCCGCACAAACAAAAGCACCACGGACTGCGCAACAAGCGAGATGGCAAAGAGAGCAAGCGCCGCCGCAGTCAGCATTGTATCGGTCCACCCGAACGCACCCGACCCGAGAATTGTTCTTACGATCTGCGCCCGCAAAACAATAAAAAGCACTAAAATGGGAAGAGACCAGAACAATATGTGCCGCAAGGCAATGACGATATTATTCACGAACTTTGATACCTGATTCCTTGAGAAAAGCCGCGCGAGCGTAGGAAATGCGGCCACGGAATAGCTTACGCCTATAATGGAGAGTGGGACAGACTGGAGGTTGAATGAGAGATTGAAGACGGCGATGGACCCCTCCGCCATAAGAGACGCGAAGGAAACAAGTACAAGAAGTGCGAGCTGATGCGCGGAAAGACCCAGCGTGCGCGGCAGTGAAAGAAGCACAATATCTTTTATTTCACGGAAGTTAACAGAGAATGAGAAATGCGGCGCCAAACCGCTTTTTATCACTACTGGTATTTGAATGGAAAGATGCAAAAACGCACCGAGCACCACACCGAAGCCAAGGCCTGCGATACCAAATACTGGGTAGAGAAAGAGGATTCCGAAAATAATTCCCACATTATAAAGCACGGGCGCTAACGCATACACAAAAAATCTTCTGAATGTTTGCGTAACGCTTCCGAAAAGATTGGAAATGCCGAATAGGATTGGAGAGAGTAGCAGTATCCTTGTGAGAGCTATAAGCGTGTCACGCTCCTCGCCCGAGAACCCCGGAAAAAGAAACTCGGAGAGGAAAGGGATGAGGAAAAAGATCACAAGAGAAATAACCACGATCGCCACTAAAAACGTGGTGAATACGCCGTCTAGAAACTTCTTAGCGCGTTCGCGCCCCTCCTCCATCCTATTTATCAGAAACGGTATCAATACTGCCGCAGAAACCAAAGATGCCACCACGGCGTACAGCAGATCGGGAACCCTAAATGCTGCATAATATATGTCGAGCGTAGCACCCGCGCCGAAAGAATGTGCAAACAAACGATCACGCACCAGCGCTAATACTTGAGAGAGGATCGCGAACGAGGCAAGGAGAAAAGCGGCTTGGTGTAAGCCGCTGAATTCCTTGTTTAAAATATGTAGTACCCTATTCATTAGCTTGGTTAGCTTAGAATAGCTTCACTGGCTTTTAGCTTCCCATACATGGCGGCAAAGCCGCCATGTATTAAGCCCTATCAAGCTAAAAGCTAACTAAGCTGGCCAAGCTAGTGAAGCTAACTAAGCTATAAGCTGTTTTATTCTTCCTCAATGGAGAGACTGTCTATGTCTTTCGGCACTAAAACTTTGGGAGATGCACCGGCAAGAGCGCTCCTACCGGCTCTTAGATTTTTCAATATCTGCCTAACTCCTTCATGTCCAGGATTTAAGATGAGTATATCCTCAAATTGTCTTATCGCTTTGTCGCGATCCCCCATCTTGGCATAGCTCAATCCAAGAAAGTATTTTGCATTCGCAAAATTGGGGTTAAGCTCTATTGCCCTCCCCAAGGCAAAAATCGCACCGCGGTAGTCCTTGTCCTGATATTTGAGGTATCCCAGTTGGAAGAATACCCCGATGTCATTTGGGGAAATAGACGAGGCGTACGTCGCAGACACGATCGCTTCGTCAAGGTCACCCTCATCCGCCTGTATCTGGGAAAGTAGAAATATCGCTTCCGTATAGTTATTCTTGTCGTTAAGTGCCTGCGCAATGTAGTTCTTCGCCTCCGCGCTATCCCCACGCGCAACCTCAAGCCGCGCTTGGGAGAGGCGAAGAGCGGGACTTCTTGGGTTTAGGGAGAGCGCCTTTTCGTAGCTCTGCTTGGCGTTTTCGTACAGTTCTTCAGAAGCGCCGAACGGAATCAAGAATTCATATACTCTAGCTAAAGAGACAAAGTTGAGGTAATTAGTGTTGTCTTCCTCCACCGCAAGGAGTGCATTCTGTACGGCAATTTCCGCAATAGATCGAAATTGCGCTTTCGTTGTTTCCTCCGAAACGCCGCTTCGAGACATAACCTCGCGAAGTCTGGCGATGTTCATATCGGCAAAATTGCGATAATAGAGATCATTTCTGTCCAATCTCAACGCGCTGATCATGGACCGTTCCGCTTTATCTAAGTTTCCCTCCACGTTAAACGCAACGATGCTCCTTTGAAAATATCCAACTGAAAAAAACTTTTGAAACAAGAAATACCCTCCGGCGGCAGAAGACATGATAAGAAGGATCAGCACGAGGACGGAAACGAATGACACCCGCGGATCCTCCAAAAAGGAGAAGTTGTAATTTTTGATGAGCTTTCCTTCCGCAAGAGCGGCGACGAATACACCAGTCATCAGAAACGCGAGGGTGATGATCGCGATATTGGGGACATAAAGCACGGTAAACGCCCACAAATATGTAGCGGAAAGGAAGGAAGATAGCAGGATATAGTGTTGGATCGGAACCAAGCGCACCGAAAAGACTGACATAAAGCCGCGATACAGAAAAACAGCGAAAAATAGCAGCCACGCGAGGAGTCCAAGCGCTCCAGTGGTAACCACGAACGAAGGAATGAGGCCAGCACCAGCGCTAAAGTCTATGTTCCAGATGGTTGAATTGTTAATTCCCTCTGGTTTGAACAAAAGCCACTGACTCGCAAACCTGTTTGGTCCGCTACCCAACACAGGATTCTCTGTGAGGGCACCCTTCGCGACCTCAAATGTCTGTGTCCAGGACGGATGCAGGGTTTCGGGAGAAATGTTGAGAAGAGAAAAAATAAATCCGGAGACCAGCCCGCTTGCCAATATAAAGAATAGGGAGACAAGCAATACCGAGAAGGATGCAATGGGGATCTTCCTTTCCGAAGGCGTGTTGCCGCCCCCACCCTTCCCGAAAGAGAGCGCGTATACAAATATAATGAGCGAAAAAATCCCTACTATGAACCAGGATAGGGCAAAATTCACTGCGGCCAGCATCAGCAAAGAAATTACGAGAATGCCATACAGTATCCTTCTGGTCTTTTTGTTTAATTCAACCAAATCCAGTGTTACAAGCGAGAGCACTAAAGTTAACCCAAAAAACACAGCGAGGTCGGTCCATTTGCCTACTAAATTAAGAGGGAGATTGCTGAATACACCGCTTAAGGGTAGTCCGAAGCTTAAGAACACAAAACGAAGCACCTGAAAAAGAAACACGACGAGCGCTGACAGGAACAGAACGCCATAGAGAGAGAAGATGCTCTTCTTGGACTGGAAAAAGATCGCGGATAAAAATGTGAGGAGAGAAAATATCAATATGGAACTGAATGTTCCTATCTCAAAGCCGAGCCCCACCAAAGAGACAGCGGGCGCTTCAGAGAATATTGATGATATCAAAAAGACAATAGACACAACACCCAAGGCGCCTAGCACGAGACTCTTTGGGAGTACAAATCTACCGTCTTTCAGCCGCGCAATGAGCCACAAAAAGAATACGATCGTAACGACCGTTGAGAGCAGGACGCCCTTGCTCACGTTTGTGGAAATATTAAAGATGGGCAGAAAAAACAGCGGTATTAAAAACGCAATGAATAGAAGGATAAGGAGAGAGACGCTATTGAGGTTGAGGCGCGCGTTCGCCCTTTTCTCCTCATGTGTTTGTTCGGTGTCCATAATGTCCATAATAAAAAATAATGCTATTCCAGCAGAACCTTATAAATATAATGTTCTATTATATACACACGAGAACAAACAAGCAACATGTAAATCTCCCACGGCGCAAACAGCAAATACAGACATGTCCAAAACGTAGAATCCCCGCAAGGCAATCATGAT
>BTQM01000041.1:0-5421 GCA_036985875.1 Patescibacteria group bacterium
AGGATTTTCTGGAGTGCGGAAACATTACTGTGCGCTCGGCGCGCACGACATTGTTGCGAATTACCACGCGCTCGGCGCGGAACTAATCGGTCTTATGTTCGAACAAAGTTCGACCAAAGGCTATTATAAATTCACAATACAAAAAAAGCTCCGAAACGGGAGCTTTTTTGTATATTTCTAAAAATCTACCGCTTGAGCCACTCGGGCTCCTGGCGTACGAGCAACTGGTTTTTCTTCTCGGGATGGGCCATTATTTCTTCCACGGTCCGCTCCATCCTCATTGATTGTGATCCTTTGATCAGTATGATGTCGCCCGCGCCTATCACTCCTTCGAGATATTTTCCGGCCTTCTGCGCGTCGTCAAACTCAACAATATTCTTCTCGCTCATCCCGCCCAACAGCGCCCCTTCCACGATGTTGCGCGCACGCAACCCTACGACAATGAGAAGGTCGCTTGCACCTGCCGCGCGCTCCCCCGCTTTTTTGTGTTCTGCCGCGGTATACCTCCCGAGTTCAAGCATATCCCCCAATACGGCTATCTTGCGCCCCGCGGTCTCTACCTCGCGGAGCGTCTGCAAAGCGGCCTCCATCGCGACGGGAGAGGAGTTGTAGGTGTCATCCAGAATGTACGTGCCTTTTATTCCATCTATGAGAGTGAGCCGTCCGGGCGGACCGCTGTAGTGCTCTAGCGCCTGCGCCATGCGCACCATGTTTGTCTTCAGATACACGCCGACAGATAAAGCGGCAAGCGCGGAGTACGTATACTGCCCTCCTAAAACGCCGACAAGCCGCACGGGCACACTGGTGTCTTCATAGTCCGCCTTGAACGTGATCCCTATCGGAGCGCTCCCTTCATACATGACTTGCTCGTTCGACGCCAGCATCGCTGAGCCGGGTTCTTTGCCGTATGGCAACACCGCCCCTCCAAAAAGCTTCCTCAACCCGAGTACCTTTTCGTCGTCATTGTTGAGCACCAGAAGTCCGTCAGGTGCCAACGCAGAGACTAGATATGATTTTTCTTCTATCACCTGTTTCGGGGAATCGAAAAATTCAACGTGCACGGGCACTTCCCCGAACCTCGTCACGACAACGACGGCGGGGGTAAGCCACCGAGCGATCTTTTTTATGTCTCCAGGTCTGTCGGCGCCCACCTCAAGCACGAGCAATTTGGGATAGTGGTTCTTGAGGAAAATAAGGGCGAGCCCTTCAAGGATATTTGAGATCCACGTGAGTGGGTTGTTCCATCCGCTCGTACATCCGAGAATGGTCAAAGGAACGCCTATTTCGCTGTTGTAGCTCTTCTCACTCTTGCGAATGTAGAAAGATTGGTTCAACACGGCATGGATCGCGTCTTTCGTCGCCGTCTTACCCACGCTTCCCGTGACTGCAATGATCTTGGGCTTGTACTTCCACAGAACAACCCGCGCTTCAAACGTGAGGATCGCTATAATAATTTTTTTCAGGAATTGTTTCATTGTTTTAGTCTGTAGTCACTAAGCGTTAGCGGTCAGGTGGCACTTCATAATAGTTCAGCAGAAATTTGGTTATATCCATGAACGGATAGGTGAGCGTTTCCGATGCATAACGTGCTCCTCTGGGGTTGATGGTATACAAAAATACCAAAAATTGTGGGTCATACGCCGGAAAATAACCGAAAAATGAATGTAAGAACCTATCTTTATCATACCCCCGCCCATCTTCGCGCGCAATCTGGGCGGTTCCTGTCTTCGCGGCAATGCTGTAATTCTCAAGTTTAACGGTTCCGCCAAGCAGAGCGTCATCCACGACGGCAACCAGCATTCTGGTTATCTCTTCGGATGTTTCGGGCCTGATAACGCTTTCCTGCTCGTTTTGCACCATGGTTTTTGAAAATCCGAGCTTGTAGTCAACCTTTCTTACGATGTGCGGGGTGATAAGCGTACCGCCGTTTCCCAAGGCAGAGAGCGCGCGTACGGTAGCGATAGGTGTCAGGGCTATCCCCTGTCCAAAGGAAGCGGTAACGTACTCTATGTCCCTCTTGCTATCCAAGTTACCGACAAGACCGGCAGTCTCATTTGGCAGGTCAATTCCCGTCTCGTCCCCCATACCAAACAAAAGCATATATTTTTTGAACGTCTTTTTTCCCATCTGCTCCATCACAAAAGCGGCTCCCGTATTCAGCGACTTGTTCAAGACTTGCTGCATGGACACCACGCCTCTCCCCTTTCCGTCGTAATTCTCTATCCTTGCACCGTCAACGAGCAGATACCCCTTATCTTCGTATTCGGTATCCGCCGTCACCGCACCGGCATCAAGCCCGGCAGCCATCGTCAGGGGCTTTATGATGGAACCCATCTCAAAAACGCTCTCAACGATGGGGTTTGAAAATACGGAAGGATCGTCCACCACGCTGAAATAATTCGGGTTAAAATCGGGCAGAGAAGCTAGGGCGTATATCTCTCCGTTTTTCGGATCGATGACAACACCGCCCGCCGCCTCGCTATTCCACTCTTCCATAATAGCGGCAAGCGAGTTTTCAAGCACGCCCTGCACGGACGGTTCAATTGAGGTAATGATACTACCCTCTCTGGAGTTTCCTCCTTTCAAAAAAGAGTCGCCCACGTTCGAGAAAACCTCGGCAAAGAAATTTACATACGGCCTGTCGGGATCGCGGGAGAGTATGTCGTCGTAATATTGTTCAAGCCCATACCTGCCGGAGAGCGTGTCTCCGCGATACCCTACGAAACCCAAAAGCTGTGATGCCGTGGAGCCCGCGGGATAAAATCTCCATTTGTCTCGCACCGTGATAACTCCTTCCACGCCAAGCTCTGCTATTTCCAGACCACTTTTTTCATCAACGCGTTTTGCTATCTCCTCATACGGATCATCCTTTTTGCTTGCCCTGATGAAAAATGCATCGCTATCAAGAGGTATCACCTTGGAGAGCGAGTCAAAGGCCTCATTCGCACTCTCAAGACGGCTTGGATTCACGGCGATCGTAAATCCGGACTTGAGCGTTGCGGCAGACACCGGCTTCCCATTTCTTTCCGTGAAGAATATGGCCCCGCGGTCAAATATGTTCCTGCTTGGAACAACGTACTGCCTGTGTGCTTTTTCGCTATACAGCTCGCCATTCACGATCTGAATGAGAAAGAGTTTCGTTATTAAAATGCCGGCAAATAAAAAAATCCCGCCGTACAGAAACCATGTTCGTGATAGAGAAGAATTGGATCTCATGAGAGAATTATACACGAAATACACGAAGACCCACGTCTAGGGCATGGCACATTATCGCGTGGCAGATAAGCCTATTGCGAAGGTCTTTCTCGTGGCATAGGAGAGACTGCTCGGCTCCTCAAACCCCAACGAGTACGCAAAGGAGCGGGTAACGTCTTTGGAGAGCGCCAGGTATTCTTCTTCCAAATCCCCCACATAGGAGGAGAGTATATTTGATTCTATTTCAATGCTTTCTCTTTGCACCACATTGACTACTGCCCTACTGATAAAATAGACGTGGATAAGCAGACTGGCAATGATAGCGACAGAAAGCACAACAAATATCCTCTTTTGCAGAATATGGTGTTTTAATGAATAGTTTATCGCCATTTTGATAAAAATTACCGTCTCGTGTTTGTTTCTTTAAATATGTTCTATAATCCTTAGCTTTGCGCTTCGCGCGCGCGGATTCTCTGCTATTTCTCCGCGGCTTGGCGCTATCGGTTTCTTCGTAATGATCTTGTACTCCCCGCTCTTCGCCTCTTCTTTAAAAAATATTTTAACGATCCGATCTTCAATACTATGAAAAGAAATGACCGCCACTCTTCCTCCCTTTTTCAACCTACGCAATGCTTTCCCCAATCCTTCCTTGAGAGAACCTATTTCATCGTTGGCAGTTATGCGGAGAGCCTGAAATGTTTTCGTGGCGGGATGCGTCTTGCCTTTTCGATAGAAAGCCGGAACGCTTTTTTTTATGATCTCCACAAGCTCACTCGTCCGCTCTATCGGACCTTCCTTCCGCGCCTTTGCTATCCCCTTCGCTATCCTTCTGGCAAATCGCTCTCCGCCGTAGCCGTACAGGATGTCCGCTATGTTCTCTTCATCCCAGTTGTTTACTATCTCGCGTGCGGTCAAGTCGTTCTCTGTCGGATGAGGGTCAAACGTCATGATGAGCGGTTCGTCTTTCTGGAATGAGAACCCTCTTCCCGACCCCTCAAGCTGATGCGTTCCCATACCGAGGTCAAAAAGCGCTTTGTCTATCTCTCCTATCCCAAACTTATCAAGTGCCTTGTCCAGATCCCTGAAGTTCTCCTGCGCCAGCTGTACGGTACACGCGCCTTTCTCCAACCTTTCTTTGGCCGCAGCAAGTGCCCCGCTGTCCTGATCAAGCCCGACAAGGGTGCCTCCGCTCCCGATGATCTCACAGATGGCGGTGCTGTGGCCTCCGCCACCCAACGTCGCGTCAAGGACTGTCTCGCCGGAACGGATCTCAAGTCCGGACAATACTTCTTTTAAAAGAACAGGTATATGCGGCATGAAAATTACTCTTTAATAATTTCTACAGCGCTCCCACTTCCCCAAGTTTTTCCGCCAACACATCGGCCTGCTTCTCCACCCTACCTTTGTAGGTGCTCCACACTTTCTCGTTCCATATTTCAACGCGGTCATGAACGCCGATCACCGCTACCTTCCCCCCAAGTCCCGCAAACGTTTTCAGGAAATCCGGTATCAAGATCCTTCCAATGGAATCAACATCAGTCTCAACGGCTCCAGCAAGCATGAACCTGTTGAACCCTCGCGAATCCGCTTGTCCCATGGGAAGTTGCGCCAACTTCTCCGTCACTCTCTTCCACTGACCCAATGGATAGACAAACAGGCAGTTGTCCAGCCCATGCGTAACGACTACCTTCTTCCCCATTTCCTTGCGAAACTTCGCGGGAAGAGAGATTCGTTTCTTTGGATCAAGTGTATGTATATATTCGCCTATCAACATAGTGGATTTGCTTACTGTGTGGGCATGTTTCTCGTTTTTTTAATATCCCACTTTGCCCCACTCAATATATATTATATAACACTATCTCCCACAATACAAAACAAGTTATCCACACGCCGCCACAATAGAAAAACCCCGCTTAAGCGGGGTTTTAAAGAGGAGTGGAAAAAGAGGTCTATAAGGAAACAAACCTACAAAGGACTATCCTTTGTAGGTTTCTAATGCCGGGCTTGACAAAACACGGAAAAGGGTATTATATATCAATCAGGGACGTAGTTGATCATGTTCTTTATATTATATTTTCCAAAATACAACCCTCAAAGGAGATACACAATGCTGAAAAAACTGAAGATCGCCCTGTTGGCCACCCTGTTCGCCTTTTCTTTCACGTTCTTTGGTGTCGTGCAGGCCCAGAAAAATTGGAACAGCTCAAAGTCAAATACTTCTTCTTC
>BTQM01000042.1:0-5378 GCA_036985875.1 Patescibacteria group bacterium
CAGTTTCCCCGACCCCCTTCGTGTTCGAGTCCAAGTCCGTCAGTTCTCCGCTGACGCTCCGAACTGCCGGACTTGGACTCGAACCAAGATACCATGCTCCAGAGGCATGTGTCCTACCATTAGACGATCCGGCAATGTGGTACGGGGGCATTGTAGCAAACTTGAGGGGAATTTTCCACTTGTTTCTGGGCGGAAGCATCTTCACGAAACTTGCCTAGTAGAGATTTTTGTGTTATATTTTCCACAGAAGTAACATTCTTTGTAAGCACAGCCAAAGAGGGGGGCACAATGAAAAGATATATTCTTGCAATTCTTTTTCTTATACCACTGTGCGCGCTTCCGGTAAAAGCTGAGTTGAGCAAACGCTGGAAAGTGTCCGCCGTGAAGGCAATTCCAATCGTCATTGAAAAATACGGACCTCTTATCGTAGAGGCGTCGCGCGAATTCAAGAATCCCCCGAGATTTGTTGCAGCAATTCTTGTTGTTGAAAGCCTCGGCAAACCATGCGCTGCCTCTCCCATGGGAGCAAAAGGACTCATGCAGACAATGCCTATCATTGCTAAAGAAACGGGCATTCACGGAAATTCGTGCGATCCACGTACGAGCATACGTAGGGGAAGCGCGTATCTCGCGCTACTGCGTGATAAATACGGGCTCCGTTCTTTGGAAAGAATCGCGGTCGGGTATGTGAGAGGACCAAATCGCGCCAAGAGAATGAGCAAAAAAGAAGTGCGTAAGCACTTTTATGCCCGAAAGGTTCGTTTCGTTTTGCGGCATCTTTCCAAAACAAATTGGCCTACCCATTAAGGGCGGGCTTTTTTCTTTTTACGCTGGGTTTCGACTTTTGGTTTTTTCACGGCCGCCTTTACGAACTCGGTGAACAGTGGGTGCGGGGAGAGTGGCCGCGCCTGAAACTCAGGATGAAACTGCGTCCCGACAAAGAAAGGATGCTTCTCGCGCGGAAGCTCCGCAATCTCCATCAGGCTCTTGTCTGGAGAAATCCCCGAGAAGACGAGACCGGCCTTCTCCAGCCGCTTGATATACTGCGGACTAACCTCATAGCGGTGCCTGTGCCGTTCTCCTATGCGCCTCTTCTCGTATGCATCCGCCGCAATGGTCCCCTTTTTTAACACTGCCGGATACTCGCCGAGCCGCATGCTTCCACCAAAATCCCTGTTTTCAAGGTTCTTTTTTTGCTCCGGCATGATGTCTATCAGGAGATGTTTTGCCGACGGGTTTATTTCAGCGGTGTTCGCGCCTTTAAGCCTCATGACGCTGCGCGCGAATTCAATGACCAAAAGCTGCATCCCATAACAAAGGCCGAAATATGGTATATTATTCTGTCTCGCGAACTTTATAACGTTTAATTTGCCTTGGGTGCCCCGCGCGCCGAATCCGCCGGGGACGATAATGCCGTCGTAGTTTTTAAGTTCGGAGAGTTTTTTCTTGTTCCCCTCGAAATCCTCCGCGTTCAACCAATGTATAACCGGTTTTCTGCCAAGGTGGTACGCGGAATACTTGATCGCTTCGATCACGGAAAGATAGGAATCACCCAACACAAAATCTCCTGTATCAAAATATTTCCCAACGATAGCGATGTGCACTTCGCGTTTCACCGACTTTGCCCGCGCGACAAAGTGCTTCCATCCGACAAGGTCGGGTTTCTTGCTTCTCTTTCTCAAATGCAGTTTTTGAAAGATGATATCTCCCAGCTTCTCTTTTTCAAAATTAATCGGCACATCATAGATGCTCTCAACATCGGGAGCAGAGATTACGTTCTCTTTCAGGATATTACAGAATGTAGCAACCTTTTCCTTGCGCTTCTTATCAAGTGGAACCGCACTGCGGGCAACAATAACGTCGGGCTGGATACCGGTGGCATTGAGCGTTCTTACGGCATGCTGTGTTGGTTTTGTTTTCATCTCCCCCACCCTTGAAGGGATCGGGAGATAGCTCACCATTACAAACATTACGTCCTCTGGGTTTTTGATCTTCATCATACGCGCCGCTTCCAAAAATAAAATGTTTTCATATTCCCCAACAGTACCACCAATCTCAATAACGGTGATGTCCGCTTTTGCTTTCGTGGCCGCGCGCTTTATTCTTTTTATTATTTCAATGGGGATGTGGGGTACGACCTGCACACATTTGCCCTTGTACTCAAGGTTTCTCTCTGCCTGAATAACAGACTGGTAAACTCTGCCCGTCGTCATGTAATTCGCGCGAGTCAGGGTGGTATCCAAAAACCGCTCATAATTCCCCATATCCTGATCGGTCTCATCGCCGTCACGCAACACAAAAACCTCTCCGTGTTCAGTAGGATTCATTGTTCCGGCATCCACGTTCACATAGGGGTCTATTTTCATTGCCGTCACAGCGAAACCACGAGACTGGAGGATTTTCCCAATAGACGATGCCGCAATTCCTTTTCCCACGCCGGAGATCACGCCACCCACAACAAATATATATTTATGATTCTTCATTCGGTCTGTGGTTACTATGTTCTCAAATATCGCCGCACCGCCAGGAAACTTGAAATCGCCCCTAGGGCGATGCCAGACGCCAATATGATAAAGAATATCTGATTGAAATTGGTGACATAATACTTGAACAGGTCAATTCCTCCGTAAAAATCGCCTGTAGCATTCTTGATCCAAGAAGTGGCGGGATAAAACAACGCAACCGTAAGAAGTGCTGCTATAACACCATAAATAACCCCTCCGACAATAAAGGGTCCTCTTATGTATTTAGCGTCCGCTCCCACTAGTTTCATAACTGCGATCTCCTCGCGGGAAATATATATAACGAGACGTATCGTATTGAACGTAATGAAAATTGATATCAGTACAAGAATAATGGTCACGACAAAACCCATTCGCTCCACCCCGCCTATGATGGTGGTCAACCGCTCTATTACCACCTTGTTGTCGCTATAGTTTACCTTATCTATGATGGTGGCTCCGCCTAAAAAGAGCGCGTCTTCGCGTTCAAGGAATTGTGCGATGCCGCTATATTGCGAAGGCTCTTTGGCTTTCACGTTAAGCACGGCGCGAAGAGGGTTCTCGTCCAACTCGGAGAGAGCGTCTAGAGTAAGCTGGTCATTCTCATGCCTCTTACGAAAATCCAGAAGTGCCTGTTCTCTTGATACATATACGACTGACTTCACTTCCGGCAACCGTACGAGAGACTCCTTGAGTGAAAGTATTTCTTCCTCTGGAGCGTCCGTGGTGAAATATACGTTGATATCGATTTTGTCTTGGACACTTTGGAGGGTAGCACTCATAAAAGCGCCAATCAATATGGTGGACCCGATCATGGAAAGCGCCACCACCATAACAAGAATTGAGGATACGGACACAACGCCGCTACGCCAAAAGCTCATAAATCCAGATTTTATTATTCTCTTTATATTTGTCCAAAACACGATAAAAAAATTTCAGCCAGAGGCTGATCCGCCTTTGGCGGAAATTACTACAAAACGTACCTTCCGCGCTTGTCATCCCTTACAATTCTTCCCTCGTCCATCGTCACTACTCTTTTTCCAATTGAATCGATCACGCCTTTATTGTGCGTAGTGAGAACGACGGTGGTGCCCATATCGTTGATCTTCTTAAGGATTTGAATGATCTCATATGTGTTAATCGGGTCCAGATTGCCGGTCGGCTCATCCGCGATGATAAGGTCGGGTTGGTTGATGATAGCGCGCGCGATGGCCACCCTCTGGCGCTCACCCCCCGAAAGCTCGTGGGGAAAATTCCATATTTTCTCGCCCAGACCAACCAGCTCAAGCACATGGGGAACATCGGAAGCCACCTCGTCATCACTCCTGCCTGCAGCTTCCATGGCAAAAGCGATATTTTCATACGCCGTTTTGTTCGGAAGCAATTTAAAGTCTTGGAATACGACACCTATTCTCCTTCTAAACTCCGGAATCTCTTTACGCCTGAGGGAATGAACATCAACAGACTCAAAAAAAACAGCTCCCTCGGTCGGTTTTTCATCCGCAAGAAGAAGTTTCAATAATGTTGTTTTCCCCGCTCCCGAGTGTCCGACAATAGACACAAATTCCCGCGGTTCTATAGAGAGGTTTACCTCGCTCAAAGCGATGGAGTTGTCAGAATATATTTTTGTGACCTTTTCAAAATAAATCATGTTTTAGTTAGTAGTTTGTGTTAAGTAGCAAGTACAAAAAATTACAATTCTTTTTCCGCTTCTATGAATTCATCCAATTCTCCGTCCTCCAGCACTTTTCCTATATCCCGCACTTCCACTCCAGTCCTATGGTCTTTTACCATCCTGTAGGGATGCAAGACGTACGACCGTATTTGGTTTCCCCACGTTATTTCCGTCGTTTTACTTATATACATTCCTTCTTCTTTCTTCTCGCGCTGCGCTTCTTTCAGTTTAAAGAGCTTCCCCGTAAGCATCGCAAGCGCTCTTTCTCTATTTTGCGCCTGGGAACGCTCCGACTCTACGTGAACAGAGATGCCTGTTGGAATATGAACGATCCGCACCGCCGTTTCCCTTTTGTTCACATTTTGTCCTCCTGGACCACTTGACCTGCTAAACTCAACCTTGAGGTCATCCGCCGGTATTTCAATACCAACCAATTTCTCAAATTTAGGGATCACTTCAACCATGGAAAAGGAAGTGTGGCGAAGCTTTTTCGCGCTGAAAGGGGACACGCGCACCAGTCGATGCACGCCGGATTCATTTTTGAGCGTTCCGTACGCACCTTTGCCGTTCACTTCAAACGTGATATTCCTATATCCGCCGTGATCGTTCTCGTTCTTATGAATAAGGTACACTTGCCAACCGCGACGGTCAACATATTTAAGGTACATTTCGTGAAGCATTCGGGAAAAATCCTCGGCATCATCCCCGCCTGCTCCGGCAAGGATGGTTATGACGGCATCTCCCTTATCGTATTTTCCCCTTCCGGCAAGCTCATCCTTGAGCTCGCCTATCTCCTTTATAGTTGCCTGCGCTTTTTGCTTATCTTTCCAGAAATCGGGAAGCGCCATATTGCGCTCAAGTTCCACAATCTTTTCCTTGATATCATCCATCGTTCTTCATCATACCAAAATTCAGGACGAAACTCAAAAAAGGCCAGCACACCAAAAAGAAAAGTGCCCTTTACCCCGCCAGAGCCACCTCCCAGGATTGAACTGGGGACCTACGCGTTACGAGTGCGTTGCTCTACCAACTGAGCTAAGGTGGCTCTGGCGGGGTGAAGAACCCCACATCTGAGCCTGGGGGGAGGATTGAACTCCCGACCCCTTCCTTACCATGGAAGTGCTCTACCGCTGAGCTACCCAGGCACAGAACATATAGTATGGTATTTAACCATTTTTTGCAATTTTTCGCGCAAAACAAAA
>BTQM01000043.1:0-4726 GCA_036985875.1 Patescibacteria group bacterium
ATAAGTATTACAGTGAGTGACATTTAGTGAAGTGCTCCCTGTTTACTCAAGAGCGCATCGATTGATTTGTAAACAGCAGTGCCCTTGGGGCGTAACGAAGAAATGTGCCGACTGTGTAGGTTCTAAAGGTAATAAAATACCCGAGACCATTTGGTCTCGGGTATGATAGCGATCATATTTTATCGCTATACTGCGTTCGGGAGGATCAGCTCCCAATCAATTTTACGAGGTTTTTCAAAATACTCCTCGATCCAGTCATGTCGAAACGTGAGAACACGGATCGGACCGCTGTCAGGACCACCTGCGGGCAGTCCCACGATCATATTGCCGGTATTGTTGAGTGAAAATCCCCTCTGTCCATAAGGATCGGAGTCCGTGCCGGACGCGCACGACAGTATCGCCGCGCCGGGAATCAATATCTTTCCGTAGCGATGTATATCGCCTGAGATCCAGACAACATAGCGTCCGCCGAGGAAAAGGGGAAAGTCCCCTCTCTGCTGAACATTCTTTGCCATATTGCGCAAAGGATCCCCCTGACCTGACTTGCGTGCAGGATTGCTCCGAAGTGAGAGCCCCCATTCATACATCCCATCTACTGATACCGTTCCCAGCCCGATATGCTCGTTCCCGTCAAGGGGCGATTTTATCAAACTAGGGACATTGTCTTCAAAAGAAGCACAGTAGGGATGGTGTTGCATCAGAGGTGTCAGGTGCATACGGTAGATGAACCCTTCCGTCACTTCCCTTTCAACCGTAGCGGCCATGTGGTTACCATTTCCGAGTGTGATAGGCGCAATGTCGCGCGTATCGTAATCTTCACCCAGGTAATGTCCTACTCCGCGATACACTACGCCCGACTTTTGAGAACGCAACAGTAGATTTCCGAAAAAATCAGTATTGTGATCAATAAAGCGATCGCAGTATTCCTGAAGCTGGCTTTGTGTCCAGTGTTCACCACCGAGGCGCAATTGCTTCAGTGCACTGTCGCGCATCTCTTCCAGAGCGCCCATCATCCCTTTGGGACTGCCATCCTTTCGGGCTTTCTCCAAAAGAGTGTTGTAACGACGCTCGGCCTCAATGAAAGGCAATTTATGCTGATGAGGCTGGCTTTGCGTGGGAAAATGATGTCCTTGGACACCGTCATCCAGTAAATGAAACCCGTGCAAAGGAAGCTTTCCTTTCCCCATTAAGCCTTCTCGACGCATTATTTCTATAATGGCGCCGGAGCAGCCAAGCATTTGACGATTCTGCCTGTCGTAGTAAAACGTTTTCCACGGATGACCCCAGTGGGTATCCGTTTCCACAAACAGATAAATGTACTCTTGTTCTTTCCTGAACTGTACAACGCTCTTGCGATTCTTGCGCCGTTTTGCGGTGGTATTTTTCAAGAAAGAGAGCCCGAGCGACTCCATGTTCATCATGCCGTTTGAGTACACAAGGTGTTCGCACCCCGGTTCAAACTGCTCATGCTGAATGAGGTTTTCAATAGGACTTTTTTTCCTAACTACATTACGCAATTTTTTGCGCAAAAAATCCTTATCCAGAATGCAGGGCAGTTGAAAGATCTGCGTTGACTTCCGTTTTCCCTCAAACGATCTCTCTGCCACCGCATAGTCAGCCCGTAAGCTGTAGGGGTGGCAGATAAGAACCGCATCGGGAGAGGTCAGAGAAAGAGCATCGTTCCCACTTTTCTTGAGGATATAGTCATTCAATGCTCCGTCAGAAACTGTGAGGGATCGCCACTGCTCTATGGCAATAACCTTATCCCCACACCGCACAAACATCTTCCCTGCGCCAATAACCTTACAGTTTGGTATCGTTTCCTCAACCTTTTGGATAAAGAACGAACGCACTTTGTTAACATACCATTGCACGTCTTCGTCTTCTGCATTGGAGACAATGGTTCTGCGCCGTTCATCCTCCAGCTCCGCAAGTTGCTCTTCGTCGTCCTTAGTTTTTTCCTTCTTGCGATTGTGCATACGGATCAGAGCAGCTATTTTTTGCTGGTTATATTTTGTCCAATATGCATACTCCGCATATGCTGTCGCCTCAATGAGCTCTTCCTCATTGCCGCCAAAGACTACATACACGGGACCGCTATATTCGGGAGTTCCGTCGGGGCGTAAGACAATTTTCTTAAGGCCACCCGAGAGATTCATGAACCGCTCCGTGAGCGTTGCATACACCATCTCTTTGCCGAAATCTTTCCCCTTGCCCGTCTTGCGCGACTCTTTGATACGCCTCGCCTTTGCTTGATACAGCGGACTTAAGACGGCGTCATTGAAGTTGCTTCCTGACAGCAATGCTTTATGCGCTTTGGTGTAACCCGCGGCTTGCTTTGCGTCAAGGAAGAACAGACCGCCCGTGAAAATCACCGCATCCGCTTTGGTTTCCTCGGCTTTTTCAAGCGCACATCGTAGAGGATTTTCCTCTATGATGCGACTGTGCGCCAAACCAACATGGGGTGCGTTCGCAGGGACAATCCTCCAGTAATGCTTATCCTTCACTGGAATGACAAACGGTTTTTTGCGCGTCGTGCGTGGAAGCGGCATATCCTTCTGTGAGGCAAGGTCATAAGTGAGACGATTGACGCCCGCTTGTGCCTTGGACAAGTCCTTGTCGGACGCTGTACGGCTCACACCCCTTAATTCACGCACCTTTTTCTCAATGAGTGAAATAGAGATGTGCGGATGCATCGCATGGAATGCTGGTGCATCAACACCAAAGCGCAAGGCGTCCTCCAAGGATTTAATACTGTCCTTGTTCCACAAGATATCCGCCACCTTTTCATTGAATGCTTTTTTCGTGAGACGGCATTTTTCTTCCTTCAGTTCTTTGGTGAACTTTTTCTTTACTTTTGTGTAAAGATCATCAATCGAGAGCGTATTTAACACACCTTGATGGATTTGAGCGCGCACGTGGTCTTCCAACCCGGCAACACTCCACACAGTTTTCTTTTGAGTAGCCATTAGCTCCCTCCTTTTGCTGTATATTATGTCAACGATCTGTAAATCTGGCTTCATTATATGGAAATTGCCTCAAAAAGATATATTGACAGTAATCATAAGATATGTCTTTATCAAAAAATCCCCTAAAATTAAGTGGGTCTACATGGTCAAGAGCTTATCCACAGCAGGTGTACTCTGGCATTGACTTGCCAGAGTACATACCCTATGCTTAAAGAGTGATAAATTGCAGGTTGTGGAAGGCCGATACGCCATACGACAGAGCCTTGATTTATTGCAACTGGGAGAAGAGAAAGAAAAGCATGCCACGGAAGAAATACTGAAATACCCTTTAATGTAGCGCTTATCAGTACTCAACAGCAGGATCCTGATCCGCATAGTATGCGCGGTGATCGGGTGACAGGAGTGTTTTATTTGGGGCTTTTCCGTCAAAAGCTTGGTTTTTTGCTGTCCCTGCTCATATTCTTTAGTATCCCTGTTTCTGTCGCACATGCCGGGATTTTCTCATTCTTTGGGGGACTGTTTGACAAAACCCAACAAACGATCGAGAAACCATATGTGAATTCCCAAACTGCCTCCTTGCTTCAGGCGGCGCTCAATTTTGATCCGAACCCATCAAAAGGAGGCGGGGACATTACGACCACGGACGGCGCTATTCTTCCCGACACGGGTCCTTCCGGAACGATAGCTGATCTGGAGGAGTCCCCGAAAAGCAGCCAGATCAGCGTATATGTTGTTCAGGAAGGAGACACGCTCTCCCAGATCGCACAGATGTTTGATGTTTCCGTGAGCACGATCATATGGGCGAACGATATCGGGGGAAGCCGCATCATACGGGAGGGGCAGGTGCTTGTCATTTTGCCCGTTTCGGGACTGGAGTACACCGTCAGAGAGGGGGACACCGCGGCGAGCATCGCGAAAAAATACAAAACCAACGCGCAGGAAATACTCAAATTCAACGACATTCCGGACGAAAGCAAGCTTGTCGTGGGAGATACTATCATTCTCCCCGGAGGAAAGAAAGCATTGCCGGCGTACCGCAAAAGCTCGGGGAACGTGGTGCGCAGCGGCTATTATATAAGACCAGTCAAGGGAGGGCGGAGGTCCCAAGGTCCTCATGGATACGAATACAGTGCGGTTGACCTAGCGGTTCCTTACTGGACTCCGATCGTCGCTTCGGCATCTGGAAGAGTTAAGATCAGTAGAGGTTGTTATAATAACAAAAGCATACGTTGCAACGGTGGATATGGCGTGTATATTGTCATAGAGCATGACAACGGCACACAAACGCTCTACTCGCACAACATCAAAAATAGAGTGAAAAGAGGATGGAGTGTGTTGCAGGGGGAGGTGATCGGCTACGTCGGGTCAAGCGGAAGATCAACAGGACCGCATGTTCACTTTGAGATACGTGGCGCCCGCAACCCTTTTTAGTTAAAACGTCCAAAATTAGCGCAGAGCTGCGTTGACTTCAGAAAAAATTTACTCACCGTATGTCTATACGGTTCATAAATTTTTTCTTTGCCGCCTTGCCCCGCATCTAATTTTGGACGTTTTTTTAAAACGCTGGTGTTTGGCACATTTCTTCGTCAGCTTCGGATAAAAATCTTTTCACTGTACCGCTTGCACAGCTCAGTCACTCGCTCGCCTTTTCCTTGAACTGCAACCAAATCTGAACGTTTTAAGATGATTTTACCAGAAACTTTTGAGGAATAATTAAGAAAAAACCGGCACCCGCCGGGTTTTTTTGATATCCCTCC
>BTQM01000044.1:0-4701 GCA_036985875.1 Patescibacteria group bacterium
ACTCTTGCGGCAAAAAGCGCTGGAAAGCTCGCATACCCCCCTTTGCTGAAAATGACATCCGGATAGAGAACATAAACTTGCGCCGTCGCCACGATGGCGGCAACTATTGTTTTGAAAAAATCTAAAACATTCAAGAACGAGAAATACTTTCGCGCTTTGCCGGTCTTTACTTCCTTGAACGTAATATTATTCTCAAACAAAAGCCGCTCATTATAAGGAGCGTCGGACATGTAATAGAGTTCCACATCTATAAGTTTTTTCTCTTTTATTAGTTCGTTTATTTTTTGAGCAACCGCAATAATGGGATAAAAATGCCCGCCAGTTCCTCCTCCTGTGAATAGTATTTTCATAATAATAGCTTAAATTAGCCTCACTAGCTTAATTAGCTTATAGCTTTTGAGTAATTTTCCTTCCATAAAAGCCACGGACTTTCATGGAAGCTTATAAAGCTAACCAAGCTTATCAAGCTCTTTGGTACTTGGAAACATTTAGTACGATTCCTACCTCAAGCAATGTGAAAAAGAGCGCTGTCCCCCCATGGCTTATGAAAAGCAACGGGAGGCCTGTTAGCGGAACTACCCCTAGCATTGAGCCGATGTTTATAAAAGATTGGGATACTATCAGTATAACAATTCCCAGCACCAAAAGTCCACCGAAATAATCCGGGGATCTCTTCGCGATGGCAATTCCGCTGACGGCAAATGCGAGAAATGCGGCAATAATAATGAAACTTCCTATGAAGCCGAATTCTTCGGCGGCAACCGCAAAAATTGAGTCCCCAATCGGTTCCGGCAGGTAATTGAATTTCTGGATGCTCTGCCCGAACCCTCTTCCGGAGACTTCTCCCGAACCGATCGCGATCAATGACTGTTGTATTTGATACCCAGCACCCAGCGGGTCCCTTGAGGGGTCAAGGAATGTAAGTATTCTTTCTTTCACGTACGGTTTCGATATCACTAGTGCGGAAAGTCCCACCAGAGAAAGTGCGCCAAATCCCAGAATGTGCCTCCACCGCCCACCGCTTGCAATGAACATCGCCAAAGCAGTTATAAGTATAATGACGAATGTCCCCGTGTCCGGCTGGCTTAGCAGGACGGCCCCGACGATCCCCACAATGATCATTGACGGAAAAACTCCGTATTTGAGTGTGCTTATTTTATTCCTGAACGACGAAAGAAACGCGGCAAAATAAAAGATGAAACCCAGTTTCAAAAACTCCGCCGGTTGGAATGAAATGGACCCCAGAAGGATCCACCTTTTCGCGCCGGCGTGCTCTATCCCCAATCCGGGCACAAACACCAGGACGGAAGCGATAAGAGAGATGACAAAAATATAAAAAGAATATTTCTTCCACAATCTATAATGCACATTTGATAGAGCAATGAGCGCAATGCTTCCACCGACAAGTCCCAACAGTATTTGGCTCAACGCGACACGGGAAAAACTCGCTCCCTCTCTCGCGAGAAGACCTAAAGAGGCGGAGGAAAAGATAACAACCCCCATGAATATGAGGAAGATGACGATAACCAAAAACGATCTGTCGGATCTTCGTTTGACCATATGCTCTAACCGATCAATACAATGGTTATACCGATGATCGCGGAGACCACGGAAATAACCCAGAAACGCATGACTACTTTATAAGAAGGCCAACCGAGCGCTTCAAAGTGATGGTGGATTGGCGCAACAAGAAATACTTTCTTGCCACCTCTTAGTTTCTTGGAGGTGACTTGAATAATAACGGAGAGGGATGAAATAAACAAAGGGAACGCGATTATGGGAAGCACTAAGACGGCGTCTGTTAGAAATGCTACTACTGTGAGCGTTGTGGTAAGTCCCAATATGCCTGTCTCTGACATATAGAAACGTGCTGGTGGAATGTTGAACCACAGGAACGCGAGGGTTCCCCCCGCGATAACCGCGGAAAATGCGGCCAGATCTATCTGATTTTGGAAAAATGCGATACCTGCGTATGACGCAAACATTACTGCCATAGTACCGCCCGCAAGTCCGTCAATTCCGTCTATCACACCACCGGAAAAAAGCGCGAGCATTACCAGTATGAAAAATGGAATGAAAAACACTCCCAGATAAATATCGCCTACGAATGGCATATACACGCTTGCTACTCCCAACTTGAAAAAGAACCACCATGCCCCGGAGAGCCCGATCGCGGTCACGATCGCCACCCTTGTTTTCAAAGAAATACCGCCGGCAATATATCCCCCTCTTCCGTAGATAACAAGAATATCGTCAACGAGTCCGACAAGTGATGCGGACACTAGCGTGAAAAGAGGCAGCCACGTTTGATTTCTACTTAAAAAATCAAGTTTGTGTGTAAGTTCCGACGGGAAGACCTTGGAGAGCGTCCAAATGACGAAGACGGTCAAAAGTACGCTTGCCCAGATGATAATGCCACCCATTCGCGGTGTCCCCACTTCTTTCTCTTTGTGTAGCTTGTTGAAAATTGGTGTTCCACCTCCCCCCAATCCTTCCCTTCGCGCTTCCTTCTTCCACATTTTGTATTCATAAAGATAATGGGTTAAAAAAGGGGTCAGTGCTATACCGATAAAAAAAGCGATCGCAGATGGCACAAAAATTTTTACTACGTCAATAATCATGGGGTATAGATGTCATCAATTAGGTGAATACCAATAATGTCTTCACCTATCATTATAGCTGAAAAACGGACATGAAACAAAAACCCCGCAACGCATGCGTTGCGGGATGGTGAGTATGGGGATTTGTGATTTATGGCTTCATGCCCTCAAACCAATCACGATCTCTTTCAAATCGCCCTAAAAACTCCTCCGGACGCAGATATTTCATAATGTGCATGCGTGGGATCTCGGATCTCTCCAACTTAATAATGATTGGCTTTTCAGGATCGCTTTCGTCCCATGTATTTATACCTACAACGGAGAAATTATACGGCTTGCCGCCAAGCGATAGCCTCATTTCAGAAGGCAGTATGAGTACTGGACTCATCAACCTCTTCATGAATGTGCGGAACTTCTTTGTCTGCGGGTCGTGAACATCTATTTTTACGAAGATGTGACTATTTTCCATCCAAAGTTCTCCAACTTGCTTTTTCAGCTCTCAACAGCATACCAAAATGGAGGTATGCTAGTCAACCCCATTAGAGGTAGGAGCCGCTGCAAGCCTTCGCGACCTCTAACGGGGTTGACTCCGCCATAGAATACAGGTCTATATCACACTAGCGTGATGTTCCGATCGCCCGAAACGATGCTCGCACGAGTTTCTCCATGTCCTCAAAGCGTCCGTCTATACTTGATCCCAAAACGGAAATAATTATAGGTCGCATGATACCGGCGTCAAATGCGACAACCAGATTGCCTTTCGCCAGATCAGTAAATCCTGTTTTAGAAGCTATGAGCCACGGGATATTCACTACTGTGGGATTGGTATTTGTCGCGACGTGGCTTATGGCATCCAGTGAGTTGATGGAAAACCTCTCTCGCGAGGTCGCCTCAAGAACAGCTGGTTTGTATTTGATCGCAAACGCTAAAAGTTGCACGACTTCCTTCGCTGTGCCGTATGATCCGGAGACCTCTTCGTCTATATCAAGGCCCGTCTCGTTCAAAAAATACATGCCGACAAGCCCCAATTCTTCTGTTTTCACGTTCATACTTCTTATGAATCTCCCTTTTGCACTTTCGATGTCGGTCGGTGTGCCTGAGGCGTTCTGTAGCAATGCAAATGCTCCGGCCACGGAAGCAATCGCGCTTACTCCGTCGTTCGAGGAAGTGGTAAGCGTGAAATCTGTAATGTCTGAAAGTCTCCACTTTTCTTGCACAAAAAGCCCGGAATCGCCCTCCTTACCTATATCGTTTTCACTGATGGTGATGATCGCTTCTTTTGTCAGAATGTCGTCGGCAACGATTGCCGCCATTATCTTTGTGAGTGATGCTAACGGGAGCTCTTTGTTTTCGTCCAGCGCATATAGTATTTTTCCTTTCGCCAGATCAAGCACATACGCGGCTTTCGCCTCAAGGTTCAAATTTTCAAACGGATTTTCCGCTTCCCCCATCATTGTCGTTTCTGTTTTCTCGCCCGTTATGCTTATTAATGCCGTTCCTGAAAGATTCTTAGCGAAATTCCATATGTAAGGGGCCGTCAGCAGAACGAGAAACAGCAAGAGCGCAAAGAGATACTTCGCATTCATTCCCTTTTTTGTGTTTTTATTATTATTCCTTCTCATGTTCATTTATGACGTTGCTTGTTTCCCCGCCGTATTCGTCAGTGTGACCTCCCTCTCCTTTATCACCTCCTTCCTCGAGGCGCTTGAATTCTTCGATGTCATCTTTTATCTTTCCAAACTCTGGCAGATCGTCCACCTTTGACAAGCCAAGATAAGAAAGAAGCTCGAATGTCGGCCTATACAGGTAGACTCTTTTATCGCCGGGTTTCTGTATTTTCTCAACCAATCCCCGCACCAGAAGATTTCTCAAAATAAAAGTGGAGTTGACTCCCCTTATATAATCTATCCCGCTTCTTGCAACAGGTCCTTTATATAGCACGATAGAAAGTGTTTCAAGTCCCGCTTTGCCGATGTCCCGAGATAGCTCCTCTTTCACGAGTCCCTCTAAGAGTTTCCCCATTTCCGCGGCGGCAGAAAGCATGACCTCACCGTCTTTTGAAATAAGTTTGATACCTCTGTCGGCGAGCTTCTCTTCAAGT
>BTQM01000045.1:0-4582 GCA_036985875.1 Patescibacteria group bacterium
GCTCCCCACGATGACCAACCCCGCCTTGGGATGCTTTTTAAGCACCTTCCTGAACACAGAGAGTGCAAGAGGGATATTCTTTTCCCTCTCCAGCCGCGATACCACCAATATAATAGAGTCGAACCGGGGATACAACTCGCGCAGATCTTCCACGACAGATGCATTTCGTATCGCTTCAACGTCAACAAAGATAGGTAAAACTATTAGTGGGTTTAGGGTATAGCCACTAGCCACTAGTGATTTTTTGATTCGTTTGGAAACTACGCGGATACATGCCGCCTTGGGGATCAAAGACTTCGCTATTTGCACACGTACTTTGTTCAAGAGCGACCCCTTTGAAAAATATGGGGAAAGAAAATCGGTGTGAATTTGAAGCTGGAGGGGTGTCTTGAGGGAGCGTGCAATGCGCCATCCTGCAAGCCCCGTTTCAAAAGGGTCTTGGCAAGTGATCAACCATTGGCTATTAGCCACTAGCGATCTGCCGATTTTTATTGCGCCCAGAACATAGAACCACCTGTTGATAGAATTGGTCGGATATATCCACACGTTTGCGGAGATCTTCTCCGGCTGGAGTCCCAATGACTTTTTCGCAAAAACAATAATGTGAAGTTCCTCGACCAATGAACCGTATTCAGTGATCCGTTTGCGAACGCCGCTTTCTTTTTCAAACAACGCGCGATCTGTTCCTATCATTAAGACTTGCATACTTGGTTTAATTCTTTTTCTAAATTATACAACATGACATCTTTCTCAAAATGCGGGGGGGTATCTTTGCCGTTCTCTGACAGTTGTGCAGCAAATGCTTCGTTGTTCAATATTTTTTGGATGCTCTCCTCCAGTGCGGATGTATCGTTATGCTCCACCAGTATACCGTTCACGCCATCGGAAATAACTTCGGGATTCCCGCCAACATGCGTCGTAACAATGGGTGTGCCCAACGCGAGTACTTCCAAAAGCTGATGCGAAAGCCCTTCGTACGCTGTATTGAGCACGAACACATCCGCCGCGATAATATACCGATAGAGTGTTTGTTGCGGCAGAGCGCCGAGCAAATGCACAGACGGATCGCTCGAAGAATCGTTTATCAGTTTATGTTTATCAGGACCTTCACCAATAATAAATAAATTTATATTAGGATTCGCTTTCTTTAACGACGGCATCATCCCAACGAGAGTGCCGAACCCCTTCCATGGCACAAGGCGCCCAGCGCTCAAAATGATTTTTGCATCGGCATCAATCCCAAGTTCTGCTCGCACCTCTTCTTGTGAAAGCGCGGTGTCCGGTTTTTTGAAAGAATTATAGATCACCGTGAGACGTTCGTTGCGCACTCCCCACTTTTTCACTATCCCTTTAAGGTATTTACTCGGTACGATTACCCTGTCGGCACGACGAGCGACCATTCTTTCAATTTTTCTGCGCAGCTCAGTAATAAGATCAAGCGTTATATGCTGGAACGCGTCCGGGGTCACAAGCTCTTTGTTTTTTATCTGGAACTGCTCCCATGCGTAGTCTCCCACAACCTTCAAGACGAATTTTTTGCGCAATATTTTCGTCGCGAGCATGGCGGGAAGACCCACGGAAACCGGATCCTGCGCGAAAATAACGTCCGCACCCTTCGCCTTCCCCAAAACCATGAAAAAATAAGCAATATGGCGAATGATCTTGGGAAGATGTCGCACGTCCCCGAACGAAACAACGCTGACGCCGATGCCGCGCTTCGGCAGGTCATCCTTGAGAAGTTTCGAATACGTGGCCGGTCCGCCAATATCCGGCGGATAGATGCCTGTAGCAATAAGTATCTTCATATATTTCAACTATACCAAAATATAAGAGCTCCTCAAGAACCAACCTTTCTGCGACTCGGCTAACGCCTCGCTGGACTGCTGTTCCCCATACAAGCGGGGCAGGTGCAACCAATCACCTCGTTCACGACTCGGCTAACGCCTCGCTGCACTGCGATTTGCAAATCACTCGTTCCACTCGTGAGCAAATCGGGAGCTTGGGTAAACAGGGAGCCTGTGGCGATGAGTATATTCATGTTGAAATAGTACTTCTATTTCAACACTTTATCAAACACTTTGGTTTTCATGTCGCGCGCGATCAAGTCCCAGTCATATTTTGCAAAGACGAGCTTGCGGGCATTCTCAACGATATGCGCAGTTTCTTCCTTCTTTTCAATAAACGCCGCGATCTGTTTCGCAATACCTTCGGGGTCGCGCGGATCCACCGCACGTCCCGTCGGCTTCTTGCTCGGATCGCGATCGGGGTCAAACAGAAAATCGGCGATGCCACCTTCCTGTGTCGCCACCACCGGCAACCCGGCCGCCATTGCTTCAATAAACGAAATGCCCATTCCCTCGGAAAGCGATGGTCTTATAAATACGTCAGAGATCTGGAGATATTTTGGCAAAACGACATGTTCAACCTGCCCGAGAAACTTCACGCGCTCCTCCACCCCCTTTTCTTTCGCGAATTCGTGAAGTACTGCTTCGTCGGGTCCAATGCCAAGCACCAGAAACTTCACGTTCTCCGGCAGAAGCGGGAGCGCCCTGATCACATCATCAATGGCATTTTTCTTCACGAGGCGTGATGTGGTGATAACAAAAACATCACCCGGACCTTTCCCGAGCTCTTGTTTCAGGGTTTCCAGCTCTTGCGGTGGGTATTTTTGTGAAAAATGTTTGGTGTCCACCGCATTGGGAATCACCTCAAGGGGGCCCTCAAACCCCATATCGCGCGCCCACGCAGCTAAAAAGGTTGAGATGGCCTGCACTATGTCCGCCTTCTTAAACCCGCGCACAAACAACGGATATATGGGCAGCATTTTCCGCTTAATGTGGTCAACTGGATCCCCTTCTTGAAGCGTAAGCACATATGGCACCTTAGGATGGAACGTTTTGAAAAGTCCCGCGGGCACGCCGGATGAGTGCGCCATCATCGCCCATATTCCGTCGTAGTGATGTTGTTTGTGGAGCCGATGCGCTTTCCATGCGGCAAGAAATTGAAACAGCAACTTATTCAGATGGAGGGGGAATTTTTTCAGGTCTGACATGGTGGGGTCCTTCTTCGTGAACCCGATGCGATACACGGTCACGTTGCCGACCTTCTCCACCTTCGTCAAATTCCTGTCAAACCGCAGGCACACCATATCAAACTCGGTCTCATCCGAATCAATACGATCGGTGATCTCCTTGATCGCCACTTCCGCTCCCCCTACATGAAGTGGGTAATACGCGAGTGAGAATATAAGTATTCGCTTCATGATCAATGTTCGTCCTTAATTGAACGAATGTGGTTTTCAATATCGTGTTTCGCAGACCACCCTAATTCTTTCATCTTTGAAATATCTATTTTTGAAAAATTCCTGTCCCCTTTTTTTGCCGGCAACATGGTAATTTCTCCCCCGAAAAAGTGAGCGATATCCATAATGGAGTGTACTTTGTCCGAACCAATGCAATAACCGTCACCTTTTCCTCGTGCGCCGACGAGGATCAAACCGTCCACCGTGTCTTCAACATGAGTGAAAGAACGCTTTTGTGTTCCCGGGGAAACAACGGAAAGGGATTCATTGTTTTTATACTTCTCGGTAAAAATACCAATCAGGGTCGCGTATTTCCCGCGCCCTATCTCTCTTTCTCCGTAGACGTTATAGAAATAAGTAATACCGTAATCCAATCCAAACCACTTTCCATAGTTGTTTACTAAATCCGTATTAGTTGCCTTAAAATACGCGTATGGCGTTTGGTTTTTTCCATCCTCGGCATTGTCAAATTCTCCGAATTTCGTGCTAGAGCCCGCATATATCAATCGTATGTTATTTTTCCTACAAAATTCCAGTACCTTAAAAGTACCGAGTGTGTTCAACCGCCACAGGAGATCAATATCATTGAAACTCGTCAGAACACGAGAGTATTCACCGAGATGGTAGATGAGATCGGGTTTTTCAGATACGTGATCCTCTATATCTTTCGTGTGCCCTTCGCGATACTCAACACCCGCAACATGATTGTCTTTTGAGCCGGTGAAATAATTATCAAGCGATATGACGCGATTGTTTTTATCTTGGGCAAGTCGCTCGCAGAGGTGCGAACCGATGAACCCCGCCCCGCCGGTTACGAGGATCGTTTTTTTTGCTGTGTTGTCGGTGTTTCGCATTACTTGTTTATATAACGGAAGCGGAGGTGCTGCAACCTTTTTTTGCTTACTATGGCTTGAAATAGCGCATGAAGCTACTCCTCTTTCTCCTCTATTATTTTATATCCATCCGCCTCAGTCTTTTTCCCCCGCCCTAAAAACAACGCTCCGATGGAAAGGAGTGTGAGTATGGTAACGGCAAATATCCACAGAAAAAGTTGGTTGTTATTGCCGCCCGTGCCTGCTTCAAAAATATTTGCTGTTTGGCTCTCTTCCGCCACAGGAATGGCGGGCTCTTCTTCTGCTGTGCCTGTTTCCTCTTGCATTACCAAACTGGACGAAGGATCGGCCTTTGTCCGGGAAATAACTGCTTCCGGTTCATCAGGCTGTACCGCTTGCACCACTTGGACATCCGCCTCGGCTTCGCCTTGGCGAGACAGGTCAGACT
>BTQM01000046.1:0-4441 GCA_036985875.1 Patescibacteria group bacterium
AAAGCTCTCCCCGACATACGAGCCGTCCTCGCTAGAGTGCTAGAGGGCGTCCCAAAATGCAAAGCTCCGCAGATGTGCGGAGCTTTTTGTTGCCAACCTTCCTATATAAGTTTCTCCTGCCGTTCCGCCGGGAGATCGTATCCAAGATGCTCGTATGCTCTGTTGGTGACGACGCGTCCGCGCGAAGTGCGCTCCAAGAGACCCAGCTGCATGAGATACGGTTCATTCACTTCCTCGATAGTATCCTCTTCTTCGGAGAGCGAGGCGGCGATGGTTTTTAGTCCCACGGGACCTCCGGCGAATTTTTCAATAACGGTTTTCAATATGTTTCTGTCAGTAGCGGTAAGCCCCAACTCGTCAATGTCAAGCAGCGCCAATGCCTTTTTCGCTGTCTCTTCCCCGAGCTCCCCCTTGTGGACCTGCGCAAAATCGCGACACCTCTTCAACAGAAAGTTTGCGGTTCTGGGTGTGAACCTGCTTCTCTTTGCTATCTCTTCCACAGCCTTTTCCTTGATCGGGATATCAAGAATGTTTGCTGAGCGCCGTATAATCTCTTTTATCTCGCCGGTATTGTAAAATTCCAAACGGAACATACCCCCTGAAAACCTTGAGCGAAGAGGGGAAGATAGGAGAGAAATTCGCGTGGTTGCCGCGATCAAAGTGAAAGGAGGCAGCTCAAGCTGAATGGTGCGTGCGGATGGTCCCTTACCGATGATGATGTCTAATACTCCGGACTCCATGGCGGGGTAGAGCACCTCCTCTATCATTTTGTTGAGACGGTGTATCTCGTCTATGAAAAGAATATCGCCCGGGGAGAGATTGGTCAGCACCGAAGCAAGATCGCCGACTTTCTCGATCGCCGGCCCCGAAGTGACTTTCATTTGACAGCCCGTCTCATGTGCGATCAGGTGCGCTAGTGTTGTTTTTCCTAATCCCGCAGGACCGTAGAAAAGCAGGTGCTCCGATGGGTGTCCTCGCTCGCTCGCCGCGGTCAGAAGGATTTTCAGGTTCTCTTTTATTGTCTTTTGACCAACATACTCGCCCCACTTTGTCGGTCGTAGCGTCTGATCCAAAAAAGAGACATCTCCCTTCCCTACCCCGCTATTTTTATCGTTACTTGACATAAATCATCTTTTATGCTAGATTACTTTTAACGCGGTTTTTGCATAAATGAAGTACCGTGATCATATCCAGGACACGACCCTCTAAGTAATTGAGCGTTTATCGCTTCCATGACATTCCTTGAGGACATTCTGGTTTCCCGCTTTATGTGGGAGTGACTGGAATTATCCTTTGAGCAATGGCTAACTTTCGGTACCCATATTGAAAGAATTACTTAGAGGGTCGTGTCCTGGATATTTTTATTAAATCATATACCTTCGTTTATTTCTATTACTCTTCCTAATTCTTCCATTGATGTGATGCCTTTCAGTACTTTGATGATACCGTCTTCTCTCATGTCAAATATCCCTTGCCCTTGCGTTGCATCTTTTACATCCCTTTCGTTTGGATTTTCCGTCATAATTTTTTCTAAGTTCTCATCCATTAAAATTGCTTCATAAAGACCTATCCTTCCTTTATATCCCGTGTCGCTGCATTTCTTGCATCCGACTGGTCTTCCCACTTTTATCGGATCAAAAGAGAACTCCTCGTCATCTCTTTTTGCTTTTATATCCCCCAGAACTTTTTTTATTATGCGCATTTCTTCCTCCGTCGGATCGTCCTCGTTTTTGCAGTATGTGCACAATTTCCTTATCAACCTCTGTGCGATGGAGATATTGAGCGCGGAGCTTAGCACTTTGGGGTTTATGCCAAGATCTATGAGTCGCGGGATAGTGCCTGCGGCATTGTTTGTATGGAGCGTTGAGAGTACGAGGTGCCCCGTGAGTGCGGAATTCACGGCGATCTCAGCGGTCTCTCCGTCCCTGATCTCTCCCACCATTATGATGTCGGGATCCTGTCGTAGCGCCGCACGTAGGCCATTTAAGAACGTGTAATTACTCTTTTTATCCACTTGTGTCTGCGTTATTCCCTTCAAGTGGTATTCTATTGGGTCCTCTATGGTGATGATTTTGATCTCAGGACTATACACTTTCTTTAAAAATGCGTATAAGCTTGTCGTTTTCCCGGATCCGGTCGGACCGGTGGTGAGGATCATCCCGTTAGGTTTTTTTAGTTCTTTCATGATTATGGAGAGTAGCCTAGCTTCTATTCCAAGTTCCCCCAGCGAAACCGATATCGCTTCCGGATTAAGTATTCTCAAAACGACCGTTTCGCCGTAGGGCCCCGGCAGAACAGAGGTCCTTATTTCAATATCGGCATCTTTAATTTTTATGCTGAATCTCCCGTCTTGGGTGTCGGCGGTAATGTTAAGTTTAAGTCCTGACAAAAGTTTTATACGCGAGATAAGGAGGTGATACGTCTTGTGATCAATACTCGCAATATTTTGCAATACGCCATCAAGCCGGTAACGCAGACCCACCTCTTCTTCCGCCGGTTCAAGGTGGACATCGGACGCCCCTATCGCAATCGCTCCACCCAGTATTACTTCAAATACTCTTGAAACCCAGTGGGCGTCTTTTGAAGAAAGCGCGTCCTCTATCGCTGCCCGTATGTCTTCTTTGGTGTTGAATTTTTCCGACATTGCGGAGAGGTTGCCGCCAGAGATATCCAAGACGCCCGCCTTGGTCCCCTTCGTCAAGGATATGTCCTTATACCTCGCCCATATTCTGCTGAGGCTTGCGTGGGAGGCCATATAGAGGCTGATCTTGTACCCTCTCTCCTCAAGAGCTTTTAGCACGACCGCTGTTTTGCTGTCGTTGGGGGAGAATATGGCGACATCTATTTTTTTTCCCGCAATACTGAAGACACCGAGGAGAGATTTTCGTGCATCTTCTTCTTTGACTATTGAGAGAGCCGCATTGCTTATGGCAGCGGAGGAGAGGTCTATATAAGGTATCCCGTATTTTGTTGACAGTATCTTTATCAGCTTCTCTTCTTCTTGTTCGCGAAGTTCTTTCAGCTGTTTTTTCTGTTTTGATTCGTCAAAGATTACCATATTTATTTCCATACTATACATGTTCGTCCCAAAATACAATAGTGAATTACCCACAGTGCTTATTTCGTCATTTACGGGCTTGCCCCGTATCTCCAGTGAGCGGGGAAATATTGAGGTTGACAAACTTGTTTATTCAGCATATAATTCGATTAGAAATAGAGCATATTTGTTGACGTCCGGCACGCCAAAGGAGGTGTATCGTGAAATCGAGTATAATGTTATTGGGTGTTCTCTCCGCCATCTTCCTTGGTGGGTGTACGACGACGTACACAGGCAAGGGGGTGTACGCAGCCCTTCCTGATCTAAAAAATCCGGAGACAAGGAAGGCGTACAAAAAAGAACAGGAGAGAGTCAGAAGGGAAAAGCAAATAGTTGAAAACTGCCGTGCGAGAAATCAGGCGCGGATAGAAGGAGGGCTGGCACCGCGGTATCGTTGCGTACGGCGCCCGTACTATCGGAACTATGGTTATTTCCCCTCTTCTTATTACTATCCGTCCCGGTATCGTTACCGCTACCGTTCTTACTACCCCCGCTATTCGTCCCAGTATCGTTACCGCTCCCGTTCTTGGCGGCATCAGTATCGTGGGAAACATAGACGTCGCCACTGAGTGGCGAGAGAGTTGCTTGGGTGTGGCGGAAGAGATAATTCTTCCCCGCACCTTTTCTTTTTTCGGCATACAGTTTTCTAAGTGTTGAACTTCGGGCTTAAACGTACCCTACATAGGGTTGACATAGTATATTATTTATGATAGCATTTATCTGCTAAAGGGCTTACCGCCCTTATTTATATGAACATGAAATACGACATTTTTATAAATCTTAGGAAGGGGGTTTTTTCTATTACTGCCCTCTTTTTGCTTGCGTTGTTCCCCCTGCTTCCTTCTTTCGCGCTTGCGCAGGTGAGTATTTCTGCATCAACACGTCCCGCCTCTTTTTCTCCCATTTCCGAGACAGGGGCGGAGTTAAATGGTTATGTATCAAATCCTCGTCACAACACAACGGTGTTTTTTGAGTATGGAAAGAACTATTCTTCCCTAGAGGATGCAACTCGGTCAGCATGGAAGTATGACGTGGGACCTGTCACTATTTTTGTCAGCGGTCTTGAGCCGGGCGAGGAATATTTCTATCGGCTGGTAGCAATGCCGGATAACACTGGCGAGATCATCCGCGGACAGATGTTCAGCTTTACCGCTGGGAAAGAAGGTTCTTCGTCCACCGTTGTTGTAGTGCCACCCACCCAGCCTTCCTCAACGGAAGGAGCGTCGCCCGTTGCGGTAACGCGTTTGGTGGGTGCCGCAGTGCAAGGAACCGCGATACTCAATGGACTCGCACTTTCCGGCAGTGCCATTGCCACCTACGGATGGTTCCAGTGGGGAGCAAGTG
>BTQM01000047.1:0-4282 GCA_036985875.1 Patescibacteria group bacterium
TGAAGTGGATGTGGACGCCGCATTGTTTCGCGATCGTTTTAAGCCTGTGGTCAAGAGTTCTCTTGCCACGTCCTCTTCTTACTAAGTAAAACGCTGGACAGGAAGAATGTATCTGAAACGTCTTTATGTAAGAAAAGGCGGTAAAGTGGCGAACGGGAATGGCAATGTCAGTAATATCTATACCGAGTGCCCTGAGATCTTCAACGATATCTACATTACAACTCCAATTTTCTATTCCTTGCCAGTCTCCATGAAATCGCGCGCCGCAGTCACTGAGTTTCTCAAAAACTGAAACGTGAAAACCCGCTTTTTGCAGGAGAATGGCTGTGACCAAGCCTCCGATACCGGCGCCGGCAATGGTGATGTTTTTCCTGTTTTGCATCGCGTTGCTCCTTCTCTACTATATTTTTATGTACAAAGAACTTTTTCGAGTATACCCCCAGGGGGTATACTGAGTCAAGGGTTCGCACTGGTTCAGTTGAAACAAGAAGAGGATTTTGAACAAGATAACAGAACTACCAAGTGCTTAGTTTTTCAGCATGTGAGGTATGCACGCATTATTTTTCTGTGCTATAGTGGGGCGATGAATATGAACAACCTGTTGAAATACACACTCCTCGGCGGTATTTTTCTCATACCGTTCATTCCGTTTATCGTGGCGGATGGCATGTTTTTCCCTTTCATCACAGGCAAGGGTTTTTTATTCCGCATACTCATTGAGGTGCTCCTCGGCGCGTGGATTATTCTCGCATATCGCGTTCCGTCGTATCGCCTGCGGTGGTCGTGGCTCCTCGGTGCGTTTGTCGCGTTTGTGGGAGTTATTGCACTTGCTGATTTTTTCGGAGAAAATCCCTTCAAAAGTTTCTGGTCAAACTATGAGCGCATGGAGGGTTTGATAACGCTCATCCATCTCTTCGCATACTTCCTTGTCGCGGCCGCGGTGCTCAACACGGAGAAGCTCTGGGAGAGGTTTTTTAACACTTTCCTGGGGGCAAGTGTCATCATGGGGGTGTACGGACTGCTTCAGATTGCGGGTGTGCTCCAGATACACCAAGGCAGCACACGAGTGGACGGCACGCTGGGCAATGCTGCATACTTGGGGATTTACGCGCTTTTCAACGTGTTTCTCGCCGCATTCCTTCTTTTGAAAAGGAAGCGTAGGCTTGAGGCAGGGCTCTTATACGGGTCAGTGATCGCGCTCAATGTCACGATGCTGTATTTTACGGCGACCCGCGGTGCGATCTTGGGCTTCTTGGGCGGCGTGCTCCTCACTACGGTTCTTGTCGCCCTGTTTGAGCGGGAGCGCCCGATGCTTAGGAAAGGCGCTATTGCTGCTCTCGCTGGGATCATCCTTCTGGTCGGCGGTTTTTTTGTGGCGAAAGACACCGCGTTCGTAAGGGGGAGTGAAGTGCTTTCTCGCATGGCATCTATTTCACTTGAAGGCGGATCGGTTCGCTTCATGGTTTGGAACATGGCATATCAGGGATTCAAAGAGCGCCCCGTTTTGGGCTGGGGACAGGAGAATTTTAATTTTGTGTTCAATAAATATTATGATCCTGGAATGTACAGTCAGGAGCAGTGGTTTGACAGGGCGCACAACGTATTCTTTGACTGGCTTATTGCGGGGGGAATATTGGGGCTTTTGGCATATCTCTCGCTGTTTGCTGCCGCGCTTTTCCTGCTTTGGTTTCGGCTAGAAGAGATGTCCGTGGTGAGCAAAAGTATCCTGACAGGACTCTTCGCCGGATATTTTTTCCATAATATTTTCGTATTTGATAATCTCATAAGCTACCTGCTGTTCTTCTCTGTGTTGGCTTACATACATGCCGTATATGTACGGGGAAGAAAGAGCAAAAGTGCTGCGCCGGAGCCGAAGAAGGCGCGTGAGAGAAGAGCAATGGACGCACTGGTCGCGCCACTTGTCATTGTCGCTGTTGTCTTCTCGCTTTACTTTTTCAATTACAAAGGCATGGCCGCGAACTACGCGCTCATTGACGCGCTCCGGCCGCAGGAAAAAGGCGTGCTTGTCAACTTGGAGAATTTTGAAAGATCGCTCGCGTATGATTCCTTTGGTGCGCAGGAGGCGAGGGAGCAATTGTCACAGATATCTTTGCGCGTCGCCGGACTCCAAAACGTTGATGCCGAAACAAAACAAAAATTTCTTTCGTTTGCCGAACGTGAAATGCTGCGCCAGATAGAGCACGTGCCGGGTGATGCGCGCCATGAGTTTTTCATCGGCACATTTCTCAACAGACTGGGAAGACAAGATGAGGCGATAGCGCATTTACAAAAAGCTCTGGAGCTTTCTCCGCGGAAGCAATCGATACAATTTGAACTTGGCGCCGCCTATTTAAATAAAAAACAGTACGCCGAAGCGCTTGAGATTATGCGCGCTGCCTATGAATCGGAGCCGAATTACGCGGAGGCGCGCGACCTCTATGCTCTCGCCGCTCTTTACACTGGCGACATAGCACTTGCCGAGGAACTTCTTTTACCCGCGTACGGCACGATCGCGGTTCCGGAAGACCGTTTTATCAACGCGTTTCTCGAACTGGAGAAGTATGGGAAAATAGTTGAGATCTGGGAGACCCGCGTGGCGGACAGCCCCGACAACCCGCAATTCCACCTTTCGTTGGCAGCCGCGTATCTCGGAAACGGAGAGCGCCTGAAGGCGATCGTGGAGATCGAAATGTTGATAGAGCTCAATCCCGATTTTAAAGATCAGGGGGAATATTACATAAGCGAGATCAAGGCGGGGAGGAATCCGTGATCAAGCATAGATCACCGTGGTATATAAAAATAAATTGGAAATGACAGGTAAAAATTGACTAGACGCCCGGCGTCTAGTCAATCGTGTCTATATTTTCTCCTACTCCATTAAAGTTTCTTTGTTGCGTTATTCGTTTCAGGTTTCAAGCTACAAGTTTTAATGGTGTGCTTGACATAGGTGATACACTTTTGATACACTGCATATGTTAAAGGATAGATCAAAGCACCATGCCAACAACAAAAAAAAGAGTAAACATAAGTGTTTCAAAGTCTCTTGAACGGGCACTTGGAAGATTGGCAAAACGCGACCAAGTTCCGGAAGCCACAAAAGCAGCGGAACTTCTTCGTATGGCGATTGAGCTTGAGGAGGACCAAGTATTAGATCAGCTTGCCTCAGAGCGTGATAATAAGAACGTGAGATTTGTTTCTCACAAAAGCATATGGGCGTGAATTTTGTTGTTACTTATCACAGTCTTGTCGGCAAGGAAGATATTCCGAAACTATCGGAACTGAACAAAAAAAAGATCAAAGGCGCCATTGATGATAAACTCGCTACTCAACCGGAAACGTTTGGTAAACCTCTGCGCCGATCGCTCAAAGGATATAGAAAGCTGCGAGTGGGAGATTATAGAGCCGTCTTTCGTATTGAGGGAAGCAAGGTCAAGGTTTTCATGATCGCGCATAGGTCTATCGTGTACAAGCAAGGCAATATTCGCCTCTAGGGACTCCCTGGTCGCATTTATGTATATTTAAATCATCTACGGAAACCCTTGACTTTTTGAGCGTTTTTTGCTAGTATATCAATGTGAGTGCCCAATAGGGTTACTTCAACAAAACGAATGTCTGCGTAAGTCCCGCCTTTTGGCGGGATTTGCGTTTGTGGGAGAGTATGCTGTATAATGTATGTGTGTTGCCGTTTCTGCCCAGCCACGGTCGGCGGCCGCACTCATATAGACATTAGTTTTGGAGGTAGCCCCCGCCGGCCATGGTTGTGCACAAGCAAAACCATGGCTGAGAAAAATGTACCGCTTGCAGATCTTACTACGATGCGCGTAGGAGAGAATGCGCGGTACTTTTTTGTGTCCCCATTCATTCGGATTCTAATGATGCGGACATACAAAACCATTCGGTTTATATTGTTCGCCATGGCGAACAATATAAACCGAAAATTGAAATATGTACTGTTGTGTAATTTCCCGTTGTCATTTTGCAAAAATACTTCTTACATTTTTTATACGCCGGAACTTTTAAGAAATACTTTTTTAAACAAAAAAGTTATCCACACTTCTTTTTAAAAAGCATTGTTTTTAATTTTTAATGTACGATAATTAAATAAGAAGTTCTTGTTAACATTTTTTTAATTTTTAAAAAACAAAGGTCGAGTTATTATTAAATAAAATAATGAGTATAAAAAAACTATTATGGCAATAAAAAAAAGAAAGGCGGCAAAAAAGAAAGTAGCCAAAAGGAAACCTGCCAAAAGGAAAGTTTCTAAGAAGAAAGTAGCCAAAAG
>BTQM01000048.1:0-3861 GCA_036985875.1 Patescibacteria group bacterium
AATAGTATTGCGCTTTGCGCGTGAGCCATGCTCACCAATACTATTTCCATGTGAGGGGCGATGATTTTTACAGTCGCTACGCTCCTTAAAAATCTATCATGCAATTTTTAAAAAAATTATTCAACGATGAGTCAAAGAAGGCGCTAAAGAACCTTTCTCCCCTTATTGAGAAGATAAACTCTCTTGAGGAGAGCACGAAGAAGCTCTCCGATACAGAGCTTGTCAGCAAAACTGACGAATTCAAGGAACGCTTGAATTCGTCAGCTGGTGGAGGTGATATGCTTGATGATATTTTGCCTGCCGCATTTGCACTGGTGCGCGAGGCTGCACTACGGACGCTCGGCCAGAGGCACTACGATGTTCAGCTTATGGGTGGGATCGTGCTTCATCGCGGAGGCATTTCCGAGATGATGACAGGAGAGGGGAAAACGCTGGTTGCGACGCTCCCGGTCTACCTGAATGCGCTTGCGGGTCGTGGCGTGCATGTGGTGACGGTGAATGACTATCTTTCTCGAAGAGATGCGGTGTGGATGGGGCAGATATACTCTTTCTTAGGACTCTCAATTTCCGTCATCAACCACGATTCTTCTTTTATCTATGATCCTGGACATAAAGAAGTGGATGAGGAGCGCGACGAACTGGGCGGATTCAAGGTCGTCTACGATTTCTTAAGACCTTGCGCGCGCGCCGAGGCGTATGCGGCCGATATCACTTACGGCACGAACAATGAGTTTGGGTTTGATTATCTGCGCGACAATATTGCGTATCGGAAAGAGGATATGGTACAGCGCGGGCACCACTATGCCATCGTGGACGAAATAGACTCTATTTTAATAGATGAAGCACGGACACCGCTGATTATTTCCGCTCCTGCACAGGAATCGGAAGATCTGTATAAAACATTCGCGGGCATCGCGGCACGGATGAAAGAAGGGGCAGATTTTACGGTGGACGAAAAACTGCGCGCTATTTCTCTCACTGATGAGGGGATCACGAAAGCGGAGAAGACGCTCGGTATAGAAAATATTTATACTGAGAAAGGGATCAAATATGTCCACCATCTGGAGACTGCGGTGCGCGCGAAAGCAACATTTCAAAAAGACAAAGATTATGTGGTAAAAGACGATAGCGTGATCATCGTTGACGAATTTACCGGGAGGCTACAGCCTGGACGAAGATGGTCCGAAGGTCTCCATCAGGCGATGGAAGCAAAGGAGGGCGTGGATGTGCAACGAGAGTCTCGCACGTTCGCTTCCGTCACGTTCCAAAATTATTTTAGGATGTACGAGAAGCTCGCCGGCATGACGGGAACGGCAGAGACCTCATCGGAGGAATTTTTTAAAGTGTACGGTCTAGAGGTCGTCTCAATTCCCACCAATGAACCCGTGGCAAGAATTGACCATGGGGACCTGATCTTCCAGACGGAGCAAGGAAAATTGAGTGCCATCGCGCGGAAAATAAAAGAGCTCAACAAAAAAGGACAGCCCGTTTTAGTAGGTACAGTTTCAATAGAGAAAAACGAACTTCTCTCGGCATATTTGACCAAAGAGGGGGTCACGCACGAAGTACTCAACGCGAAACAGCACGAGAGAGAGGGAGAGGTCATCGCGCAGGCCGGGAGAGTCGGCAGGGTGACCATCGCGACCAACATGGCCGGTCGTGGCGTTGACATAAAGCTCGGCGGCAATCCGGCGCCTGCAGGCACGTATGAAGAAGTCAAAGATCTTGGCGGGCTTTTCGTGCTTGGAACCGAACGCCATGAGGCGCGAAGAACCGATGATCAGCTTCGCGGGCGCGCAGGCCGTCAGGGCGACCCCGGAGAGACGCAGTTTTTTGTTTCTCTTGAGGACAGCTTGATGCGCGTGTTCGCGTCCGACGCGATCAAAAAAATGATGGGTCGCTTTGGCATACCGGAGGATCAGCCTATTGAGAATCGCTTGATCACCAAGTCGCTTGAGAGTGCGCAGACAAAGATAGAAGGGTTCCATTTTGATGCGCGAAAGCACGTACTTGAATACGACGACGTGATGAACCACCAGAGGAAATACATTTATGCAACGAGGAGAAAATTTTTGATGGGGGATGACGCGCCCATCAAAGAATTTCTTGATGGCGTGGCAGAGAAAAGTGACGATATGGCGCTCGAGATGAAAAACAAAATAAGGGACATGGGAGAGGAAAATTTTTACGAGGCAGCGCGCAAGCTCCTGCTTCAGATCATAGATATGCTTTGGATGGAACATTTGGAGGTAATGGATTACATGCGCTCGTCGGTGAATTTGCGTGCGTATGGACAGCGCGACCCCTTGGTTGAGTACAAGAAAGAGGGTTCGCGACTTTTCAAGGATCTCAAAGAGTCCATCGGCCACCATGTCATTGAGCTTTTGCCGAACATAGGCGCGGGAGCGTTCGCGGCGGATGAGAAGAAAGTGAAGGAAGGGCGAATGCAAATGCAGTTCTCAGGAAGCCCGCAAGGAGATGATGCAAGCGCCTCCCCTGCACCCGCCCCCCCCTCGTCGCCGCGTAGAGCGGACGGCACAAAGATCGGCCGCAATGACCCTTGTCCATGCGGAGCGATCAATCCCGAAACAAACGAGATATACAAATACAAAAAATGCGGGCTTATAGATGCACCGCATCATCGAGGGTAGGAGCGAAATCCCTCACATGCGCGGCATGTGAGGGATGCTGAGTGTTGACACACAAGACGCAAGATAGTACTATTAAATATATGACAAAGACGTCTATAAACACAAAAGTTAAAGGTATTGATGAATCCACACAAAAACAAGTGATCGGCGTGTTTCGTGAAATAATGAGCGATCCTGATTTTGGATTGCCTCTTAAGCGCGGAGCCCTAGAGCGACTGAAAAGGTCTGTTCTATCCCAAAAAGCGGGCAAATATAAAGAACTCTCCGAGGTTTTGTAATCCACCAAATGCACATGACATAAGTGGCGGTTTATCATTACATTCGGAGCAGAATCTGATCTCAAGCGGCTTGATACAGGTGCAAAGAAGCGCATCAAAGAAAAACAAAATAACAAAGATGAAGAATATATACTTCGCGGGGATCACCGCACTTGCTTTTGTTGTTATGACGCTCGCGTCTGCAGGTTTTGCGCTTGCCGCGCCCGGCATCAACACACAGCTCCCGTATCAAGGGAAGCTGAATACCTCCGCCGGCGTCAACGTTACGGACGGCTCCTACGACATGGTCTTCAATATCTACTCCGCATCCACCGGCGGGACGGCACTTTGGACCGGCACTTACATGGCGGCAAACGGCAACGTGGTTTCTGTTACCAGCGGCACGTTTCGGGTACTTTTGGGCTCTGGTACCGGCAACACGATGACGTTGGACTTCACGACCGATACGCTCTACTTAGGCATTACGGTGGCAAGTGATTCAGAAATGACACCGCGCCAGAGGATCGGCGCCGCCGCGCAAGCGTTCACCGCGAATCGCGTGTTCGGCGCGGGGCAATCCGCCATCGGCACTACGACTCCTGTCACCACTGCCGTTGCGACAATTGAGGCAACCACGACAGCCGCCGTCCCCCTTGCGATCCGCGGCTTCACCGGCCAAGCTGCCGATCTATTTCGTATTCTCACGAACGCGGGGTCGCAACTTCTGACCTTTACCTCGGGAGGGAATTTGGGCATCGGCACTACTTCCCCTTACGCCAAATTCTCCGTCGTAGGTGAAACAGTATCGGAGTATTTCACCGCCACTTCGACCAGTGCGACCAGCACATTTGCGGGGGGATTTGCCGTTGAAACATCGGGGCTGGTGTACGACTACTCCTCCAACAATGTGGGCATCGGGACGGCAGTGCCCGACACGAAGCTGTCGGTTGTTG
>BTQM01000049.1:0-3593 GCA_036985875.1 Patescibacteria group bacterium
CTTGTACGCGACCACGCTGAAGAGTTGCAAGCCCGGGAAGTTTTGCCTTCAAGATGCCGATCTCTCCGTCAATTTCCTTCATTTCATTTTGAATGCCTGTCATTTCCTGAACAGCAGTCGTGGCAAAACTTGGTGTGAATGGCACGATTAAACCGATCGTCAGCATAACCGCAAGTAAGAATTTACTCATGAGTCTCTATCTCCTTTTTCAAATTGTAAAACAACAGTACCGTGACTCCCTAGTGGCGTTGACCACCGGGTTTCATGGCTCCGATAGCACCCTAACGGCGATGGCAAAAAATGTCAAGACTATATAGCAAAGACCCCCGAAGGACAGTCCTTCGGGGGGGGTTAAGGCGTCTGACACCTTTTCCTAAAATACCCCGATACAGAGTATCGGGGTATCCTTTATTTTCGGTGGAAGTGGCGGTAACCTTCCTTCGCCGCATCGCGGGTTTTGCCGGGCGGTTGCGTTGGTTTCTCCGCCTCATCGCGAAATCTCGGCGGGATCTTTGCATTTCCCTCTTCTTCCATTTCTTCCAACATCTCGGGGATTTCATTACCTCCGCCTTCTGACCTTGTCGGGAAAAGGAACAGCGCGAACCACTCAGCCGCGAGGCGAGCAACCTCCTCAAGCGCCCCCCGCTCTTCAAAAAGGTGCGTTGCGCCCGGAACTATCTCCAATTTCTTCTCACTCCGGAGCGCCGCAAGCGCCTTCTCGTTGAGCTCAATGACGCCGGAGTCATTTCCGCCGACTATGAGAAGCGTCGGGGAAACAACCTCGGGAAGCTCTTCCATCGCAAGATCCGGCCGTCCACCGCGTGAAACTACCGCCACGACACGTTCGCCGAGTCGGGATGCGACACGGAGCGCCGCTGCCGCACCCGTTGAAGACCCGAAGAGCCCAACGGCAAGATCTTTTGTCTCCTTCTCTTCGGCAAGCGAGCGGACAATACCGCTTAGGCGTTCGGTCAAAAGAGCGATATCAAAGCGGGTTTCATGCGCCTCGTCCTCTTTCTCCGTAAGGAGATCAATAAGTAGCGTCCCGAACCCTTGCTCCTGCAGTTTCTCGGCAACAAAAACATTGCGCGGCGAGAAGCGACTGCTCCCGCCCCCGTGCGCAAAAAGCACAATGCCCGAAGCGCCCTCCGGCACAACAAGTGTCCCCGCAATCTCCGTATCATCAATGAATATTTTTATCTCTCGTTTCATGTGCGAATTATTGTGAGCTGATAATCTTACGACCTCATGAATGCTTTTCTCATATTATACTCCTCTCAAAAAATATGTTTAGCCCCTAACACTCCTAGCAAAAATTCCAAAATCCTCTCCTTATTCTCCGCCTTCCTTTTTGCTTGTTCCGAAATCAACCCACCATCCCTCCGCCGCGCAAAATACGCCCCAAGCACAATTCCGACAATAGCGGCAATGATTAAAGTTAAAAAGTTCATAAATCGATTATATCATGCCGTTCCGACACCCGTATACTTGCCACCCTTGCACACATGAGAGGTAATTACACCTCAACGATAATTAAGAATATTATTTCTTAACTCCCTTTTAACTTCCACATGGTTGGGAATTGCCCTCACGACAAGATCCCAAAATTTTCGGGAATGATTGAGTTCTTTCAAGTGGCACAACTCATGCACGATGATATAGTCGCGCATCACTTTCGGTATGAACAATATCTTGTAGTTAAAGTTTAGATTTCCTTTTCGCGAACAACTTCCCCAGCGCGTTTTTTGGTTCTTAATGCAAATGTTGTTGTACGAAAAACCATATACCTTATTAAAATACTCCACGCGCTTTTCTGCCAATACAAGAGCTTCGCCTTTGTGCATCAGATAATCCTCCACACCGAACCGCGCGATGCCTGTCCCGCTGAATTGCTTGAAGTATTCCAATTTCCTCAAAATCCACCCCGTTTTTTCGGCAACAAATTTCTCCACAATGTTATCAGTGGCACCGCGCGGTCTTGTCACCACCACCGCGCCATCGCAATACACCGCGATACGCATCCGGCGCGCACGACGGCTCTCGCGCACCACATATCCGATCTTCTTCTCTTGTGTCTGCGCAACATCCTTCATTAAAACTTTTTTATCACAATATCCACCAACCGATTAAGGTATTTGTGAAAATCATTCACGTTCACCTTGCCCTTATACTCCTTCAAGATAAGCTCCTGCAGAGTGCGCTTCACGTCCTTGATAAAAATATCTTTCTTTGTGGACTCCTGCCAACCCTCATCCAATACCTCATCCAGCCGAGCCGTCATTTCTTTAATAAAATCGTGCACCGCTTCTTTACTCCCTGAAACAAACTCTTGTGAGATGACATACAAGGCGTACTCTTTCAAATTAAAGCCAAGCTCCTCCGCCTCACCGCGCTTCTCTTTTATATCCCCCAAAAGCTCTTCGTACTGCTTTATCCTTGCGAACAGATCAATTTGGTGATTCTCAAAATCCTCACGAATGGCGTTAAGTCGCTCGCCAAACCTCACAAATATCGGGTCAGTATCAATTTCAATGGAGATCTCATGCTTGAGCACTTTTTCAAGCGTCAGCGCTTTCTCCTCCTCGTCCATCTTTTTCATCCGCTCAAGCTTATACAAGTCATCAATGCGCAACTCCCGAAAGCTTTTCGTGATCCCTTCAAAATCAACCGCGTTGCTATTGTGTATCATGTCTTTTATCTTCTCCCCGAAACCGCTCAATATGTATGAGTCGGTTTCTTCACGGAACTCTTTCAGAAATGCAATGTAAAAACTCGTGAGCCATTCAAACGTTCGTACATGCGGTTTCAGGAACGGATCCGGTGTCAATATCTCAAACAGCGTTTTCAGCCGAGTATACTTCTCGGAAAAATACTTTTGCTTTTGCTTGTCATCAATGAAGATTTTGAGATTGCCGCGCAAATTCTCCATGGAAGGGTCTTCTATATTCACCTTGCCGAATATGCGCACCGTGTCACCCAGCACATCCGTGAATTTTTCCTTCATCCGCTCCATGTCTATCATCGCCGAGTCCACAACATCCTCGTCAAAATCAAGAGCGTCGTACAAATTTTTTGTAATGCCGTAATAGTCAATAATCTTCCCCACACCCTTGTTGGGATACAAGCGGTTTGTCCGCGCTATCGCCTGAAGTAAGGCATGGTCGCGAAGCGGCTTGTCCAGATACATCACCTGCTCTAGCGGCGCGTCAAACCCTGTGAGGAGCATGTCGCACACAAGCAGAAAGCGCAGAGGGTCTTTCGGGCTTTTAAACCGCGCAATAATAGCATCGCGCTGTTTTTTGTTGGTATTGTATTGCTTCAGCTCCTCGGTGTCTTTATTTACATCGCCCGAAGAATACACCACTGCTGACCATTCCGACGGCACCAGCTCGTCCATTATTTTCTTGTACTGCGCCGTCGTTTCTCTGTCGGTGCACACGATCTGCGCCTTGAACCCGCCGGGCTGTACAAATGCCTTGTAGTGCTCCACGATATCCTTCGCCACCGCACGCATTCGCAAAGGAAGTTTCACCAGTGCGGACTTGGTTCCGTACTTTTTCACGAGTTCCGTTTTTTCTTTCTCGCTCAAATCA
>BTQM01000050.1:0-3536 GCA_036985875.1 Patescibacteria group bacterium
ACCCTTTTTTCTCCGCACGCTCTTGCGCGGTTTTCAAATCTGTTTCAGGTATTCCTGAAACAGATTTGGGGTCAAAGATATGCTTAGACCACGCATTCCCCGCATCAAGTACGTTTTTCTGAAACTGCGCCGTAAGCGCGGAAAGTTCTTCCTGTATCTGTTTGTAACGTTTCTTCGCCGCCTCCGGCAGATCAACACCCGAGAGCTTGAAGTCGCGCAACATATTATCCACGATCTTTTTCCGCGACGGGGTGAGTGTTTTGTATTCATCGCCATCGGCAATGGACTTGTAGGCATCAAAGAGTTTTTTGTTTTGCCCCAATTCGGTGGCGTATGCAACGTGATCTTTCTTGCACGCCGCATAAATGTCCGTGAGCTTGTCCGTATTTGCCACCATGTTCAGATGTTCAATAATGACAAAAAACTTATTGATCTTTTCATCTTGAAGCTCAAGCGGCTCTGCGAAATTGTCCCATGTGTGATGATCAACCTTCTCAAGAAGATCATTGACCAGCGCACGGCCTTCTTCAAGCAGCGCATTCAACCCATCCTGAAGTTCATCTACATTCATGCTTGAGAAATGCGGCAGTGTATTGGCAAGGTGCTTGTCTACTTTCTTTTCTTTCATGTTTTTCATGATGTGTCACTCCTGTCTTTGGGTATCTGCGCATAATAATATACATATAAGTAAAAAGGTCAATCCCTAGGGATTGACCTTAAAAGTGCCCTTCTGACACGTCTTGCTTTAGCTCATTGAGATAACGCGCTTCATTGATCAGCCCCATTCTCTCCACCTCTCGGAAAATCCATCCGATCCACCTTCCGGCCTTTGCCGATCCTTTTCTGGTATCGGGGAAACTCTGTATTTCTTGCGTCATCCAAATAATATGCGCGGGCATATTGTTTTTATCTCTCTCCGGTGTTTGCTTGCCAAACTTGTTTTCAATAAGAGAAACGATTAGCGTAACTGTATTGGGATAATATCTCATTTTTTTTGCCTCTTTTTTGAAAATCTGTTCAAGATACTAAATCTTTTCTACCATCTTTCGTTGGTATTTACAATCCTTTAGAGAAACAAGGAAAAACTGTCAACGTGGCAGGTTGACGGATCGCGGTCAGCAGCTTAAGTGAGGGTTTTGAAAATAATCTGGATCGCGAGAAAATACACAATGTAGATCAAGCCAACGACGGCGATCCGCTTTGTCCATTTGCTTGTAAAAATTTTCTTTTTGTTATCCTTTTCTTCCATTTCTTTTCCACCTTTCTGCGGCAACCAAAAGAGGTGATGCCAAGAAGATCGATGAGTATGTTCCGAAGAATATTCCGAGCGCGAGCGCGAGCGCAAAATTCTGTGTTGAGTCAGGGCCGATGAAGTAAAGCGCCAAAAGTACAAAAAGTGTTGTGATAGACGTATTGATCGAGCGTGTGAATGTTTGTTTCAAACTCTTCCCCACAGTCTCTCCAAAATCTCTTGATGTCTTGTTTTTGAGATTCTCCCGCACGCGATCAAACACAACGATAGTGTCGTTAACGGAAAGACCGATTATTGCAAGGAGCGCTATTACAAAGAGTGAATCTATTTCATATCCGAGAAATGCAAATATTCCGGTGGGAATAATTATGTCGTGCGCAAGTGCGATGATCGCTATCATTCCATATTTCCAAGATGAAACGGGTTCTGATACATGACGAAATACAAATGCTATAAATAGGATTATTGCAATAACGACTATAATGATCGCGATCCACGCTTTTGAGCGAAGTTCGGCGCCGATGGTGGGGCCAATAGCGTTGAATCGCTCTTCATTCATTGCGATCTCTCCGTCCGACGAAAGCGCGGAGAGAAGCGCCTGTCTGTATTCTTCGCTGGAACCTTCAGCCCTCACGATAAGCCCACTCTCCCCTGTTGGCTGTACAAACACCTGCCCGGATAGAGATTCGGCTACTCTCTCATTGATAACAGCAAGCTCGGGTCGTCCATCAGGATAACTCACTTCAAGAATAGAACCGCCCTTGAAATCAATACCGAGGTTGAGCCCGAAAGAGAAGACGATAAAAAGCGCCACGGCAACCATGAGCGCCGAGATGATAAAAAATATGTTTCTGTATTTTATGACAAACATGGTAAAAAATCTTATTTGATTCCTGTCCCAAATAAGAATCTGGCAATGCCCTTATTCTCCCCTCTTGCAACTACCAATAAGAACGTTCTCGTTATCACGATCGCGGAAAACATGCTTACCAGAACTCCTAGCCCGAACGTGAGCGCAAATCCTTCTATTAAACTAGACCCAAACCAGAACAATATCACAGCCGTTATAATACTTGACGTATTCCCGTCACGTATGGAAAGCCACGCACGAGAGAACCCTTCTCTGATCGCATCCGGGATGTTCCTTCCTCCACGAAGCTCTTCTTTCATCCTCTCAAAAATAAGTATGTTCGCGTCAACCGCCATGCCTATGGAAAGCACAAAACCGGCAACTCCGGCGGCAGTCAAGGTAACGGGTATCAATTTGAACAACGCGAGCACGATCATGATATAAATTCCCAGTGACAAAACCGCCACGAGTCCCGGCAGACGATACCACGCAATCAGAAAAAGTGCCACGAGCGCAAGCCCCAAGAGTCCCGCATTCACACCGTCCCCCCTTGCTTCTTCGCCAAGAGACGGTCCTATGGTTTGCGTCGAAAGAAGCTTAAGTTCGTCGATCGGAAGTGCGCCCGAATTGAGCCGCCCCACCAGTATTTTTGCTTCTTCGGCTCCGTTTTTGCCCGTGAATCCCCCACTGATCACCGCTTGCCCCCCTGTGATCTCCTGTTGTATCACTGGCTCGGAGATGGGGGCGCCATCAAGATATATAGCCAATATTTTACCTATGTTCTCTTTGGTAATCCGCGCAAACAGCTCTGCCCCCTCTTTGTTGAATTGAAGAGACACAACGGGTTCTCTGGTGGTGGAATCAAATTCAAGAGTCGCCCGCTCAAGGAAACGGCCTGTAAGACCCGTCGGTTCATATATATCCTGAAAGATGATCGGGTCAGGCTCTCCTGCATCTCGCCCTTCCATAATCGCCTCTCTCAACTTTTGCCGCCCTTCCAATATCGCTTGCACCTCTTCTTCCGGCCGTTCTTTTTTAAACTCAATAATGGGTGTCTCTCCGATCATCGCAATCGCTTTGTCGGTATCGGTCACTCCCGGAAGCTCCACAATAAGCCGATAGGTGTCCTTGTCATCCTCATTCGCAAAAATCCCGACTCGCTCGATCTGTACGACTGGCTCCGACACGCCAAAAAGGTTAACCCGCCGCTCTATAACGTCCCGCAGTGATTCCATTGACCCGTCTCTTTCGGAGAGTGGTATGGAAGAAACATCGGCGCTATAGACAAGGTGCGTACCCCCCGAAAGGTCAAGGCCCAGCTTAAAGGAAAACTTTGACACGAGAGACGCCACGGCGATCTTTGAATCGTCGGACAAGGCGGGTTCGGACGCGTAATTAAAATAGCCGATGCCAAGACCGACAAGTAAGAGCGAG
>BTQM01000051.1:0-3358 GCA_036985875.1 Patescibacteria group bacterium
GGTTTGTGGTTGAAGGCTTTTAGCGAGAACGGGGTTAGAAAAATCATTGGTGTTGATGGCAACTGGGTCAATAAGAAAATGCTCGTGATACCGGAAGAGGCATTTATCTCAAAAGATTTAGAACAGCCACTTAATATTGCCCAAAAAGCAGATCTTGTGGTGTGTCTTGAGGTTGCCGAGCATCTTGATTCCTCAAAGTCCGAACAGTTGGTGGGAAGTTTGGTGGAGATGGCTCCCGTGATACTTTTTTCAGCAGCTATACCACTTCAGGGTGGCACGCACCACGTTAACGAACAATGGCCAGATTATTGGTCAAAGATTTTTAAAGAAAAAGGATACATACCGGTAGATTGCATCCGGCGCAAGATTTGGAGTGACAGTCGAGTGTCGTTTTTTTATGCCCAAAACATTTTTATGTATGTAGACAAAAAGAAGCTGACCAAATACCAAAAGTTAAAAAAGGAAGTTGAAGCTGGATACAGCGAAGCCCTTCCGCTCGTTCACCCGCATATGTACCTCTATTATGCTGAAAGGTGGCGTCTTATAATGCCTTTTTTGGGCAAGATTCCTCCAAAATTATTGCACATGGCAAAACGGCTTATGCGCCAATTTAGGAAGAAGGTATAATTATAGTATAGGCGATGTCACGGAGTGCGGATTGATTGAATCCAATTTACCTTGACGGGCCCATTTTTAAGCAGGCGTTTATATGGTGCTCTTGCTTACTTTGAGGAACTGACGTGTCTCGCCCAGTCGTACATGTCTTGTATACCTATGTTTGGGTTTATTTAACTCATACATGCATGATAACTATATAGGAGTGTCAAAAGGTGTCAATGAGGTGTGCATATTTTTTAATGTGTAGTATAGTTTCCTGTATGTTGACCGTAAGGCCATGGGGGAAAATGTGGAAGCTCATTCACACCAAACATTTTTGGTTGAAGGTGATTTTGGTGAAAGGGAGAACGAGCCTGCAGTCGCACGAGTACAGAACGGAATACCACATCAGCATAAGAGGCATAAAAAAAATAAAGAAAAGAAAAAAGCACAGGATGGAAAAAGGGCTCTACATTGAAATAGCGACGGGAAGGCCGGATGAAGATGATATCGTGAGGTACGAAGACGACTATGGACGCGTGGATCCGCCAGCTGGCGGAAGCGGGAAACTCGTGATGGTAAGCGGCGGATTTGATCCCGTTCATGTGGGACATTTGAGGATGTTTGAGGAAGCGAAGAAATTGGGCGATCAGCTTCTTGTGGTCATAAATTCAGACGAGTGGCTGGTTAGGAAAAAAGGGCGGGTGTTTATGATGCAGGAGGACAGGATGGAGATCATCAAGGGGTTCGGTTGCGTGAACGACGTCCATATCCTTGAGAGCGAACGGGATGATGTGGGAGAAGCTATTGCACAATTCAAACCTCATGTATTTGCCAACGGCGGTGACAGAAAAGATGAAGCGGATATACCCGAAGCACGGGTATGCAAAGAGCTCGGCATCGAGATGGTGTTTAATGTCGGGGGAGAAAAACTGCGCTCCAGTTCGTCGCTTCTTGGCACATACGCGAAAGATTAGACGATAGTGGTTGCTTGTCTCCATACACTAGAAGTGTATGGCCCAACCCGTTTGTAGATTCGCAAGCGGGTTTTTTCGTTGCTTTACCGCGAGAGTAGATTTGACGGACGTCGCACGTCCGTCAATTAAAAAATTAAATGGTGGAAAGCTTGTGCGTGTGGTAGGGTGATAAATATGAAAAGAGCTATTGTTGTCGGAGGGGCGGGGTTTATCGGCTCGCATGTGGTGGATGCGCTTGTGGAGCGCGGGTTTGATGTGGGCGTGATAGATAATTTGAGCGGCGGGAAGCGCGAGCATGTGAACAAGAAGGCGGTGCTTCACACCGTTGATATAAGGAATTATGCTGACATTGAGGACATAATTCGCGGCGCCGACTATGTATTTCACTTGGCCGCTTTGCCGCGCGTGCAGTTTTCCATTGAAAACCCCGTTGAGACGAATGACGTTAATGTTGGCGGCACATTGAACGTGCTGCTTGCCGCGCACAAGGGTGGAGTGAAGCGGGTAATATATTCGGCTTCAAGTTCCGCGTACGGCGACCAGACGGAGATGCCGCTCACAGAGGATATGCCGGTGAACCCTTTGAGTCCGTACGGTTTGCAGAAATATATTGGGGAGATGTATTGCAGAGTGTTCAGCGAGATATACGGTCTCTCGACTGTGTCATTGCGCTATTTCAACGTGTACGGTTCGCGATTTGATCCGGAGGGTCCTTACGCGCTTGTGATCGGTAAGTTCTTGAAACAAAAAGCGGAAGGGAAACCGCTTACGATCACCGGCGATGGCGAGCAGACAAGGGACTTTACCCACGTTCGCGATGTGGTGCGCGCGAACCTCCTTGCGATGGAGAGCAAGAACGTGGGGAAGGGTGAGATCATCAACATAGGCGCGGGCAATAACGTCTCCATCAACAAGATCGCGGAGCTGATCGGCGGTCCCGTAGAGCATGTCCCGCCGCGCGTGGAACCCAAGCATACTCTGGCGAGCAACACGAAAGCAAAAAACCTTCTCGGCTGGGAGCCGAGCATTTCTCTTGAAGAGGGGATAGGGGAGCTTTTGTAGGGCGGTGGTTGTATGTATAAAAAAAACCCAGCTATCCTTCAGATAGCTGGGTAATATCAATGGAACAAGGTTCCCGCAATTCGAGTAAATAAGGTTGGATTATAGAAAAATTTCAGCGTCGAATGGCAATCTCTTTCTATCAGTGAACACACGAGGTGTATGCCGGGATTCTTGAGCGCTCCAAACATAATTTTTCCCCATAGACGACTTGCGGTTACGGCCGGCGCCAGCTCATTTTCAAAGAATGTGCGATATGGCATGTTGTCAGCGATGCACTGGGAAGCGGCTATTGCCGATCTGAACGCGTGCCCCATCCCAAATCCAAAGAGATTGTCTTGAAGCCCCGCAGCCTCCCCGACAATTAGTGGTTTTGTGGCTGGGAAAATATTGGGAAGCGGCGTTACGCCATAACCACCGAAGCGTTTTTTGTCGCGCATTTCAAATGAACCCAGCTTGCTTCTAAAGAAGGCGATTGCATTATTAAGCACCGCCTCTCTTTCCCGAAAGATTTCCTTTTTGCCGCATACCGCGAGTGTTGCCTGTCCATTCATCGCCAAGAAATATGCATAGCCGTAAGGAAAGCGCTTGGTGTCCAGATGCACCGCAGCTACATCACAACAGTCGGTTGTAAAGTTGAACCCCTTCGCGATATATGTGGAATGTTTCGGACTTGGTCCGGTGGCGACAATGTCAACATTATCCGTATGCGCGATAGGGGTGCT
>BTQM01000052.1:0-3284 GCA_036985875.1 Patescibacteria group bacterium
AGGTACCCTTGGCAGATTTAGAATTAAGAAGCTGGAGCAGAAACTTTCAATTGTTCCCTCTGGTAAAGCTAGGGTTTCTCTTTTATAAAAAATTTCGCAGCCCGAAGGGGCTAGTTTTTGCGTAGCGGAGCGGAGCAAAAGAGCGAGGGTGAGAATAGCAAAACTGACCGCTTGGGCAGTTTATGCGCGTTTTGCAAAAGGATGAAACCCGAGCGCCCTTTAATTACGCTTATTCACGCAAAACACCCCCCCACCCTCCAGCGTTGCACATAGATCATACGCCTGTCCGGCCTGCGGATAGCCGCCTTGTCCCGCATCCCACGGTTCGTATGTATAGCGATATATGCCGCTGTTAACTGGATCTTTAGGAAGTGTGTCCATAAACTCGTCTGTCACTAGGATGCGCAAGTTGCTGTCGGAGCACCAATCGGCTCCCGGCGGAGTGCCGCAGCTGGAACTCGTATCGTCAACCCTCGTTTCCGGCTGGGTGTACGACCCGTATTTGTCGTAATGGAACTCAAGCGCGCGTTCCAACTGCCTTATCTCTGATTTTCGCACCGTGTCCCTTGATGCTGCTCCCGCCTTGTTTACCGCGAGGATAACGACGGAGGAGAGAAGGACGATGATCGAAATAGATACCAAAAGTTCAATAATGGTGAACCCTTGAAAATGCGCGGAAGCATATTTTTTGTTGTTTTTTCTAAACATACATTCTACCTATAGAGGCCGGGTACTTGCCCGGGAATTACTTGTTCGCTCACCGCGGGATCGGCGGTACCTTCAATATTTTCGCTTCCCGTGAATCCAAAGACCATAATACTTCCCACAAGTGCAAGCACGGCGATGCCGATCAACACATAGTTTGCGCCTCTCACATCCTTCGCCAACCCAATTTTTATCATCAAGCTAACGAGCGCGGGTTTCTTGGCGGTGTCCCACTGCGTGCTCCCTTCAAACCCCCTCTCTTCAGGATTAAATTCTACATCTGACATAGTGTTAGTATAGCAAAAACGCTGTTTTTAAACAGCTATATATGGCAACGAGGTGTGGAAAACGCAGGTGCAGGATGGTTTGTCTGCATGGAATGTGCTGAAGTGTGGATAAGTCGTTTGACGGCGTGGAAACGGTGCTGTTATACTAGTTAGGAAGTAAGTATCATGTACGCGCGCACAACACACAACAACTATGTCCTACAGTGCAATCACCCACTCTTTTTTATTTCAGTTTTTCGTTTTTTCTCCAAGCCCGCTTCGATTAATCAATCAGAATTATATAGAAATATCATTACCCCAAAGGGGTATTTTTTTTGCCCATTATTAGCTTGTTAACCTTGAATTAACCTATAACAACTATACATATGCTGCAAAACTATATTGCCACAAAAGATGTCGTTGCGTTTAGTGCGGCGGTCAACATTCTGCGCTCCTTTTTTCTTAAAAAAGGATTTGTTGAAGTGCATACACAGGATCGCCTAAGTATTCTTGCAGCATGCGAGGACCCGACCACTATTGCGGTGTATCAATACAACAATACCAGTTGGCCATTGCCGCAAACAGGGCAGATGTGGCTTGAATATGAACTTCTCAAGAACCCGAATTTGCCGGGCGTTTTTTGTGTGAGTACCAGCTACCGCAACGAACCCGACCCCATCCCCGGACGGCACGAAATAATTTTCCCAATGTTCGAGTTTGAATCAAAGGGAAATGTTGACGACTTGGCAAAGTTGGAAGTCGCGCTATGTGAGCATATCGGTTTCGGAGACAAAAATAATATCGTTCATAAAGACTACGATGATGTGGCGCGCTATTACAACACCGATGAGTTGACCAGCGAGCATGAGATGAGAATGAAAGACGATATCGGTCCCGCTATACTCCTAAAGAATTTCCCCCAACACACATCACCATTTTGGAACATGCGCAAAGAGGGGAGCCACGCGCGCAAGATAGACGTTATACTTCATGGGATGGAGACCATAGGCAGTGCCGAGCGCAGCAATGATCCCACGGAGATGCGGGAGCAGTTTCATTCCATAAGCGACGGACAATACGCGCAAACGCTCTTTGCCGCGTTCGGCAAAGAGCGAGTAGAGGAGGAGTTGGAGGGGTTCCTCGGCCTTGAGTTTTTCACGCGCTTTGGCGGAGGGATCGGCATGACACGCATGATCCGCGCAATGCGAGAGGCGAAGCTACTTTAGGTATGTGCGGGACAAATATAACCCAGTCGTTCGCTCCACCATCTCCCGCAGGGAAAACTGCCGTGTTACTTTTTCGTGCAAGTTCTCTCCAAGCGCGACCCTCTTTTGCTCATCCTCCGCCAGAAACTTTATTGCTTCGGCGATCTCTCCTGGGTGCCTCGGTTTTACTAAAATGCCCGATTCCATATCATCAATAATTTCAGGAATACCCCCAGTTTGACTGGCGATTAAGGCGATACCCGCCGCACCCGCCTCAAGCAAGACGTAAGGAAGTCCCTCCTTTGTAGATGGCATCACGAAAATATCAAACGCCCGCATAAAACGATACGCATCCCGCATATAGCCTTTAAATAATATCTGATCCTCAACACCTTCTCGTTTCGCAAGCTCTTCAAGCCCCTTTCTTTCTTCCCCCTCCCCGATAATGACGAAGATAAGCGGAACGGCTCCCTTTTTCAGTTTCGCGAGTGCTTTTATGGCGTACTCCAGCCCCTTATTCTTGTGCAGTTCCGCAATGGCGCCGATCCACAACACACCCCCCTCTTTCAACTTGGAAACCGGATTTCCAAGTAACACTCCGCGAGCTTCATCCCTTTCCTCAAACCGAAGATTCGGAATGCCGTTGTGGACAACTCGAATTTTTTTAGAGATAAACGGCAGGGAGGCGATCTGTCGGCGGGTTTCATCAGACACGGCAATGGTAGTATGTGACAGCACAACGGTGAGCCACTGGATGAATCTCAATATTTTTTTAGAAACACCGTGGCGATCCTCCGCAAACGCCCATCCATGCGCCGTAAAAATTATTTTCCTGACGCCTGCGAGTCTTCCCACCATGGTTCCCATGATACCCACCTTTGAACTGTTGAGGTGCACAATATCCGGCTTCTCTCGCGTCATGATTCGCAGGAGCTCAAGAAACACCCTTATGTCATCAAACACCCTGATGTCTCTACTGAGCCGCGCTATAGTAATCGTTCTTACCCCCGCTTTCTCCAGCTTCTCTTTCAATACCCCCTCTCCCCCAAGTGCAACTGCTATTTCAAATCTTTCTTTCGGCAAGTTTGTCGCAAGATCGTACACATAC
>BTQM01000053.1:0-3248 GCA_036985875.1 Patescibacteria group bacterium
CCTCTCAGGTCCTGCTCGGTTCTCTTTGCGTGTTTCAGGTACTCCTCAAACACTCCTCCGGCGCGAGCTATGTTGTCTTTGAATTGAGCCATCATTCTGTCCAACTCGCTTTCCACTAAAATGCTCGGAAGCGCGATATTGGATTTTTTTATGATCTCTTCCAGCACCTCCATCCTTTTTTTGTCGCGCGCCTTTAATTCCTTTTCCTTTTTAATGTTCCCTTTAAGCTTTTCTTTGAAATCGGCAAGGTTCTTGAAGTTCCCGCCGAGGGCTTTAACGAATTCGTCGTTGAGGTCGGGAAGATTGTCTTTGCCCTCTTCCTTACTCTCACTTTTTTCTTCATCCTTGAGGACCTGCGCCGTTTTAGCCCTCATCCTTCTTATTTCCAAAATAGTGTCCTCAACCTCTTTTTCTGTCACCACCACACCCTCCTTTTTTGACAGTACACCCTTCGCAATTTTTCCATAATCAGGAAGCTCAATTTTTGGCATGACCGCGACCCTTATTTTGAATCCCAGCGGGTTATCCTTCGCTATTTTTGTTATAGTCACGTCCGGCGCTCCTATTGCAGCAATGTCGTGTTTCGCTATGATCCTCGGATACTCTTCGCGCAGAGCGCTTTGCGCCATCTCTTCAAGGACGGTTTCTTCTCCCAGTTTTTTCACCAAAATAGATTCGGGAACATGCCCTTTCCTGAATCCGGGTATTTCCACTTGCACGCCGAGCCGGCCTATTGCACCGCTTCTGTGTTTCTCAAAATCCTTCGTTGCCATCTCTCCTATGATCTCAACCTCGGAATTCTCCAAGTTTTTTATCTCCGTTTGTGCCATAATGCGCTCTAGCGTAGCACATTGCGCGCTATGGGGCAATAAAAAGTGGGCAAGGCCAGTCCTTGCCCATCTGAAAAACCGACCTCAGGGTCGGTTTTTCTTTGTTTCTTTGAGATTTGAGCTCTAAAGACCTAGCTCCGCGTCTATATTTCCCAGCTCCGCGTCGAGTCCTTCAAGGTCTGTCAGGTTCAGGTCGCCTTCTATGTCGGCAATCTCGTCAGAGGTTCCCTGTGTATCAAGCGCTTCTACCGCGGTGTCCGGTTCTGCAAGTATCTCCTCGGCCGCTTTTGGTTCTTCTACCAGATTCCCCGATCGTACGCTTAAGAAATAGAGTCCACCGATCACAAGCAGCGCCACGATGATAATTGCTCCAATAATAGCGCCTACTGACTTTTCTTCTGCGGGAGATTCTGGTGCAGCATGCTCTGCTGCTTTCTCCACGTCTCCTTCTTTCTTTAGTTCCTCTTCCATAGTTTTTTATTTTGTTAATTAATAATTTTAGAACTTATGCAGTCGGCGCATTTCTTTCCGCTGGATGCGGACAGGCGCCACACGTCACTAGATGTCGTTCGCTGTATGCCTGATATTGCTTACTCCATTTGGCTCGTGCGCCTCAAACTGCATCCAACTGCTTAAACCCTATTTTTTGTATTATTCCGTCTCACTTTCGCCGGTTTCCTCTTCCGCGTTAGTTCCAACGGATGCTCTAAGCGCCTTTATCGCCTCTATAAGCGCTTTATGTGCTCCTTTTATGTTTACGATCGCTTCTTTTACGATGGTGCGCACCTTGAGGAACGCTTCCTTGGGGTTTTCCGCTTCAACCGCGCTCGCTATCGCTATCCTTGCTTCTTCCAGGCCCAACCTCGCCTTTTCCGCTTCGGCCCTTGATTCTTCCAGAAGCAACGCCGCTTCGGTCGTGTCTATGCCTCGTTCGTTGAATTTTTCAATTCGTGAAGCGACTCTTTCTCCGAGCCGCTCGATCCTGCCAAGCGCCGCATGGAGCCTTTTCAGCATTCTTTCCGCGTACGCCATAATGCGAGCCTTCCTTTTCTCGGCAATTTTCGCTTTGCGCTCTGCTCTTTTTTCCACTATCTCTGCCTTTTTTTCTGCCCTTTTTATCTCTCTAGCTTCTCTAGCTTCAGTTCTAAGCTCACGTTTCTCCTCTCCCAGCACCCTTCTTTCCTCTTTCTTTTCTTCCCCCGCGCTCTTCAAATCCGCCCTGATCCGACGTTTTTCTTCCAGGGTGTTCACTCGTAGTTCCCGCGCTTTATTTAGCGCCTCCTTTCTTTCGGCTGTCGCGTCTTTTGCTGCATCAACAACGTTGCTTGCTTCGGAAGGAACTGCCCCTTCCGTGATTCCTTGGACTTGCGCCGTGTGTGCCCCTGCAGCAGACACACCAAACAATAGCGCCATCACTATTGCCAAAAACGTTACTGTCATTTTTTGCATCATAAATATTAAATTATTGTATTAATAATGATTCAGTCCAAGGATCGAACCTCGGCTTGAAATACTTCTTTCAGTATACAAAAAGTCTCCCTGTAATTCAACAAAGCGCGAAGTGGGGAAAACGCAAGGGGTGTGTTTCCCCCAACAGAGCGAGGACTGTTCTTTTTGCAAACATTGCCTGTCTGCGTGCGTACACGCACAGGCAGGCGGTAAGGTGTTCAGAAATCAAGGAGGTGAGTAAGAAAACACATCTGTTTGACGACTTTGGAGGAGTTTTGTGTTTTTTGTTATGAACCGACTATGATTTCTGAATACCCTGAGCGGTTTCGGAAAAATAAAACCCGAGCGATCTTTATTTTCCGAATTTTTCCTTGTAGAGCTTTTGACTTCTCTCTATGGCAGAGAGGGCGGCTGCTCTGTCTTCAAAGCCATTTACCTCAACTTCTTTCTCCTGGATCTTTTTGTAGGTGGAGTAGAAGTGCGCCATCTCTTTCAAGGTATGTTTGTTGACATCTTGCAGGTCGCAAACACCGTCCCAGCGCGGATCGCCGATGGGTACGGCGACGATCTTGTCGTCGGGATCTCCAGAATCAACCATGCGCATGAGCGCCACGGGGCGCACTCTTACAAGTATGCCGGGATGGAACGGGTAGGTGGTGAGAAGAATGACGTCCAGCGCATCACCGTCATCCCAAAGTGTCCGCGGGACAAATCCATAGTCAAAAGGGAAGTCTTGCGCCGTGTGCGCAACGCGATCAAGCGCGATCATCCCCGTTTCTTTGTCAATCTCGTATTTGTTTTTTGATCCTTTGTTGATCTCAATAATGGTATTGATCTCATCGGGGGTATTCTTCCCGGCGGAAATGTCATGCCATAGATTCATAGTGTTACATTGTTACATTAATAAATTATATTACATTGCTAACTTGGGCATCCCACTGAGCAGGGCAACAATGTAGCAATAAGTGA
>BTQM01000054.1:0-3246 GCA_036985875.1 Patescibacteria group bacterium
GTCGGCGAGCTTCTCTTCAAGTACGGTGATACCCTCCGCCACCTTCTCCTCGCTTGCCTTTAAGATGGCCGCAAGTTTTTTTATGGATACCGGTTCCGCTTTGAAGAAAAGCACGGCTTCGATTTTTGCGTCTAAATTCATAATATAAAAATAATATCACTTTAAGTTCAGGACTCCGGCACCTCGCGCGACTCCATTTCTATGCTCTTGAAATTCTCTTCCTGCCGCACCGCGATGATTCCCAGCTTCACCAGCTCAAGCATTGCGAGAAAACCCACCACTACGCTTATTTTCTCCTTCCTGCCCATTCCCGAAAACTCCTGAAAGCTCACGGCGAGACTTGACTGCATCCGCTCCGCCAATCTCTCTATCATTTCCTGCAGGCTTACTACCTTTCTGACAATGATTTTCGGAAGAGGGATCTCTTTTTGCGGTAATTTCTTCAAAACACCTTTCATCGCGGAAAAAATGTTAGCGACGCTCATGCTTTCATCGGGAGAGAAGACCGGCTCCATGTATGCCGACTGGCTCCTTGCAAACATTATGTTTCGCCCGAATCGCTCCTTCACATGAACACTCAATTCTTTTATTCGTTTGTATTCGCGCAGTCTCCTCTGCAGGTCTTCAATACTCCCCTCCTCCTCTTCGGTCAGCTGAAGTGCAGGCAAGAGAGACCTTGATTTTATGAGGATAAGCGCCGAAGCGATCAGGATGAAATTTGCCACCTCGCCGACGGGGAATTTCTCCGAGTTTTTCACGTATTCCATATAGTCATCCGCGACGGCTGCTAAGGAGACATCGTTTATCAGAAGCTTCCGCTTCTCTATGAGGTGTAAAAGCAGCTCCAGCGGCCCCTCAAAGACCGCCATTTTTACCCTATATTCAGTCTCCATAGGCCACATACTACCCGTTTCCTCGCTCTTTTTCAAGGCGTCACGCATGATTTGACATACGTAGAAAAATGAAATAGGATTAATGACCAGTTGTTCCTCAAAAACTCGTTCAAAGAGAGGTAAGACATGTTTCCCGATCATCTTGATCTGAAATTGCTGAAGATCGTGCGGTCAAATGTTGACAACACGGTTAAATACATTTTTCTCTCCCGAGGGCAGATCGTGGAGTTCAGCTATATCAACAAAAAGGACGGCAAGGATATCATTTGCGCGCCGACCCAGACCTCATGCAATCTAGGGTGTAAATTCTGCTTTTTGTCAGACTACGATCTAGTTGTAAGAAATCTGACGCCCGAAGAAATTCTTTTTCCGGTGAAATATATTGTTCATGATCTCGGACTGCTTGTTCGTCCTCATCACAACAATGTATTGTTGATTTCCTTTATGGGGTGCGGTGAACCCCTTCTTAACATTAAGAATGTTGTAGAGACCTGTAACCGGATAATTAATGAATTCAAGGAGAATTATGGGGTTGTGCGCTTCGCGGTCGCTTCGTTGATCCCAAAAATAAAGTTAATGCGGGACTTCACAGAGGCCGTGAAGAAAAATGCCATTCCTCTGAAATTTCACCTTTCGCTGCATTCGCCGGATCCCGGCGTGCGCAAAGAGATAATGCCTTCCGCGGACCAAATTTCAGAAAGCATTGAAATGGTCAAGCTTTTTATGTCATCCACCGGCAATTCGGCGGAGATCCATTACTCGTTAATTGACGGCATAAACGACCGAGAAGAAGATGTTGCCATGTTGACCAAACTGTTGATGGGTCAGGGGATTCCGGTCAAGTTCTTGTCTTATAATGAAAAACCGTCGCTTGACTTTGAATGCTCCGAGCGTGTGGACTATTTCCGCGAAACGCTTGAATGTGAAGGAGTGGAAACAGAGTTTTACATTCCTCCCGGTATTGACATAGGAAGCAGTTGCGGGCAGTTCCTAATGGAATATTATGAGCAGTACAATAAGTGTAAAAGTTAGGAAGCAAAAAGACTGGTTTTTAAGCCAGTCTTTTTTATTCCGTACCCCTTTCATCCTTCTCGCCCTCCGGCGTGGAGAGCAGTGTATCAATTCTATTTAGGTCGCGTGGGAAGAGCGTTGCCTCTTTGACATTCTCAAGCCCCAGGAGCTTTGCGGTGAGGCGCTCAAGTCCCGTGGCAAGTCCCCCTTCCGGCGGCATGCCGTATTTGAACGCTTCCAGATAGAACGAGAATTTCTTCGGATCGAGTCCCCACTTCTCTATATTCGCCCGCAGAGTGTCATAGTCGTGGATACGCTGTCCGCCTGTCGTGACCTCAAGCCCACGGAAAAGCAGGTCAAAGCTCTTCGTGTATCCCGGATCGTCCTCGTCCTCGTATGTGTAGAACGGGCGTTTGTCCACCGGATAATGTGTGATAAATACGAAGTCGGAATCATGCTCCTTTTTTGCCCATTCGGAGAGCCACCGCTCATGCTGTGGTTCAAGGTCGGGCTCGCCGGTGCAGTCTTCGCCAAAATCTTTTTTGATGATCTCCTGCGCCTCTCTTAGCTTCATGCGCGGAATGGACGCAGGCATGTCAGGGATCTCGGCGCCAAGCGCCTTAAATTCCTTCCCGCAGTTTTCCCTGATGTCTTTCAGGATATGTCCCAGGAGGCGCTCCTTTAGGTCTAAGATGTCGTTGTGGTCTTTGATGAACCCGAACTCAAGGTCCATGCTAGTGTATTCGTTGATATGGCGCGACGTGCTGTGCTTCTCCGCCCTATAAGCGCTCCCCACCGTGAATACCCGCTCGTATACCCCTACCATGATCTGTTTGTAGAGTTGGGGGCTTGTCGCAAGGAACGCCTTGTGGCCGAAGTATTCCACCTCAAATGCCGCCGCCCCTCCCTCCGCGTCCCCTCCCACGATCTTGGGAATCTGGATCTCTGTGAACTCCTCTTTGCGCAGGAATTCCCGAAACGCGCGAATAATGCGCGCCTGTACGCTAAATATCGCCCTGCCGCGCTCCGTGCGCAGGACAAGCGGTAAGTGGTCAAGGTAGGTGTCCAGATTGAATTCCCCGTCCTTTTCAAATGGAAGTTCCTCTGCCTCGCTAAGCACCTTGATGCCCGTTGCCTGAATTTCAATGTCGCCCGTTTCAAGGTCTGGGTTGACCATCTTCTCCGGCCTTTTGCCTACCGTGCCCGTCACTTCAAGCACCCACTCCCCTCGCACCCCGCTCGCAACATTGTGCGCTTCCTCGTGTTTTGGCACCGCCACCATTTGTACCACGCCCGTCCTGTCGCGCAGGTCAATGAAAATGAGCTTGCCATGGTCGCGCTG
>BTQM01000055.1:0-3196 GCA_036985875.1 Patescibacteria group bacterium
CCAAGCGAACCTCTACTTCGTATGTTTTCGAAAGCCCTACCAAATCCTTGAGTTTTTTCGTCCCCTCTCCGACACCGATGATCAAAAGTCCCGTCGCAAGCGGATCAAGTGTGCCGGCGTGCCCAATTTTTCGGACACCGAGTTTCTTCCTTAGGACCCTGATGACATCAAACGAGGTTATTCCCTTAGGCTTGTCTATTAAGATGATGTCTTCCCTGTGTTCCATAACTGCATATTTAGAATAACCCGAACAACGGTTGACTTTCAAGCACGGTGCGGATATATTGGCCATAGAAACAGTACGAGAGAAGGAGGATGCAAACATGATCATTCTCATTGACCAAGACGGTCCGTTGGCTGATTTTGAGAAAGGGTTTGCCAACCACTGGCAAAACCAATTTCCAGATGAAATCTTCATACCACCCGAGAAACGCACGACATTTTATATAGAGGACGACTATCCGGATCACTTTCTAGATAAAGTGAGGGGTATCTATTCCGCTCGCGGGTTCATTCTTAGCCTCCCGCCCGTCAGCGGCGGTATTGAAGCGGCCCATGCGCTTCTTGAAATGGGTCATGATGTGCGAATTTGTACTTCACCGCTGTCTAAAAACAAATACTGTGCGATGGAAAAATATCAATGGGTTGAGAAACACATGGGGCGGGAATTCACGAATAGAGTAATACTCACTAAGGACAAAACGCTCGTCCGCGGGGACTTCCTCATTGATGACAAGCCGCACATCAGCGGTATAGCTACGCCTGAGTGGGAACGTGTCATCTTTGATTGCCACTACAACAGAGGCATACCGGGAAAGAGGATTGTTGATTGGAAAAACTGGAAAGAAGTCCTGAACGTCTAATCCATGTCACGAAAAGAGCCAAAAATCGGCTCTTTTTTTTACGCGCCTATTTAATCGCGATATGTCTGCGCAATCCCCGCTTCGTATTCTGGAAAGTAGCGCGAAATCGTTTTAAGATCAAATTTCTTTAGTATGGACTCTTTCGGCTCTCTCTCAAGCAAAAACTCAAACGATCGTTTGATCAGGTCCTCAGGCAACCCTACACCATCTGTGAGCATTTCGTAATACGCCTTTTCAAGAAAAACCGTGTGTACTGTTTTACCCGCACCTTCTTCCACCACTACCTCAAAGATACCTTTGCGCCTATTACCCATTTTGTTTATCGTGACGACCTGTATCATATTACGCAAAGATTTTCACCATGAAGAACACATAGAACATAAGATACATCATGCCTTCCCAGCTGTGGATCGTTTTGGAGATACCCGAAATGACGAAAAGGAGCGTTGCCAGTGCCATTATTGGGACGCCGACAGTAAGCGTCACCTCATCCAGCAAAAGTGTTGTCGCAATGCCTGGTATACCCACCACCATAAGCGCATTGAAAGCGTTTGATCCAAGAATATTTCCAACCGACATCTCGTACTTTTTTTTAAGCACCGCCCTAATGGAGACGACGAGCTCCGGTAGGGAGGTACCTAATGCAACCGCACTAAGAGAAATGGCCGTTGTTGCTATATTAAGCTCTCCTGACAGAGCGATCATTGAGTCTATAAGATATTTTGCTCCGACAAAAAGAAGTGCTGCCCCCAAAATAAGGAGGAAATAATCCCTGAAGGCCACAAGTGGCCTAATGAACCTAAACCCGAACATGTGCTTGTACTCCTTAAGCTCCTCCTCTATCTCTCTCCCCTTTTTTACAAGAAAACTTTCCTCTTTCTCTTCCTTACTCAATATCGTATAGAGAAAATAAATAACATAAGAACCGACAAGAAGCACCGCCTCCCAACGCTCAACTAGTCCGTCATACACAACCCCTAAGAAAAGGACGGTAGAGATGGCAAGGAGAGGAAGTTCAACGTCAATAAGATTTTTAACAGTCGTAAGCCGCCTTCCAACAATAGCCGAGACACCGATCACAAGCAGGATATTCGAGATATTGGAGCCCGCCGCATTAGCAACCACTATCTCTTCTACGCCCTTGAAAACGGCGCTGATGCTGGCAGCAAGCTCCGGCAGAGACGTTCCTATGCCGACGATCAGTACTCCCACAACAAACGGAGAGAGCCCCAAGTGCAACCCTATTTTCTCGGCACTTTCTAAAAGCCAATCGGCACCCTTCACCAAGACAGCAAGGGAGATGATAAAAACGATTATCCAAAATATGATCATACGGTGCCAATTCTACACGAATTCGTTACAGTTGGCTATTTGCGAGCCTTTTCTGCGCATAAAAAAAAGGGGTGTCGCACTGCGACATCCCTTTGGGTGATAGGACTCTAGCTCCCTATTCTCTTTTCAATAAACCGACACCGGAATCCGTCTTGCGCAGAATCAACGGCGCACAAGGACGAAGTGTCCACCCTAAAACCGGTTCCATTTTTGATCTCCTTTTTAAACGCTAAGGAAGAGAGGAAAGAAACATTTTCGTCTATACTCAGACACAATTCCATCAGAGGCATTTCCATAAGAAAATCCTCGGGAATGAGGTATCCTTCGTCTGTCAAACACCATTCCCTATCCCTAAGCATCTTTGCTCCGTGTATCGCGAAGCCGTAGAGCTCAATGTCGTCCATATCAACGCCGGGAGAGGGATCACTGACATCCATAAATCGTCCGCGCTTACATGTAACGATGAATCTAACGCAATAGATAGTTTTTCCGAGGCAGATTCCAATATCCGCTTCGGTAGGGGAAAATTTAGCCAATGTGAACATCGCAATACCTCCTACGCAGCTATCTATCACTATAATAACACAGAACAACAAAAGGCGCAAGCATATACAAAAAATCACCTTCCAGGGGTGATTTTTTCAATATATATTTATTTATCACAGTCCGTGGCAGCGTACAATGTTCCCAAAAATGCTAGCAAAACAAAAAGAGGCACGTCCGTAGGGCGTGCCTCATGTATTTCACAAAAACTTAGTTCGTCTTTAACCGATGATTCCGAGTCGGGCGGCGGCGGCGGAGGAGGCGGTGGTGGAGGTGGAGGAGGCGGTGGCACTCCTCCACCCGATGTGCCGCCAGAAGACGTGCCGCCGGATGGCAGGTTGGGGTCGGCGCCGTCAAATTGGACATTTCCGCATTTGAGCTTGATCTCTTCATCGCTCGCACCGGCGGGAACATTACGGCACGCGTCAATGATACGCTTGCGCAAGGATTGTAACCTT